>DIDQ01000073.1:0-70043 GCA_002418215.1 Anaerolineales bacterium UBA5796
GCCCGGATGCGCGCATCCGGGCGTGTTGTTCTCGCGTGTTCCGGCGCGGGAACTCAGTCCCCGGCCTTGTAGGTGTGGATGTTCATTTCCTCGATCGTGCCGGTGACGGTGTAGATGATACGTTCGGCCACGTTGGTTGCCAGGTCGCCGACGCGCTCCAGGTTCTGAGCGGCGCGCATCACCCCGAACGACGCCGTGATCTTCTTTTCCTTCTGCGATTTCACCGCGTGCTCGATGGTCTGATTCAGCACCTGGGCGAACAGGGCGTCCAGCTCCGTGTCGCGCTCGATAACGTGCTTGGCGAGCACAATGTCGTCGTTGGCGTAAGCCTGAATGCAGCTTTGCAGCATCAGCTTGACGAGCTTGCTCATGCGCTCCAGCTCGGCGATATGCGCGGTCTTCGGCGAGCGCTGAAGCTGGCGGAAGGATTCGGCGATGTCTTTCGCCTTGTCGCCCACGCGCTCCAGGTCGATGATGATGTTCATCGCCGCGATCAGGAAGCGGAGATCGCGCGCGGTGGGCTGCTGCGTCGCGATCACGCGGAAGCAGCGCGCCTCGATGGCGTAACGCGTCTCGTTCACTTTCTCGTCGATCGCGAACACGCGCTCCGGGATGCCCGCCTCCAGCGTTTCCATCCCTTGCAGGGCCAGCACGAGCTGATCGTAAACCAACTGCGCCATGTCGATCACGCTCTGGCGCAGGTCTTGAAGCTCTTGGTCAAAACGCTCCCGCAGGGTCATAGCAGGGTATCCTCAGCACTCGTCAAACCGGCTCTCTTCACAGCGAGTCTCAACTACATGTCGTGGCGTGCGGCGGACACCGTCCCGGCGCAGGCTTTGCCACGCAAGCCCCCTTATTTGCTAGTGTACCGGAATTCAGGGGCGATTCCTAGCCGCGCCGTCCGGTGATATACGCTTCGGTCAGCGCCTCGCGCGGGGTGCTGAATAGCCGCTCGGTCTCGTCAAACTCGACCAGCCGCCCCAGCCAGAAGAACCCGGTCCGGTCCGAGACGCGCGCCGCCTGCTGCATGTTGTGCGTCACGATCACGATGGAGTAGCGGTGCTGTAGCTCCCGCATCAACTCCTCGATACGCAGGGTCGCGATCGGGTCGAGCGCCGAGCATGGCTCGTCCATCAAGATGATCTCCGGCTCCACGGCCAGCGCCCTCGCGATGCACAGCCGCTGTTGCTGCCCGCCGGACAGCGCCAGCCCTGACTTCTTCAGATCATCCTTCACCTCGTCCCACAGCGCGGCCTGGCGCAGACTGCGCTCGACAATGTCGTCCAGCGTCGCTTTGTCGCGCAAGCCGAGGATGCGCGGGCCATAGGCGATGTTGTCGTAGATCGATTTGGGGAACGGATTGGGCTTCTGGAAGACCATCCCGATCCGGTAACGGACCTCGACCGGGTCCACCGAGGGATCGTAGAGGTTCTGGCCCTCGAAATTGACCTCGCCTTCGATGCGCGTCCCGGCGAAGAGTTCGTTCATGCGGTTGAAGGCCCGCAGCAGTGTGGATTTACCGCAGCCGGAAGGGCCAATGATGGCGGTGATTTTGTTGCGTTCGATGGGCAGGTCAACCTCCGCCACTGCGCGGAAGTTGCCGTAGTAGATGCCGAGATTCTTTGTTTCGAGAACGTATTTCGAATTTTGGGATGCGATCATTTTTTCACTCTGTTGGTGTCATTCCATCGGGATGACAGTTTCGGGTTCAATATTTCCTGCTGAACCTGTTCCGCAGCAGGATGGCGGAGGCGTTCAGGCTCAACAACATCACCAGCAAGACCAGGATGGTCGCCGCGGCCACACTGCGGAATTCCGCCTGCGGGCGCGAAGTCCACTGGTAGATCTGGATCGGGAGGGTGGTGAACTTGGAGAACGGCGAGGCCGGGTCGAAGCTGATGGCGGTGGAGGCGCCCACCACGACCAGCGGAGCCGTCTCACCGATGGCGCGTGAGACGGCCAGGATCGTCCCGGTCAGGATGCCGGGCATGGCATTGGGGAGCACGTGCGACCAGATGGTCTGCCATTTGGTCGCGCCGATCCCATAGCTGGCTTTTCGCAGGGATTGCGGCACGGCGCGGATGGCTTCCTGGGCGTTGATAATGATGATCGGAAGCACGAGCAGGCCCAGGGTCAGGCCCGCTGCGAGGATGGTGCGTCCGTTGGCCGTGGTCGGGTCCACCAGTCCGAATATTTCGCCGCTCGTCAGGGGTTCCAATGCCCGGACGAAAATGGCGAGGCCCAAAATCCCGTAAACGATGGACGGCACACCCGCCAGGTTATTGATGTTGGTTTGGATGACGCGGTTGAGCCAGTTATCGGTGGCGTATTCTTCGAGGTAGATGGCCGCCCCCACGCCGACGGGGAAAGCGAACAGGATGGTGAAGAGGATCGTCCACAACGAGCCGAGGATGGCCGTGCGGACCCCGGTGGTGACGGCTTCGCTGGTCTGCGGGCGGGTGACGAAATCGGTGGTCAGCCAGGAGGTGAAGCGGAGTTCGGCGTTCGGGTAGTCGGTTTCGACCGTGGCGCGGATCTGCGCCCCCTGGGTCAGCGACGGCCACAGGTCCCAGACCGCTACAACTTTATATTTGACGATGCGCTCGATCACGACCTGGTACACATTGGCGCGTGAACGGTTTTCGAACGGCAGGTCTTTATCCAGTTTGTTGAATGCGCCGCTCGAAAGTTCGGTCTTCAGGAGGGCGACCAGTTGCTCTTTGGTTTGCCCCTCCAGGGGAACACCGTCCACAGCAAGCGTCGCGGGGTCCACTTTGGCTGCGTACGCGACGTAGCCAAAGGCCCCGTCCATGACATTGAGCAGCAGGGCGATCAAGGCAATGATGCCGATGATCGTCGAAGCCTGGAAAAGCAAGCGCCAGGCCAGGCCATGGCGATTGCGGCCTTCGAGGTTGACAGAATAGCCGGGGACTTCCAATTTTTCTTTCATTCGTAAACTTCCCGGAAGCGGCGCACGATGCGCTGGCTGATGATGTTGAGGGTCAGGGTGATGACGAACAGGAGCAGGCCCAGGGCGAAGATGCTGTTGTAATCCACCGAATCGTAGGCCAGGTCACCGCCCGAAATGCGGACGATGTGCCCGGTGATGGTCTCCGCGCCCTCGAAGGGATTGAACGTGAAATTCGGACCCGCGCCGGCCGCGACGGCGACGATCATCGTCTCGCCGATGGCGCGGGAAACGCCGATGATGATGGCCGCAGCAATCCCGGACAGGGCGGCCGGAACCACCACCTGGAGGGCGACCTCCAGTTTGGTCGCGCCCATGCCATAGGCGGCTTCGCGCAGTGAGCGCGGCACCGCGCTCAGGGCGTCCTCGGTCATGGAGGTGATCAGCGGCAGGATGAGGATGCCCATGACCAATCCTGCCGAAGCTGTGTTGTAGATCTGGACCACGTCATTGCCGAAGATGGCGCGCAGCAGCGGGGTCATGAACATCAGGGCAAAATACCCGTATACGATGGTGGGGATTCCCGCCAGCACTTCCAGGACCGGCTTGAGGGTGCTCCGCACTTTCGGGCTGGCGTATTCGCTCAGGTAGATCGCCACGCCCATTCCGAGCGGGATGGCGATGGACATGGCGATCACGGTCGTCATCATCGTGGAATTGACCAGCGGCCAAATGCCGAACTTGCCGACATGCGGCTTCCATTCCACAGAAGTAAGGGTTTCGATAAAGTTGAATTCGGGCATCTGGAAGAAGAGCAGGGATTCCTTGCCCAGTTCATAAACGATCCCGATTGTTGTAAAAATGGAAAAGAAACCGCTGAAAAAGAGCAGCGCCTGGATGATCATTTCACCGGGGCGCACCTTCCGGCGCAGGTCCAGCGGTTTTTTGTCGCTGGCTACCCCCTGATATGTTGTTTCAGCCATAGAAAAGTCTCCGGGTGGTTTGGCGTCGCGACTTGTTTACACACGCAAAGTCCTTCCCTCTCCATCGGGAGAGGGAAGGCTGCGCGTTCAGAGAAGTCAAGGACTGCCTCTGAATGGGAGGGTTTCTAGTTCCCGGTGGCGCTCGTCCAGGTGTCGAGGCTCGCCTGGGCCTTGCCTTCGCTGACCGGGAAGTAGCCGACATCCAGGATTTCGTCGGTCACGTTGGTGATGTAGAAGTAGATGAACGCGGCCACCTGCGGTTTCGACTGCATGATCTCAGTGCTGGAGTAGATGAACAGCGGGCGGGAGATCGGGTACTCGCCGGATTCGGCGGTCTCGGCGGTGGGGGCGATGCCGTTCACCGAGACGGCGTTCAACGTATCGGCATTTTCCTGGTAGTAGGCGTAACCGAAATAGCCGATGGCGTAGGGCGAACCCTGCACGCCCTGGACGAGGACGTTATCGTCTTCGGAAAACTGGGCCCCGGCCGATTCGAGGATGGCCGTTTCGCCGGCGTCCACATCGTCCCCGTTGGCGGGAGCCATGACCGCTTCGACGAAGAAGTCGAAGGTGCCGGAGTCGGTGCCGGGGGAGAAGCGCTGGATCGTTTCGGCAGGCCATTCGGGGCGCACGTCGGACCACTTCTCGGCGGTCGAGAAGATCAGGGCCAGTTCTTCGAGGGTGAGGTCGGTCACGAAGTCGTTTTCCTTGCTGACCGCAATCGTCAGGGCGTCAATCCCGACCTGGAACTCGACCACGGTGCGCCCGATGCCGGCGCAGGATTCCACTTCGCTGTCTTTAATCTTGCGGGAGGCGTTGGCGATGTCGGTCTCACCCGCAACGCAGAAACGCTCGAGGCCGGCACCGGAACCAATCGAGTCGACCGTGATCGCGCCGTCGAAGCCCTCTTCCTCGAAGCGCTGCTTCATCCGCTCGGAAAGCGGGAAGACGGTGGACGACCCGGCGGTAACGATGTCGCCGGAAACGGCGTCGGGCATATACATCGTCATCGAGTCTTCCGAGTCGGAGGGCTGACCTGCCGGGGCCTGGGTCGGCTGGCTGGAGGATTGGGTGGCCGCAGGTTCAGCGGGAGCCGGGGCGGCCGCGGGGCCGCAGGCTGCCAGGACGATGCCGGCCAGCACGGCCACGGTCAAAAGGACGAACATTTTGTTACGCATTATGTGATTTCTCCTGTTTTTTTCTTATAATTTGGTTACTGCGCAAATTTATCACCCGCCTGTTAAAGCTACTGGAAGGGTTGTTTAACGATTTGTTAAATTATGCCGGTGTCTCCATTTGGGCGGGCAGACTCCATTCCCATTCCCCCAGGGCCGGGATGGACGGATAGAGGGTCAGGTCGAGCTGCAAAGGCGTGACCGAGACGTACCCGGCCGCCAGCGCGCCGACGTCCGTCCCTTCTTCCGGGACCCCGGTGGGTGCATCGCCGCCGATCCAGTAGTACGGACGCCCGCGCGGGTCCACGCGGCGGTCCAGCCGGTCCCGGTAGACGCGCAATCCCTGGCGGGTGACGCATATCCCCTTGATCCCATCCAGCGGCAGGTGAGGGACATTGACGTTTAGCAGCAGTCCCGGAGACGGTTTGCGCCGGAGGACATTCAACACGATCTCACGCGCAACCTGCGCCGCGGTACTGTAATCCTGTTCGCCGAGGTGGTTCTCGTTTGCGCCGAGCGAGAAGGCGATTGCGGGAGTTTCCCAGATCACGGCTTCCATCGCGGCTGTGACCGTGCCCGAATAAGTGACGTCGTGCCCCAGGTTGGGCATGGGATTGATGCCCGAAACGACCAGGTCTATCTTTTCCTCGAAGAGGCCCAGCAAGGCCAGCGCCACGCAGTCCGACGGCGCGCCGTCGCTGGCCAGGGCCGTCGTGCCATCCAGCAGGGTGATCTCCCTGACGCGCAGCGGGCGCTCCAGGGTTTTGACATGCCCGCTCCCAGACCAGTTGCGGTCGGGGGCCAGGATGCTGACCTTGCCAACCGCACGCATGGCCTGCGCCAGCGCCAGCAAACCGGGGGCGGTAACGCCGTCGTCATTGGTAACAAGGATATGGGTCATATCGGGTCGGAGCCTGTCAGTTCTTTTTGCCCCGTAAAAAATTACGGCGTTTCTGGTTTGCATCCACGCCAAACACGACCAGCATGGCAACAGCAAGGAGGCTTAGAGCAAGGTTTTCCATAAGGCGGTCCTTTGAGATTAGCAATTCGGAGCGGGGGTCTCGTCCATGATCCACCCTTGATTTTTGAGAATGCCATCGGCGCGCTTGGCGATGATCAATGCTGCCCAAATCCATAAGACAGAAAGTATGCCAAGCGCCGCCAGGCCAGCGCCCAACAAGAGACCTAACACTGTAAAAGTTTCCATAGCCTTAGCATAGCGCGGGTCTGTTAACGGGCCTGGAAAACCAAGTTAACGGTTGTTGAATAATTAGATGTCTTGCATTAGTTATAAGGCAAACGTGATGCAAATCTTTTAAGCCACTGAGACACGGAGACGCGGAGAAAAAGAAGAAAAACTCTGTGACTCTGTGACTCCGTGGCAAAAATCGGACTTTTGCAAGAGGTCAATTGATGTTACGCACTCACTCGACGCCCGACGGGGACAAGCCCCCGTGCTATTCATACGAAGCCTGCGAAGCAGGCTTAGCTGCCATAGGCGGCCTCGTAAGACTAGCCCGACGGTTTTATCGTCGGGCGGGGCGTGCGGCAAGGGTCTCCATGGAGCGCAAATGGATACTGTCGCGTAACATCAGTTAAATAATAAGACCGGCCGAAGCCGGTCTATAAAGCGGCGGGATTGGTGTTATCTTCGTCGTTTGCCCGCCGCGTCAATGGCAAATATCGCCAGCATTAGAACTGTTGTAACGATCAGGAACAAGTTGGGCATTCACTTTCCTTTCGTACCTTGCGGCTTAACGATACCAGATAATTCCTAACAACGAACAAACAGTTGGTTTACAGATTCGCAAACAGGGTGGGGCATCCTGCTTGCAAACGGGACCCTTCAAAGAATGTTCAAAGAAAATTCAAAGAATCAGAAAGATATTCCTCGCTATTGTGAAGTGTAGAACTATCGCCCTTTTTTCATCGGTCCCAAGCATACAGGTTCAACGAACCTTTTGGGGATGCTTCACTTTACTGCATAAGAGATAGCCAGCCGATTTTAGAGTTATGGGGAAAATCGAATAGTGTGGTTTTCCAATGTGGAAGCAATGATTTAAGAACAAGTTCTGGTCGCTTAACCTTCCAAAACTACAAGCACTGGAAATGAAGGGTTGTTCTTGATGAGCTAATAGCGAAACCGGCCACAGGTCGTTTTCGCTGTTTTAAGTTCGACCTGACCAACCGTCAACCGCCGCCGCCATCCATGCAGCCTAAACCACAGTTCTATACCCTGGGAGGGTAAAATGTCTAAAACCAAGTTGACAATAAACAAACGGGGGACACGGGCGAGGATCCGGTCTTCGCTAGCCAGCCTCAGGCAGGTTTTCATTTTGCTTGTCTTTCTGACCTCCTTGGTTGGGATGAATCCTTTACCAGCCAGGGCCGATTCTCCTTCCGGGTTTTTGGAGGGGTTTGAAAGCGGCTGGACCGATCATACCTTCATTGATAATGCTGCCTGGTATTCTGGTAATGGAGTCTATGTTGAAAATGACTTCGGTATCGGGGGTACCTGGGGACTCAGCAATTCAGCGAATATCTTTACCTGGATGGCACACCCATTTCAATGGGATGATCCCACGCTGACCGGGGTTATCTTGGGGATGGACTTCCAGACGAATGGCAGCAGCCAATTCGACGATGACCGGGTAGGTTGGATGATTCAGGGTAGCAGCATTAACTCTGATCATATTTTCGGGGTTCAACTTGATCCAGGAGGTGGGGGCCAAAATATTGAGGCTTATTGGGACGGCAATACCTTTGGGGACGACGGGGGCAGAACCAGTATCGTCACTTTGCCATCCCTATCCGCCAATGCCTGGTATCGTTTGCGAGCTGAAATCACCAAACTTACTGATACCTCAGCTCGGATCGATGTCACTTTAACCGAACTGGATGGCAGCGGAAACCCAGGATCGGTTTTAGCAAGCGGCTCTATTCCCGATACTTCCTTGCTCCCTAACACAGCCGGAGAAGAGATCCCTAATGATGGATATTTCACGGCAACTACTCTATATCCGGGATACAAGAATCACAACGGCACAACCGGCTATGCCGACAATGCCTATTTCGAAATCTTGACCGGCGCTCCTCCGATACAGCACACCCTGACAGTAACAGACGATGGGAATGGCAGCGTGACGCTCGACCCGGCTGGGGGAACTTACGATGAAAACACCGTCGTCACCCTGACGCCAGTCTCGAACTCGGGGTACGAGTTCGATGCCTGGGGCGGCGCAAATGCAGGCGACCTGACCGACAACGGCAATGGCTCCAGGTCGATCACCATGAATACTGACAAGGAGCTGTTTGCCAGTTTCAGCCTCATCCCGGTCACCATGGTCTGTGAAAGTTTCGACGCCTTTACACCCGGCTCTACCATCGGGACCTATTCCGGCTGGTACGACGGCGGTAGCGGGCCCGTTGTCACCGCCGGGAACGGCCTGCTCAACTCTGTCGGGTTGGCTGCTGCCGCCAACATCTACACCTGGACGGCTCACCCGTTCAACTGGAACGACCTCACCTTCCAGAGCGTGACCCTCCAGCAAGACTTCGAGACTAATGCATCCGGCTTGTTCGACGATGACCGCCTGGGCTGGATGATGGTCGCCAACAGCGTTGACTCGGCTAACAGCTTCGGCGTCCAGCTCGATCATCCGGATGGCGGCATTGTCACCTACTGGCGCAACGGCAGCACACGCATCCAGGACCCAATCGTTGCGCTTCCCACACTACCAGCCAACACCTGGTATCGCTTTACGGCAGAGATTATCAAACTATCTCCAACTTCGGCGCAAATCAATGTCATCCTGGTGCAATTGGACGCCAGCGGCAACCCAACCGGCACGCCTTACACCGGGACTGTTGCGGATACCAGCGCCTGGGGCACTGGCGGCAGCCGCTCCCCAGATGCCCGTTACTTCACTCCGACCGCCATGTGGCCGGCCTACAAGAGCTTCAATGCCGCGGCCTCCGCCCCGGCAGATAACCCCTGCTATGAAGTAATCTTGGGCACGCCTCCGCCGCAATACAACCTGGTTGTAGACCTCACCGGCAACGGCAGCGTGCTCCTCAACCCGCCAGGGGGAACGTATTACGAAGGCACGGTCGTGCAACTCACCGCCACAGCCGACACAGGATGGGAATTCACCGGCTGGTCTGGGGATATGACCGCCACGGACAACCCGCTCCAGGTCACGATGGACGGCGATAAATCCATCACCGCCACATTCACCGAACTGCCTCCCGTCACCCTGACGGTGGATGTCGTCGGTAACGGCAGCGTGACGCTCGATCCGGCAGGTGGGTCGTACCCGTTCGGTACGGTCGTACAGCTGACGGCTGCCCCGGATGCAGACTGGCACTTCAGCGGCTGGAGCGGCGACCTGACGGGCAACACCACCCCGGCTTCCATCACGATGAACGCCGATAAGGCCGTCACCGCCACCTTTACCGAACTGCCGCCTCCACCGGCTGGCACCTGCGAAGGATTCGAAACCGGGTTCGCCCTCGGCCAAACCGTCGGTGCCCACGCAGACTGGTTCGACGCGGGCAGCGGGCCGGTCGTCAACGCGGCCATCGGCCTGAGCGGTTCCAACGGCCTGGCTCCGGCCAACGACATCTTCACCTGGACCGCTCACCCGTTCGACTGGAATGATCCGGCCTTCGAGAGCATCACCTACAGCGCCGACTTCCAGACCGACGGCAGCGGCCAGTTCGACGACGACCGCCTGGGTTGGATGATTTCCAACACATCCGCCTCGTCTGCCTACATCTTCGGCGTACAACTCGATCACGCTGACGGCGGCATCGTCACCTACTGGCGCAAGGACATTGACGACACCAGCACCGCTTCCCGCGTCCAGACCCCCATCGTGGACCTGGCGACCTTGCCGGCCAACACCTGGTACCGCTTCGAGGCCACCTTCACCAAGCTGACGGATAGCTCCGCCCGGATTGATGTCAGCCTCGTCCAACTGGATGCCAGCGGCAACCCGACCGGCACGCCGGCCACCGGCACCCTGGACGATACCAGTGCCTGGGCTGACGGTGTCCCGGACCTGCGCTATTTCACTGCCACCAGCATGTGGCCCGCCTACAAGAACTACAATGCGATCACCGGCGCAGCCGACAATGTCTGCTTTGATATCGCCTCCGGTCGTTTCGCCTTCGTGGTGACCACCGACTGGCATACCAGCGACTCCAACCCGAATACCAGCATCACTAACAAGTTGACACAGATTGCCAATTTGGTCAACAACCCAACTGCCGAGATGCCCGCGCCTGAGTTCCTGGTTATCACTGGCGACCTCCCGGCCGCCCCCCAGACCGAGTCCGTCATTGACAGCGTCCTGGGCGTCGATTTCCTATGGTTCCCGGTCATCGGCAACCACGAGATTGACGACGGCATCTCGAACTTCAACTACATCCGCGACACGCTCGTGCCCGCCCTGCCCGCTACCATGATGGTTGATAACGGCCCGGCCGGGAGCGTCAATACCACCTACTCATTCGATTACCAGAATGCCCACTTCGTGATCGTCAATGGCTACTGGGACGGGACGACCAATCCCGGTGCCGACTCCGCTACTCTGGGAGATATCCCGCCCGCGCTGCGCACCTGGGTTGATGCCGACCTGGCTTCCAACGGGCAGACCCACAACTTCGCTTTCATCCACGAACCGGCCTATCCGTTCAACCGTCACGTGGGCGATTCGCTGGATGCGTATCCGGCCAACCGGGATGCCTTCGTGGCGACCCTCAACGCCCACAACGTCGAAACCCTCTTCACCGGGCACACCCACTACTACGAACACGATGTTGCGCCTGAATACCCCTTGGGCAACCTGGACCAGATCACGAACGGCTCCTTGCGGGATGGCGATGAAACCACCTTCACCTACGTTTTGGTCGAAGGCAACGTCACCACCTACAAAGTCTACTCCTGGTCTGGCTCAGCCTTCAACCTGATTGAAAATTGGATGATTGGCGGATCGTTGCCCTCCCAGCCGCCCGCCGCGCCGACTTCCCTCTCGGCTACGGCGGTTTCCTACGCCTCCATCAACCTGACCTGGAGCGACAACTCCGACAACGAAACCGGCTTCGAGATCGAGCGCTCCACCGACGGTAGCGGCGGACCCTTCAGCCTGCTTACCACCGTCCTGGCGGACACTGAATCCTACGCAGATGCCGGATTGACCTCCCAATCGGAATACTGCTACCGGGTCCGGGCGGTGAACTCGGCAGGCGGCTCCGCCTACACTGAGGTCGTCTGCGCCACAACCCCCGAAATCCCGCCATTCGTCGGCACGTGCGAAAGCTTCGACACCGGCTTCACCCTCGGTCAGCCTGTCGGCAACCACGTTGACTGGTACGACAACGGCGGCGGGCCGGTGGTCACCTCCGGGAACGGGCTGGTCGGCTCGACAGGACTCGCCCCGGCGGTCAACATCTTCACCTGGACGGCCCAACCCTTCAATTGGAATGACCCGGCTTTCCAGAGTATCAACTTCCAAATGGACTTCCAGACCAACGGCAGCGGCCAGTTCGACGACGACCGCTTGGGCTGGATGACCACCGACAGCAGCGTCAGTTCCGATTACATCTTCGGCGTGCAGTTGGATCATTCCGACGGCGGCATCGTAACCTACTGGCGCGACAGCGGCGGCACGCGCATCCAGACCCCCATCGTGGCTCTGCCGACCCTGCCTGCCAACACCTGGTACCGCTTCAAAGCTGAGATGACCAAACTAAGCAACACCTCGGCGATGATCTATGTCAGCCTCGTCCAGTTGGACGCCAGCGGCAACCCGACCGGCTCGGTCTACACAGGAGCCGTATCGGATACCAGCACCTGGTCGGGTGGTGCGCCTGCAACCAGTTATTTCACAGCTGCCACCCTGTGGCCGGCCTACAAGAACTACAATGCGATCACCGGCGCAGCAGATAACGCCTGTTATGAATCGCTCAGCGGGCTGAACACGATCATCACCAGCCAACCGTCCAACCCGACCAACAGCACCAATGCGAGCTTCTCCTTCACCAGCACCGAAGCTGGTTCGACCTTCGAGTGTCAGTTGGATGGCAGCGGATTCGCCGCCTGCGCCAGCCCGGCGAATTACCCCAGCCTGAGTGAAGGATCACACACATTCCAGGTACGCGCCATCAACGGCGGCGATGTGGATCCGACTCCAGCCACCTACACCTGGTCAATTGTGACTTCGACCATCCCCGGCCCGACCACGTTGATCTCGCCCACAGGCTTCATCGGCACAGACTACTCGCCCACCTATACCTGGGAGTATGTGGACACAGCCGAAGCCACCTTTATCCAGGTCTTTGATTCGGCGGAAAACCTGGTGTATCAGGGTTACTACGTCTCAGCGACGTACTGCGATGACACAACCTGTTCTCACCAACCGGCTGTGACTCTCACCGGCGGCACGTACACCTGGTATGGACGCACCTGGAACTCTTATGGATGGGGACCCTGGAGCGCCCCGCTGACCTTCAGCACCGCCCCCGACACCACCATCACCGGCAGCCCGGACCTGCTCAGCGCCAGCGCCAACGCCGCCTTCACCTTCACCAGCGACGACCCGGACGCGACCTTCGAGTGCAGCCTGGATGCGGGCGCCTTCGCCACCTGCGCCAGCCCGAAGAACTACACCGCCCTGGCGGATGGCAGCCACACCTTCCAGGTGCGGGCCGTGGAAAGCCTCGGCAACCCTGACCCGACCCCGGCCTCCTACACCTGGGCCATAGACACCACCGCCCCCGATACGTCCATCACCTCCCAGCCGAGTGACCCGAGCGGCAGCGCCAACGCCACCTTCACCTTCACCAGCACCGAAGCCGGTTCCACCTTCGAGTGCCGGTTGGACGGCAGCGCCTTCGCCGCTTGCACCAGCCCGAATCCCTACACCGGCCTGGCTGACGGCAGCCACACCTTCCAGGTGCGCGCCACCGACACTTTGGGCCACACCGACCCGACCCCCGCCTCCTACACCTGGACGGTCAACGCGGTCAACGACCCGCCGACCCTGGCCCTGTCCAACACCGTGACCAGCCTGGCTGAGAACACCGACACCAGCGCGGCCATCAGGGTCGCCGACGTCACCATCACCGACGACGGCCTGGGCACGAACAACCTGTCCCTGTCCGGTGCGGACGCGGCCCTGTTCGAGATCACCGGCTCGTCGCTCTATCTCAAAGCCGGCGCGGCCCTCGACCACGAGACCAACCCGGTCCTGGATGTGACCGTAGCGGTGAACGACCCGGCTGTCGGCGCAAACCCGGATGACAGCGAAAGCCTCGCCATCAGCATCACGGACGTCAACGAAGCCCCGGTTGCAAACAACCAGTCCGTGACCACCGACGAGGATACCGCCGTAGCCATCACCCTGACCGGCTCGGACGTGGACAGCGACCCGCTCACCTTCACCGTCGTGGACAGCCCGCTGCACGGCACGCTGACCGGCGCGGCCCCAGCCCTGACCTACACGCCGGACGCCAACTATAACGGCCCCGACAGCTTCACCTTCAAGGCCAGCGACGGCGCCCTTGACAGCAATATCGCCACCGTCAGTATCACCGTGAATGCCGTCAACGACGCCCCGGTCTGCGCCCCCGTCAGCCTGGATACGGACGAGGATACCGCCGGGCAGGCCGACCCGTCCTGCACCGACATCGAGGGCGATCCCCTCAGCTACAGCATCGCGGCCCAGCCCGCCCACGGCTCCGCCTCCGTCGCCCTCGGCAAACTCGTCTACACCCCCAACGCCAACTACAACGGCCCCGACAGCTTCGCCTACAAAGCCAACGACGGCCTCGCCGACAGCAACGCCGCCACCGTCACCGTGACCGTCAACCCGGTCAACGACGCCCCGACCGCGAACGGCCAGACCCTGGCTGTGGATGAAGATACGGCCCTGCCGATCACCCTGACCGGGTCCGACATCGAAGGCGATCCCCTGGCCTTTGCCGTTACCACCCCGCCGGCGCACGGGACCCTGAGCGGCTCCGCCCCGAACCTGACCTACACCCCCGACGCCAACTACAACGGGCCGGACAGCTTCACCTTCACCGTCAACGACGGCGACCTCGACAGCGCCCCCGCGACCGTCTCGATCACCGTCAACCCGGTCAACGATGCGCCGGTGGCAAATGCCCAGATCGTCAGCACCCCGCAGGATACCCCGCTCCCGATCACCCTCACCGGCTCGGACGTGGAAAATGACCCGCTGACCTTCACCATCGTCACTGATCCGGCCAACGGCGTCCTGAGCGGCACCGCCCCCGACCTGACCTACACCCCCGATCCCGGCTTCTCCGGCGTCGACAGCTTCAGCTTCACCGTCAACGACGGCCTGCTGGACAGCGCCCCGGCTGTAGTGCAGATCAACGTGGCCTACGTCAACACCGCCCCGACCGACATCGCCCTGTCCAACGCCTCCGTCGAAGAGAACAAGCCGGTTGGGACCCTGGTCGGCACCTTCACCAGCACCGACCCGGATGCAGGCGACACCTTCACCTACACCTTCTGCGGCGGCGCGGACGATGCCTCCTTCACGATTGACGTGGATGCGCTCAAGGCCGCCGAAGTCTTCGACTTCGAGACCAAAGCCAGCTACGACATCTGCGTCCAGACCGACGACGGCAACGGCGGCACCTTCCAGAAAGCCTTCACCATCGCCGTCACCGACGGGAAGCCGGTCACGCTCACCTTCCGCTCGCAGGCCGCTTACGACGGCTGGGTCCTGGAATCGAGCGAAACCAGCAACAAAGGCGGCACGCTGAATTCGACTGTGACCACCTTCAACCTGGGTGACAACCGCAAGAACCAGCAGTTCCGCGGCATCCTGTCCTTCAACACCGCCGCGCTGCCCAACAACGCGGTCATCACCAAAGTGCTGATCAAGATTCGCAGGCAAGGGCTGGTCGGCACCGACCCCTTCACTACCCACCAGGGCCTGAAAGTGGACGTCCGCAAGTGGAGCTTCTCGAAGAACAAACTGCTCCAGATCACCGACTTCCAAGCCTGGGCCAACAAGAACGCCATCGGCACCTTCAACAAGACCCCGGCCAATAGCTGGTACACCGCCCGCCTGAACACCGCAGCCTTCCCGTTCGTCAACCTGAACGGCCTGACCCAGTTCCGCCTGCGCTTTGCGAAGGACGACGACAACGACAACCTCGCCGATTACATGAAGTTCTTCAGCGGCAACGCGGCCCTGGGCAACCGCCCGCAGTTGGTCATCACCTACTACATCCCGTAACCACGCAACAACGGGGGACAACCGAACGAAAGCCGGGCCTGGAGTGATCCAGGCCCGGTTTTTGTTGGCGCGCCAAAGTGCCGGGATGGAAGGGGTAAGCGGGGTGTTGTGGACGGGCTACGCCCGTCCACAACACCCCGATCTGCTAAAAAGGTTCGTGAAAACCTTGCAAGGCTTTGGATCAATCCGGCTCTTCCGCCGGCAGGGTGAAATAGAACGCGCTGCCCCGGCCTTCTTCGCTCTCGGCCCAGATCCTTCCCCCGTGGGTTTCGACCAGGTGGCGGGCAATCGAAAGTCCCAGCCCGGTCCCGCCGCCAGAGCGGGCGCGGTCGGCTTTGTAGAACCTTTCGAAAATCCGGGGAAGGTCATCGGAGGGGATGCCTGCCCCGCTATCTTTCACCGCGAAAAGGACAGTCCCATCCCCCCGGGCCGCGCTCAGCCGCACCTCGCCGCCCGGATCGGTGAACTTGATCCCGTTATGGATGAGGTTGACCAGCACCTGTTCGACGCGGGGCGGGTCGGCTTTCACATCCGGCAAATCGTCGGGGCAATCCACCACGAGCGACAGCCCGGCGCGTTCGGCCTGCATCCGCATCCGCTCCGCCGCAGACCGGAGCAACTCCCCCGGCGCGGCCCGGCGCAGCTCCAGGCTGACCTGCCCCGACTCGATCCGTGACAGGTCGAGCAGCTCCTGGGCCATCTGGGTCAAGGCGTCCACTTCGGTGGACACACGCTGGAGGAACCGCCGGGCTGCGGGCGGGTCGTCCAGCGCGCCGTCTTGCAGGGTCTCGGTCAAGGCCCTGAGCGAGGCCAGGGGGGTGCGCAGTTCGTGGGAGAGGTTGCTGATGAAATCCCGGCGGACGGTTTCGAGGCGGCGCAGACGGGTCAGGTCTTGCACCAGCAGCAGGCTGCCGCCGGGAGAATGTTTGTCGGGCATGGCGACGATTTGCAGGAACTGGCGGCGGGTGGGGATTTCGACCGTTTCGCTGCGCATCGCCCCGCTCTGGTGGCACTTGCGCCAGGTTTCGACCAGTTGGTGGTAGCGCAGCGCCTCGGTCACCGACAGGCCGGTCAGGCTGCCGCGGGAGGGGGCGAACAGTCGCTCCGCCGCCGGGTTGGCAAACTGGACGTAACCATCGGCATCCGCGATCAGCACCCCGTCGGTCAGTTGGTCGAGGATGGCGGAGAGACGCGAACGTTGGGTTTCGGAGGTTGCGAGTTGGGTGCGGAGTATGGCATGTTGTGTATTGCGCAAACTGGCGAGCTGGCCGAGTTCGCTTGCAGATTCGGTGAATTCATCCCCGCGTTCCATCTGAGCCGTCAAATCGTTGACGGCGCGGCGCAGCCGCAGGTATCTCCACCCCAGCCAAACCGCAGCCAAAGACAAAAGCGCAAGGGTAATTTCAAGGGTCATTACGCATCACGCAATAGACAGCACTCACCACGTAACATCCTCATCCCTCGAACCGGTATCCCCCGCCGCGCACCGTCACGATCCGCTCCGGTTTGGCGGGGTCGGCTTCGATCTTCTGGCGCAGCCAGCGCACGTGGACGTCCACCGTGCGGCTGTCGCCGAAGTAGTCCCAGCCCCAAACGGATTGCAGGATCTGTTCGCGGCTGAGCATCTGGCCGCGGTGGCGGGCGAGATAAACCAACAGCTCGTATTCCTTCGGTTTAACGGCCAACGGCTCCCCGTCCAGGACGATTTCCCGCCGGGTCAGGTTGAGGCTGAGATTCCCAAAGGTCAGGATGTCGGCTTCGGGCGCGGGAAGGGCCTGCGTCCCCAATTCTTCGCGCATCAGGCGCGCCCGCCGCAACTGGGCCTTGACCCGGGCGATCAGTTCGCGCATCGAGAAGGGTTTGGTCAGGTAATCGTCCGCGCCGACCTCCAGGCCGACGACCCGGTCAATTTCGTCGTCGCGGGCGGTGAGCATCAGCACCGGGGTGGTCATTTCGCGGCGCAGGATGCGGGTGATTTCGAAACCGTCGAGGCCGGGCAGCATCAGGTCGAGCACGATCAGATCGGGTTTAAGGCGGCGGGCGGCTTCGAGGGCGAAGCGGCCGTCGCCGGTGGCTTCGACGGCGTAGCCTTCTTTTTTCAGGTTGTAGACCAGGGTTTCTTGCAGGGAGGGTTCGTCTTCGACGACGAGGATGGTTTCGGACATGGGAATTTACGATTTACGCTTTACGATTTGCGATTGGCGATTGGCGATTTGGTTTCCAAGAGGATTATAACCAAAAAGCCCTGCGGCGCACCACAGGGCTTTGTAAACAACAGGTTAACCGGCGTTGGGCGGGGTCTTCTTGCGGGTCAGCAGGCGGAAGATGCCCCAGGCGATCAAGACGAACGGTCCAAAGACCGGGACGAAGACCAGCAGCAACCAGACCAGGAACTCGGTGATGCCGCGGTAGGCGGTGGTGAGGGTATCGGTGGCGCTGTCGAAGGCCGGTTTCAGGCTCCAGGGTTGCGGGGTGGGCGTGGGCGTGAACGTGGGAGTGGGGGTCGGGGTGGGCGGATCGGGCAGCTTCGGCTCGATGTTGGCGGTGATGGTCGAGTAAGCCGAGCGGTCGGCCAGGTAGTTCATACGGCCCTTGATCTCCTCGATCTGGCGTTCGACTTCGGACAATTGCTGGTTGACCCGCAGGGCCTCGTCCACGGTCTGGGCCTGGTCGAGGAAGGTGCGGATGCGGTCGCGGGTGGCTTCCAGGTTGGCCAGTTGTGATTCGAGGTCCACGAACTGGTCGGTGACGTCTTCGCCGGAGGCGTTCTCGTCCAGCACCTTAAGGGACAATTCCCGCAGACGGCGCAGGGCGCGCTCAAACTGGTTCACCGGGACGCCGATGGTGATAGTGGTGTATTTGTAGGATTCGCCCAGCCAGTCCTGGTACCAGACCCGCTGGCTGATGATGTAGCCGCCCACGTCGGCCACGATCTGGGTGGTGCGGTCAATGGCGACGTCCGTGTCCTCGACCTGGAGCCTGATCTCGGCGTTTTTGATGATCATGCGGTCGGTCTGGTAGGCGGCGGCCAGCGTATCCATGTTGACGCCGGTCCCGTTGTCCTCCCCGGCGGCGGCCATCTCCTCGCCGGACTTCAGGGACATGGCGGACGGCATGGCGGTGGGCATGGGCGGCGCGAGCGGGGCAGCCTCAACTTCGGAAACCTGGGGCGGTGCTTCAGTGGGCGCAGGCGCAGCCGGCCCGCAGGCGGCCAGGACCAACACGGCCGCCAGTACGAAAAATGCAAGGTGACTGGAACGGGATTTCATTTCTTCCTCCTGTAACATATTTTTGGGCGTTACAGGCAGGACGAGACGGTTAAATCTTTGGTTCCCCCTTCCCTGATGAATTTAGGGTCTACCGTTTTTAACGGGAAAACCTTTTGAAACACGAAGGAACACCCGTGTGCCTGCGGCCCAGTGCAGGCAAAGGTAACGAAGGAAAACACGTGCGGCACTGCGGCTTTTCTCCCTTTGAGAGCCTTTGTGCCCTTTGTGTTGAGACTTTTCCCGCCCAATACGGGAGAGCCTGAATTTACTATTCAATCCAGGAACCATTCCGAGTTGACCTGGATGGTCCCGTCGCTGCGGACGATAGCCATGCCGTCACCTTCCTCGGCTTTCCAGACGGTCGCCCCGTCCAGCCACTGGTTGACGAATCGCCAGCCGCTCATGGGGAGCTTTTCGTCGAGGGCGATCCGGGTCGCGGCGTCTATGACGGTCTCGTAGGGCGGCATGTAGGGCAGGTTCAGCGTCCGGCAGATTTCGGCGGCGCTCCTCCCGATGAGGGCGGCGATCTCTTCTTCCAGTTCGACCGCCTCGCCGTCCCCGACCGGTGCGGTGACTATCTTCGCCAGGCAATCGGCGCAGGCCCACAGGCCGTCCTCGTCAATGGTCAGTTTGGGTTTCCCGGCTTCTGCGGGTTCGGGGAGTTCGCGCTCGAAGCGCCCGCAAAAGTCGCAAAATTTCTCTTCAGTCATTTCTTTCTAATCCTGTTTTGGAATAAAGTTAGGATACCAGAGTTTTCTCGATCCGGCGGTCGGGGATGAGCCAAATCACCGCCACGGAGACATACAAACCGCCAGCGATCCAGGGACTGACAAAAGCCAGCGGGATGGCAGCGAGGTAAATTACCACCGATATTTTGCCTTTGAAGTCATTTCCCAGGGCAGTTGCCAGCGTGGAATCCTTGCCATGGACGGAAAGCAGGACCCGGGTCAGGATGAAATAGGCCACAGCCGCAAACAACAGGACGATTCCGTACAACGCTACCGGCAGCCCGGCAAAGTTGTTCTCGCCCATCCAGCCGGTGACAAAGGGGATCAACGACAGCCAGAAAAGCAGGTGCAGGTTGGCCCACAGGACGCGGCCATCCACCTGTTTGACGGCTTGCAAGAGATGGTGGTGGTTGTTCCAGTAAATGCCGAGAAAAACGAAGCTGAGCACGTAACTCAGGAACACCGGGACCAGCGGGCGCAACGCGGCCAGGTCGGCCCCGTGCGGTACGGACAGTTCGAGCACCATGATGGTGATGATAATGGCGATCACCCCATCGCTGAAAGCTTCCATGCGGTTTTTGCTCATAGTTTTCTACCTGTAAATCGAATTGCGCTTCTCAGGTCGAGCCACCAACCAGGCGGTTAAACCAATTAACCTGCGAATTAAACCAATTAACTTTCAAGTTAAACCGATTAACTTTCAAGTTAAACCGATTAACTCTCCGGTTAAACCAATTAAACAAGGATAGCGGATCTTCTCGAAAAGAAGGGGAAGCGGGGTGTTGCGGACGGGCTGCGCCCGTCCGTAACACCCCACACCCCATTTACTGAAAAGATGCAGTATAGCAATCAACTGGCTCCGAAAAGGCCAACGATGATGGCGATGACTGGCCCAAGGAACCCGGCGGCAACCCCCAGAAGCGTACCGGCCAGCCCAAGACAGGTCGGCAGGACAAATACCACCAGGATAAAGGCAATAATCCAGGGTTTGGCCTTCGCGCCGAGTTTTCTGGCCCGAATGGCGTTGACCTGC
Organism: Anaerolineales bacterium UBA5796; assembly: GCA_002418215.1. Taxonomy (GTDB): domain Bacteria; phylum Chloroflexota; class Anaerolineae; order Anaerolineales; family Villigracilaceae; genus UBA5796. The sequence goes on from DIDQ01000073.1 coordinate 20,377, forward strand.
TCCGCCGGCGCGGGCACCTGGCTGCCACAAAACGCACACGTGACGCTCTCAGCCTCAACCGGAACCTGAACCGGCGCGCCGCACTGTGGACAACTGAAGACCTCTGGCATGGCTCCTCCTAAGTAGAGAGGCGGACGATTGTCCGCCTCATCAGTCACGATCAACACTGGTTACTGGTTACTTGTCACTGACCACCGGACCGCCATACAACTTCCGGTGGACGATGCTCAGCGCCCGCACCTGCTCCGCCGCATGGTACGACGAGCGTACCAGCGGGTTCGACTCGACCCACTGGAAACCGATCTCCAGGCCGTAGCGTTTGAGTTCGGCGAACTCTTCGAGGGTGTAATAGCGCGAAATCGGATAGTGCTTCTTGCTCGGCTGCAAATACTGGCCGATGGTCAGGATGTCCACGCCCCACGAGCGCTGGTCGCGCATCACAGCCTTGACCTCGTCCAGCTCCTCGCCCAGCCCGACCATGATGCCCGATTTGGTCAGCACCTCGGGGTCGAGCTTCTTGGCGTTGGATAACGTCGCCGCGGCCCAATCGTAATTGTCCTGCGGCTGGATCTGCTTGAACAGGCGCGGCACAGTCTCCACGTTGTGGTTCAATATCTCAGGCCGGGCCTCCATGACGATCTTCAACGCCTCGACTGAGCCTTTGAAATCGGGGATGAGCACCTCGATGGAACAGCCGGGGAGCAATTCGCGGATGCGGCGGATGACCATAGCAAAGATCGGCGCGCCGCCGTCCCGCCGCTCGTCGCGGTTGACCGATGTAATTACGGCGTGCTTCAGGGCCATCGCCTTCACCGCCTGGGCCACCCGCTCCGGCTCCAGCCAGTCCATCAGGTTAGGCTTGCCGTGCTTGATGTCGCAGAACACGCACGAACGGGTACACACGTCGCCCAGCATCAGGAACGTGGCCGTGCCGGAACCCCAACACTCTCCCAGGTTCGGGCACATGGCCTCCTCGCAGACGGTATGCAGCGCCTTAGAGCGCATCAGCGTTTGCAAGGCTTCGTAGGTCTCGCCCGATGGGGCGCGCACCTTGATCCACTCCGGGCGGCGCAGCGGGCGGGTTTCGATCACTTCCGGGTTGACCCGGTCTCTTGTAGGGGTAGCAGGCATAACATCCTTGTTCTTTTGAGTGTCGGTGCGTCGCACCTTTTTAAACGGGGCTGGCTTCAGACCCGAAAACTTCTCGTTTAACGCGTTTTCGCTATCAGGTTAGGTGCGACGCACTCGCGAGGGGCTATTTTATTCCACTTTTTTGATTTTTAACCTTAATCCTTCCATACCGACGACCTCGATCCGGTCTCCCTTACGGATCTCACCGGACCCGGCAACGGCCTCCGCGGTCCAAAGCTCGGCCCCCACCTGGACCTGTCCCGTCAACCCGATGTCGGTGGTGGCCGTCCCCGTCCTGGCGACCAGCGCCCCCTGTCCCATGCGGACCGGGACGCGCAAGGCCCGGATGGCGAACCCGACGATGACCGCGAACGTCGCCCCCGTCACGAGGGCCATCGCCACCACCAGCGGCACCGACACGCGCTGGAACTCAGGCGTGCCCGGCGAGTTGAACAGCACCAGCGCCCCGACGATGAACGAGCCGACGCCCGCCGCCGTCAGCGCGCCGTGGGTGGGCGCCTTGATGTCGAGGATAAACAACGCGAACGAGATCAGCAGGAAGACGACCCCAAACCAGTTGACCGGCAACACCCCCAGCCCATAAGCCGCCAGCGCCAGGCAGACCACGCCGATGAACCCGGCCACCCACCCGCCCGGGCTGGACATTTCGATAAAAATCGCCTGCACGCCAATGCTTAACAGCAGGAACACGATGTTCGGGTTGGTCAAGAGCGACAGCAATTGCTCGATGAGCGTCGCCTGTATCTCCTCGACCCGGGCATTGGCCGTCTGCAAGGTGCGCGGCCCGTCCGCCGTCACAACTTCGAAGCCGTCGAGCTGGCCGAGCAGGTCATCCAGGTCGGCGGCGATGAAATCCACCAGGCCCACCTCCAGGGCTTCGCTGGCCGAGGCAGCTTTGGCTTCCAGGATGGTTGCTTCGGCCAGGCGGGTGGCCGCCTCGCCCCGGGCCTCGGTCAACGTGCGGACCGTGGCGGTCAGCGCCTCCATCTCTTTGGCCTTCATCGTCTCGTCCAGGTCTTCGCCCTGCCCGCCGACCGGGCTGGCCGCCCCGATGATGGTTTCGGGGGCCATGGCCGCCGCGTGCCCGGCCAGGGTGACCAGCGTCCCGGCGGAGGCTGCCATCGCTCCCCGCGGCGACACGTACACCACCACCGGCACACGGCTGGCGCGGATATTCTGGACGATCTCGTTCATGGTCACGACCGCCCCGCCGGGCGTGTTGAGTTGCAAGACCAGTAAATCGGCCTCCCGCTGCTCGGCAATGCCGATGCTGCGCTGGATGTACTCCTGCACGGCTGGCGCAATGGCGTCGTCCACGGTGATCACCAGCACCAGGGGCGCATCAGCCTGGGCCGCCGCCGGTTGGGCAAACAGCGCCAGAAAACTGAGCGCAAACAGTAAAAGACGGATGTTTCTCATTTCACTATTCTCCGTTCGGGATTATTATAACCAGTACTCAGCAAAAGTTGAGAAACACCCAGAATTCGAGTATGGAGGCAACCGTGTCGGATCGAGAACTGAGAATCACCCCTCGCCTTGCCTTGCAATTGGTCTTCTTCCTGATCGTCATCCCCCTGCTCCCCATCCTCATCTCCGGGCATTGGAGCTGGTGGGAAGCCTGGACGTTCGCGGCGGTGAATGTCCTCGGGTTTGCCGCCAGCCGCAGACTCGCCGCCCGGCGTCACCCGGATTTGCTCGCCGAACGCGCCCGTTCGATGGGACTGGCAGACGCCAAAGCCTGGGACAAAGTCCTGGCTCCCCTGGTCTCCCTGGGACTTGGGCTTGTCCTCGCTATGGCCGGCCTGGATGCCCGCCTCGGCTGGACTCCGGGATTCCCGCTGTGGGCCAGGCTGGCCGCCCTGGGCCTGATCCTGCTCGGGTACGCCTTCGGCTCCTGGGCGTTGATCGAGAACCGCTTCTTCTCCGGTGTGGTACGCATCCAGAAAGAGCGCGGCCATCACGTGGTCTCGACCGGGCCGTACCGCTGGATGCGCCATCCCGGATACGCCGGGGCGTTGCTCACCTACGTCGTCACGCCGGTCTTCCTGGAGTCGCTCCCGGCGTTCGTCCCCGCCATTTTACTGGTGGCAGTCCTCGTCGTCCGCACCGCTCTGGAAGATAAAACCTTGCAGGCTGAGCTGCCCGGTTACGCGGAATACGCCAAACGGACGCGCTACCGTCTCGTCCCAGGAATCTGGTGAAAATCGCGTTAGAGTGCGTCGCACCATGTTTCGCGAGACCGATCCCGGCGGATGGCTAATCCGTTTAAGAGGAAGTTGTCTCGAAGTCAGGTGCGACGCACTTTTGCTCGTCGAGTTACGCCAGCGCCAGCAAGATCGTGCGGATGCTGAGGATGATGATCACCAGCCCGACCAGGATCATCAAGGTTTTGACAGGCAATTTTTTGGCCAGTATTGCCGCCAGCGGCGCGGCAATGGCCCCGCCGATCAGCAAGCCGAGGATGATCTTCCAGTAGTCGGCGAAGGCCAGGGTAAATACGAACATGACCGATTCGGAGAAGGTGACGAAGAATTCCGAGAAATTGACCGAGCCGACCGCCAGGCGGGGTTCCTTGCCCCGGGCCACCAGTGTAGTCGTGACGATAGGCCCCCAGCCGCCGCCCCCAACCGCGTCGAAGAAGCCGCCAACCAGTCCAAGCAGGCTGACCCGCGCCCCATGCTCCTTGGGCTTGAACTCTTTCAGGTTGAATGCTTTGTAGATGATTACCCCGCCCATGATGAGCAGATAAGCCGAGATGAAAGGCTTGATCACGTCGCCTGGGATGGAGGTGAGCAGGTAGGCTCCGGTCACGCCGCCGATCACGCCGGGGAGCAGCAGGCGCTTGACCAGTTTCCAGTCAATGTTGCCCAGCCGCCAGTGAGCCGCGCCCGAAATGCCGGTGGTGACGACTTCGGCCATGTGAACGCTGGCGCTGGCTGCCGCCGGGGGAATGCCGATGCTGAGCAGGAAGGTGTTCGAGCTGACCCCGTAGGCCATGCCCAGCGCCCCGTCAATCATTTGGGCGAGAAAGCCGACGAGCACGTAAACGAGAATTCCGAGTTCCATGAGTGGTATCCCTTTCTTTTGCTTGTTTTAGTTATATAAAGTCTATAATAGTTATAGACTTTAAACGACAGAAAAACCACCGCCCTCCCGGACGGCGGCAAAGCTTATTCGCCCAATCCCAACGACAGGCGGAGGCCGTCCACCCGATTAGTAATGTCGGCCAGCGAGGTGTGATCGAGGATGGCCGCGACGGCTTCGCGCACGTCGCTCATCACCAGGCGCAAGCCGCAGGTGAGCGCGTCCGGGCAGCCGCAGGGTTCGTAGGCAGTCTGGCTCACGCAGCGGATCGGGGCCAGGGGGCCGTCGAGAACACGGATGATGTGGCCCAGGGTGATCTCCTCCGGCGGCTTGCCGAGGTAGTAGCCGCCGCCGATGCCCATTTTGCTGTGCAACAAGCCGGCATTCTTCAACGCCAGCAGGATCTGTTCGAGGAACTTGGCCGGGATCTTGTCGCGCCCGGCGATCTCCTTGATCTGCATCAGGGGATAGGGCTGCCCCGGCTGGATGTCTTCAGCCAGGCGCATCATGGCTCGCAGGCCGTATTCACCGCGTTTTGACAGGCGCATTTCGAATCTCTTTGTTGAAAGTCTCTAAAGTCCAGTATAGCTATAGATATTATTGTAGATTAAGTATAACCTCGAGACTTGCCCTTGTCAATATTCAATGGTTGAATTTTAGATATTCGGTATAATCACCCAATATGAAGACCCTCGCCCTCGTCCCCATGCGCCACCACAGCCAGCGCGTCCCCGGCAAGAACTATCGTCCGCTGGCGGGCAAGCCCCTCTTCCAGCATGTTATCGAGACCCTGCTGGCCGTCCCGGAGATCGGCGGAATCCTCGTGGATACCGACTCCGAACCCGTCATGGACGGCCTGCGCCGGGATTTCCCGCAGGTGCGTCTCATCGAGCGCCCCGAACATTTGCGGGCTGACACCATCCCGATGAACGACATCCTGCTCCACGACACGGCCCAGGCCCCGGCGGATTTCTACCTGCAAACCCACAGCACCAATCCGCTGCTCAAGCCCGCCACTATCTCCCAGGCTATCCAATTACTACTTACCAATTACCCCAATCACGACTCCCTCTTCTCGGTCACGCGCTGGCAGACCCGCCTGTACGACCAGCACGGAGCGGCCATCAACCACAACCCCGCCGAACTGCTCCAGACCCAGGACCTGCCGCCCGTCTACGAGGAAAATTCCTGCCTGTACCTGTTTACTCGCGAAAACCTGGTCAGGCGGCACCACCGCATCGGCGAGCGCCCGCTCATGTTCGAAATCCCGCGCCTCGAAGCCGTGGACATTGACGAAGAATCCGACTTCGAGATTGCCGACCTGCTCATGCGCCGCCGTCTCGGACTCACCTGAAAACTGGATACTGAATACTGAGCACTGAATACTATGAAAACTGTCCTCTTCACCGCCCCCTACATGATCCCTTTCGTGGACCGCTTCCGCCCGGTCTTCGACAAATACGGCCTCGAACTCATCATCCCCGATGTGCGCGAGCGCATGGAAGAAGCCGATCTGCTCAAGTACGCCGGTCAGTTCGACGGGGCGATTTGCGGGGATGACCGTTACACCGAGCGGGTACTGGCGGCCTGCGCTCCCCGTTTAAAAATCATTTCCAAGTGGGGGACGGGGATCGATTCGATCGACGCCGCGGCCTGCTCCCGTTATGGGGTGACGATTGGCCGTACCCCGAACGCCTTCACCACCCCCGTAGCGGATACCGTGCTCGGCTACATGCTGGCCTTCGTCCGCCGCCAGCCGTGGATGGACCGGGCCATGAAACGCGGCGAGTGGCAGAAAATCCCTGGCCAGACGCTCAGCGAATGCACGCTCGGCATCGTCGGCGTGGGCAATATCGGCAAAGCCGTGGCCCGCCGCGCCCGCGCCTTCGGGATGAATGTCCTCGGCACTGACATCGTGGACATTGATCACGTTTTCATTACCGAATCAGGGATCGAGATGACGACTCTCGAAACTCTATTATCGAATTCCGATTTCATCTCCCTCAACTGCGACCTGAACCCCACCTCCCATCACCTGATGAACGCTGACACGTTCGCCCTGATGAAACCGTCCGCGGTGCTGATCAACACCGCCCGAGGACCCATCGTCGAGGAGAAGGCGCTGATCGAAGCGTTGCAGGCCCATCGTCTCGCGGGAGCCGCACTGGACGTCTTCGAGGTCGAGCCGCTCCCGCACGAGAGTCCCCTGCTGAAGATGGACAACGTCATGCTCGCCCCGCACAACGCCAACTCCAGCCCCGCCGCCTGGGAGCGGGTACATTGGAATACGATCAAAAACCTGCTGGAGGGGTTGGGGATTGCGGAGTAATTTTGTACACGGAATTCACGGACGACACGGAATCAATTTTTGTTTGGCGGAGGATCAAGATGACTCTGAAACCCAAGAATGCGGCTATGGCTGGCTTTTTGAATGTAGTATTCCCCGGCCTGGGATGCGCTTATCTCGGAAAATGGTTTCTCGCCTTGGTCTATCTGATCTGGGTTCCTTTAGCCTGGATTGCGGTTATCGCAGTCGCGAAGTCCTTAACCGGGCGCATTTCTGATGAGACAGCCAGATTGGTTCTTTATCTCGTAATCCTGTTTGGTTTTCGGATACGAATTCTTTGGGATGTATTCTTCACGCCCTATTCGTTGGCCGAGGAATATAATCAAAAATCCGTAAGCCAAAGGCCCTTTCCGTGAAATCCGTGTGATCTGTGTCCAAAGAGTTTAAAATACTATGACCAAAACAGTTCTTATCACCGGCGCGGGGGGCGGGATTGGGCGCGCCTGCGTCCATCATTTTGCCGGGAAAGGCTGGAGGGTGATCGGCGTTGACCGGGATGACTTCGGCGGCGATTTCCCCGAAAACGGATGTTTCATCCGGGCCGACATTTCGCACCCTGACTCAGCGGAGGCGATCTTCCGCCAGGCGCGGGACTTCCATCCCAGCCTGGACGTGCTGGTCAACAATGCCGCGGTCCAGGTGGCCAAGCCGCTGGTCGAGACCACGGTCGAGGAGTGGGACTCGGTCATGGCCTCCAACCTGCGCTCGGTGTTCCTGTTCGTCAAACTGGCCCACCCGTTGATGAAAGCCGCCGGCGGCGGGGCAATCGTGAACGTCTCCTCCGTCCATGCGGTGCAGACTTCGGCCAACATCGCCGCCTATGCCGCCTCCAAAGGCGGGCTGCTGGCGCTGACGCGGGCCATGGCCATCGAGTTCGCCCCGGATAACATCCGGGTCAACGCCATCCTGCCCGGCGCAGTGGACACGCCCATGCTGCGCGCCGGTCTCGACCGCGGCCATGTCGGGGGAGGGGACGTGCAGTCCCGACTGGACAACCTGGCCCGCAAAACCGTCAGCGGCAAGGTGGGTCGTCCTGAAGAGATCGCCCACGCCATCTACTTCCTGGCCGATGACGAGCAGTCCTCCTTCATGACCGGCCAGGCCATGATTGTGGACGGCGGCGCGACGGCGAGATTGAGCACGGAGTAGTGATTTTTGCCAGTCAAAGAAGTTATAATCGAATTATGAGATCACTACGTCCCCGAGTCCGTGCGCTCAAATTGGCGGCAGAAGTCCGCAAACGCTTGACCCAGGAATTTGGACAATCTGTGCGAGTAATTATGTTCGGTTCGCAAGCGCGCGGCGATGCGGATAAAGACTCTGATATTGACCTGCTGGTAATCCTCCCCGTCATTGACGCAAAAACAACCCGGCTCGCCTCCGACATTGCCTGGGAGGTGGGTTTCGAGGCTGGCAAGGTCATTTCCGTGATCCCTGATACCCAGGAGCAAATGGAGCAATTCGCATTCCTGCCATTTTACCGAAATATCGAGCGGGAGGGGATTGTGGTATGACTCCGGAAGGATCGTACAAAAACGATCTCATCAAATATCGGCTCGAATCTGCCAGGGAGATGCTGCGGGATGCGCAACTGCTCAAGGAAAATGGGGGCAGCCCGGTAAGCATTGTCAACCGCGCTTACTATGCAGTTTTTTATGCTGCGCTGGCTGTCCTTGTGACCGCGGAGGTAGAACCGGGCAAACACGCAGGTGTACTTGCTAAATTCGATGAGTTATTTGTCCGCCGGGGAATTTTTGAAAAAGAAATGAGCCGGATCATCCATCACGCTTTTGACATGCGGCAGGCCGGGGATTATCAAAAATCCAGGGTTATCACGGAGGAACAGGCCGCGGATATTCTGGATTCAGCCAGACAGTTTGTGAAGACCATCGAGGAGAAGCTTTCCTGACCATCTAAGCCATGATCGTGGACGGCGGCGCGCCGGCGAGATGAGCACGGAGTAAATCGTCATTCTGAGCGAAGCGAAGAATCTCCAGGAATATTTGAGACCCTTCGCTTCGCTCAGGGTGACATGGAAATCAAAGATGAAAACCACCCTCAAAAAAATCACCCCCGCCCCTATCCTCCAGGCCATCAAAACCACCTACGATGCCCTCCGCCGCCTGCCTCAGGTGCCGGACGCTTACCTGCATCCCTGGCGACGCTGGAGCCGCAGCAGCCTGCGCGAGATGCGCAATATCCATCAGGGACAGCGCGGCTTCATCATCGGCAACGGACCCAGCCTGAAGCAGACCGACCTGTCGAAGCTGCGGAACGAGATCACCTTCGGGATGAACCGCATCTACCTCATGTTTCCCGAACTCGGTTTTGAGACCACTTATTTCGCCTCGATCAACGACCTGGTCATCGAGCAATGCGCCGAGGAGATCGCCGCCCTGCCGATGCCCAAATTCATCTCGTGGCACTCCAACCGTCATTTCCAGCGCTTCCCGCCCAAGATGAACTTCCTTTACACCACTTATACCGGGCCGCAGTTCGCCTACGACATCACCCGCCGCATCTGGGAAGGCGCGACCGTCACCAACGTGGCCCTGCAACTGGCCTTCTGGATGGGCTTCGAGCAAGTCATCCTGATCGGCGTGGACCACAATTTCACCTCGAAGGGCGAGGCCAACAAGACCGTCGTCTCGGACGGGGCGGACCCCAACCACTTCGACCCGCGTTACTTCGGCAAAGGCTTCCGCTGGCAGTTGCCCGACCTGGATACCTCCGAGGTCGGTTATCGGATGGCGAAGGAGGCCTACGAGCGCGCCGGCCGCCAGGTGCTGGATGCCACCGTCGGCGGGAAGTTGACGATTTTCCCGAAGGTAGGGTACAACTCGCTTTTTTGAGTGGTACGCGGACAAGCGCGGAAAAGTAAAATCTCCGAGATTTAAAGGTCTCGGAGATTTGGATTCGAAAGAGGGCAAATGTCTGTCAGGCGTAGGCAAAGACATCCATTTGCACGGATTTGATCGGTTTTGCCTTTCCGTGGATCAGCTGGCGGATTTTTTCAGTTGTTTCTTTGCTGAAAACCTGCTCGCCGCACCGGGAACAGGTTTGGGCAGGGATGTTTTCCACGAGGACAGGTTTACCGTCAATGTAGAACACTTCTTTGACCAATTCCTCGGTGGCTTCGGTTGAGCCGCAAACGTGACATTTGAACATGTTTACCTCCGTTTCTTGAAATCAATCCATTCTTCAGGGTCAGGTTCGTAAAGAGTTATGATCCTGACCAGGGGGGTATCAGCATAAGATACTTGTAAATGCAAAGGGCGATTTTCTCTGGTAAAACCGCATATCAAACAACTGGGTGAATATTTGTCGCTCGGATAATCTTCAACCAACTCAATCGTCTCTGCGGCTTGACGAATTTCCTTTTCGGAGATATTCCTTTCAACGGCTCGGCGCAAAGCATGACGAGAAAAATCGAATTCACCAATAGCAAGTTGATGGGAGAGTTGCTCCAATGACTTCATTGCTCAAATTATAAGCCGATTTCCTCAGTTCATGGCAATTCCGTTCGTGTACAATAAGGTCTATCTTTATTACTCTTCTGATTCTCACAAAATGACCCTTGTCTCCATCATCACCCCCTCCTTCAACCAGGCCGCCTATCTCGAACAGACCATCCGCTCGGTGATCGGGCAGGATTATCCGCACCTCGAATATCTCGTCGTGGATGGCGGCTCGAGCGACGGTTCAGTCGGAATCATCGAACGGTGCGCCGATAAACTGGCCTGGTGGGTCAGCGAGAAGGACAGCGGCCAGGCGGAAGCGATCAACAAGGGATTGCGCCGCGCCAAAGGCGGGATCGTGGCCTGGCTCAACTCGGACGATGTTTACCAGCCGGGGGCGATTGCGAAGGCAGTCGCGGCCTTTGAGCGCAACCCGGATGCGGGGCTGGTCTACGGCGATTTGCTCTCGATCAATTCCGACGGCCAGCCCTTCAACCTTCAGACCTTCCAATCATTTACCCTAAACGACTTGATGGCCTTCAACATCATCGGCCAGCCGACGGTATTCATGCGCCGGGAGGTGCTGGAGCAGGCCGGGACTCTGGATCTGTCGTACCATTTCCTGCTCGACCATCACCTGTGGATCCGCATGGCGAGCCTGGCCCCGCTGGTATACATCCCCGAAACGCTGGCGGCGGCCCGTTTCCATGCGGAGGCGAAGAACGTGGCCCGGGCGGCCAGTTTCGGCGAGGAAGCCTTCCGCCTCGTCAGGTGGATGGAGGGCCGATCGGAGCTGGAGCAGGCCTACCGGTCCGGGCACGCTCGCATCTGGGCCGGGGCTTACCGCCTAAACGGGTATTACCTCATCGAGGGCGGGCAGCCCCTGTCCGGCCTGGCATCCTACGGACGCGCTTTCCTGGAATCGCCGCCGGTCGTCATCCGTGATTGGAAACGTGTCATATTTGCTGCCTTCAGCCTGATCGGGCTGCGCCGCATCCGGGAGGTGTATATGCGCCTGCGTCGGGGGCTGCTTGAACGGCGAAGGGGAGGGCGCAAGGGTTGAAACGCAACACCGCCGACAAACGCATCCGCAAGGTGGGTTTCTGACTTCGCGGTGATTAGCGTAGATTAGCGGATAAGAATCGGGTATACTCGCGCCGATTATGACAGAAAACATCCGCAACTTTTGCATCATCGCCCACGTGGACCACGGCAAATCCACCCTGGCCGACCGCCTGCTCCAGGTCACCGGCACGCTCTCCGACCGGGAAATGACCGAGCAGGTGCTCGATTCGATGGACCTGGAGCGCGAGAAGGGCGTCACCATCAAGGCCTCCGCCGTGCGCATGAATTACGCCGCGCCCGGCGGCCAGGCCTACGAACTCAACCTGATTGACACCCCCGGCCACGTGGACTTCGGCTACGAGGTCTCGCGTGCCCTCAACGCCTGCGAGGGCGCCCTGTTGGTCGTGGACGCCACCCAGGGCATCGAAGCCCAAACGCTCGCCAACCTGTATTCGGCCCTCGAAGCCGACCTCGAGATCATCCCCGTCATCAACAAAATTGACCTGCCCTCGGCCCGGCCCGACGAAGTGGCCGAAGACATCGTCTCCCTGCTCGGCGGCCAGCCGGACAAGATCATCCGCATCTCGGCCAAGGCCGGGTTAAACGTCGAAGCGGTGTTGCAGGCCATCGTCCAGAAAGTGCCGCCGCCCAAAGGCGTGGATGACGTCCCGCTGCGGGCGCTCGTCTTCGATTCGCATTACGATTCCTACAAGGGCGTCATCGCCTACGTGCGCGTTGTCGAGGGCAAAATCAACGCCGGCGAGACCCTGCGGATGATGGCGACTGGTTTCAGCATCAAGCCGGTCGAGATCGGCATCTTCGCCCCGACGATGAAACCGGTCAAGACCCTCAACGCCGGGGAAGTGGGCTACGTGGCGACCGGACTCAAGACCGTGCAGGAATGCCGGGTGGGGGATACGCTGACCCAGGCGGCGAAAGCGGCCCCGGACCCGTTGCCGGGGTACCGCCAGCCCAAGCCGATGGTCTTCGCCGGAATCTATCCCGTGGACGCCGACGATTACAGCGACCTGAGGGACGCCCTCGAAAAACTGCAACTCAACGACGCCTCCCTGGTCTACCAGCCGGAGACCTCCCAGGCCATCGGGTTCGGCTTCCGGGCCGGGTTTTTAGGGCTGTTCCACATGGAGATCATCCAGGAGCGGATCGAGCGCGAATACGACCTGGACGTGCTCTTCACCGCCCCGTCGGTGGAGTATGAGGTGGTCCTGCACGATGGCACAACGGTGCTGATCGATTCGCCCGCCGAACTGCCCGACGAGGGCCTGATCGCCGAGATCCGCGAGCCGTGGATGAACATCGAAATCTTCACCCCCACCGACTACTATGGCCCGATCATGGACCTGACCACCAAACGCCGGGCTGAGTTCAAGGGCCAGGAATACCCCGCCCCGCACCGGGTACAACTGAATTACACCATCCCGCTCTCCGAATTGATCGTGGACTTCTTCGACGAGTTGAAGTCCCGCACCAAGGGCTACGCCTCGCTCGACTACCAGTTCGCCGAATACCGCCCCGACGCGCTGGTCAAGCTCGAAATCCTGGTCAATAACGAGCCGGTGGACGCCCTGGCGACCATCGTCCACAAGAAGGACGCCTACCACAAGGGCCAGTCGCTCATCACCAAACTGAAGGGCATCATCCCGCGCCAGTTGTTCGATGTGGCCATCCAGGCCTACGCCGACGGGCGGGTCATCAGCCGGGCCAACGTCAAGGCCCTGCGCAAGGACGTGCTGGCCAAGTGCTATGGCGGCGACATCACCCGCAAGAAGAAACTGCTCGAAAAGCAAAAGCGCGGCAAACGGCGGCTCAAGATGGTGGGCAACGTCGAAATCCCGCAAGAAGCCTTCATGGCCGTGCTGAAACTGGAAGAAGAGTAAAGTATTCCTCGGAGTGCAAAGTCTCCAGACTTTGCAGCCAACGTCAAGAGACGTTGGACTCCACTCAGTCCCATGCCCCAAACCAAATCCCCCCTCCGCCGCATGATCCCCGGGCTGGTCGTCAGCCTGGGATTGATCGCGGCCATCCTCTACTTCGTGGACATCCCGACCATGCTGGCGGCGATCCGGTCTGCGGACTACGGGCTGCTGGCGCTGGCCCTGGCGCTCAGTTTCGGCTGGCTGGGCCTGCGCGGCTTCGTCTGGCGCACCCTGCTGCGGGGCGTGCCCTCTTACAAAGACACTTTCCTGACCCTGGGCGAGGGCTACCTGCTCAACTACGTCCTGCCCTTCCGCCTGGGCGAACTGGGCCGGGCCTTCCTGCTCAGCCGCAAGACCCGCCTGACCTTCGTCGAAATCCTGCCGACCATCGTCATCGAGCGGGCAGTGGACATCGCCTACTCGGCCGGCATCCTGGTCATCGCCGTGCCGTTCGTGGTCGGGGCGGAGGGGGCCGAGCAGATCGGCCTCGTCATGGGCGTCATCATCCTGGCCGGACTGGCCGCCCTGTATCTCCTGGCCCGCAACCGGGATTGGGCCGTGCGGACTTTCGAGAATTTGTCCAAACGATGGTCGGTCTTGCAGCGCTTTGGCGGCAGTTTCCTCGGCTCGTTCTTCGACGGGTTGGGCGTGCTGACCGATACCCGGCTTTTCCTGCGTTTCCTGGGCTGGATGTCGTTAAACTGGGCCTTTGGGGTTCTCCAATATTTCATCATCATCCGCGCTTTTTACCCCGCCGCCGACCTGACCTGGAGCCTGTTCACCATGGGCGTGACCGCCTTCGGCAACGCCATCCCGGCCCTGCCCGGCGCGGTCGGGACGCTGGAGGGTGCCATCAGCAGCGCGTTGTACCTGCTCTCCGGCGACCAGTCCACGGCACTGGCGGTGGCGCTGACCGTCCGCCTGTTTTTCTATTTGACAGGCGGGCTGGTGGGGGCGATAGCCTTGTCCCGCGAGGGGCAGACGCTTTCGGGGGTTTACCGCCAACTGATGCAATTGCGCACCAGGGAAACCCCGGAACCAAAAGGCTAGAGCGCGGACGGGGTGGATGGGGTAGAATAGCCAGATGCTGCCTCTTTTCGACACGATCCGTTCAAGAAGGACCCCTGTCATTACCTGGCTCTTGATCGGGCTGAATGCCATCGTCTTCTACTTCGAACTCCGGCTTGGGCCGCAGGGCGTTGGAAGGCTCTTCAACACCTGGGGACTCATCCCTGCGCGTTTACTGGCTGACCCGGCCACGAGCTGGATGACGGTTTTCACCAGCATGTTCCTGCACGGCGGCTGGCTGCACATCCTGAGCAACATGTGGGTCCTGTTCATCTTCGGCGATAACGTCGAAGACCGCCTCGGGCACGGACGCTATCTCGTTTTTTACCTGATGAGCGGCGCGGCGGCTGCGCTCTTGCAGGCCTTGTTCACGGCCGGCAGCAACGGTCCTGTCATCGGGGCCAGCGGCGCGATTGCCGGGGTGCTGGGCGCTTACCTGCTCTTTTTTCCGCGAGCGCGGATCGTTACCCTGGTGTTCATTTTTATTTTCATCACCACCATCGAAATCCCGGCGGTCCTTTTCCTGGGTGTGTGGTTCATCCTTCAACTTTTTTCCGGGGCAATTGCCCTGGGTGAAGGCGCATCCAGCGGGGTTGCCTGGTGGGCCCACATCGGTGGTTTTGCCTTTGGCATGGCGGCAACGCTGATCTTCGGGGTCCGCCGCGCCCGGCGCGAACGCTGGCAATAGCTTTCCGCGGTCGCATTGACACAGGAGAAAAATGTCGAAAAACTATCTCGTCACCGGCGGGGCCGGGTTCATCGGGTCGAACTATGTTTATCGCCTGCTGGAACGCGGCGAAAAGGTCACCATCTACGACAATCTCAGCCGGGCCGGCGCGCCGCGTAACCTGGCCTGGCTGGAGGAAACCTTCGGGAAAACGGGATTCAGGCTCGTCGTCGGGGACGTGCGGGACGCGGCCCTTTTGACGGCCTCCAGCCGCGAGGCGGAGGTCATCGTCCATTTGGCGGGGCAGGTCGCGGTCACAACATCCGTAACAAAGCCGCGTGAAGACTTCGAGATCAACGCCCTGGGTACGTTCAACGTGCTCGAAGCCGCCCGGCTCAACGAGCGCAAACCGTTCATCATTTACGCTTCGACCAACAAGGTCTACGGCGGCATGGAAGACGTGGAAGTGGTCGAGCACGCCACCCGCTGGGCCTACCGGGATCTGCCGCACGGCTGCCCCGAATCCCAGCCGCTGGATTTCCACTCGCCGTATGGCTGTAGCAAGGGATCTGGAGATCAATATGTTCGTGATTATGCTCGCATCTACGGTCTCCCGTCCGTCGTCTTCCGTCAGTCTTGCATCTACGGCCCGCGCCAGTTCGGCGTGGAGGACCAGGGTTGGGTGGCGTGGTTCGTCATCGCCGCCGTGACAGGCCGCCCGCTCTCGATCTACGGGGACGGCAAGCAGGTGCGTGACCTGCTCCACGTCTACGACCTGCTGGATGCCTACGACCTGGCCCTGGCCGACCCGGACAGGGTGGCGGGGCAGGTGTTCAACCTGGGCGGCGGCCCCTCGAACGTGGTCGCGATCTGGACCGAGTTCGGGCCGATGCTCGAAAAACTGGTCGGCCACCCGCTCCCGGTTACGCGCGGCGACTGGCGTCCCGGCGACCAGAAGGTCTTCGTGGCAGACATCCGCAAGGCCGAAAAAGTGTTGGGTTGGAAGCCAAAGTATGACGTGGAAAGCGGGGTGAAGCAGTTGTTCGAATGGGTCAGCGCGAATAAGGAATTGTTCTAATCTACATTGGGAGATGCTTTATGCACATTGCATATTACGATGAAGCTGGTGACGATGGCTATCCTCAATATTCTTCTCCATTGTTTGTTTTGAGTTCACTCTACTTCCATTACTTAAACTGGCGACCATCTTTCAACGCCATATTGGAGTTCAGGCGATATTTGAAAAGCAGGTATGATTTCCCTGTTAGAATGGAAATGCATACAAAGCACTTTTTACTCAACAAGAAACCTTACGGAAGATTAAAATTATCGGACAACGACCGGATTGAAATTATTGGGCTTTATTGTGATTTGATTGCCAATCTCGATGTGAAAATCATCAACGTAGTTATTGTAAAACCTCGTATCAGGAAACCCGACTACCTTGTTTTGGACACCGCACTGAAATACTCTGTTCAACGCATTGAAAATGACCTTGACCCTGCAAGCAACCCATCTCAGAAATTCATGATTATTACGGATCCGGGACGAGTGGGCAAAATGGTTAAAACAACTCGGCGGATTCAAAGAATAAACTTCATTCCATCGAGATATGGCCCAACCAGCTATCGCCGAGAAATAAGTGCATTAATAGAAGACCCGCTCCCCAAGAATTCAGATGAGTCTTATTTCATACAATTGACAGATTTGGTCTCTTACATTGTGCATCTTTACTCGGTAGAGCAAACCGGTGCGAGCACGTTTCCTGCTCGAACCGCTCATTTTTTAATATCAGACACCGTGAAACTTTGGATGGAACGACTAAAACCCAGTTTGAATCTAAACGCAACGACAAGAAATCCATACGGAATAGTATTCCACCCTCAATAAAACCACCACCTACGGCGCATTCGCGCTTTCAGTGGTTCTTTATCAATATACACATTTTTCCAAATAAAGTCAAGCACATGAAAATCCTGACCGTCCTCACTTACTACCGTCCTCACACCTCCGGGCTGACGATCTACGCCGAGCGCCTGGCGGAGGCCTTCGCCCGCCGCGGCCACGAGGTGACCGTCTTTACTTCGCACTTCGACCCGTCCACGCCCCGCGAGGAGACGCGCAACGGGGTGCGCATCCTGCGCTCGCCGGTGGCTTTCCGGTTGAGCAAAGGCGTCATCATGCCGCTGTTCGGCCTGCAAGTGACCAAACTGGTCGCCGAACACGATGTGGTCCAGTTGCACCTGCCGCAGTTCGACGCGCCCGGGGTGGCCTTCCGCGCCCGGCTGTTCGGCAAACCTGCGGTGCTGACCTATCACTGCGACTTGCAGCTTCCCTCCGGGCTGTTTAATCGCCTCGTCAACAGCGTGGTGGATTTCCAGAACAACATGGCCGGGCGGCTGGCAAACCGGATCGTCACCTACACCCGGGATTACGCCGACCACTCGCCCTATCTCTCCCGCTACAAACACAAACTGACCACTTTCCTGCCGCCGGTCGTGCTGCCGAATCCCCAGCCCGGCTCACCGGAAGCGTTTGCCAAGAAATACAAAACCAGAGAGAACCGCCCGGTGATTGGCATGGCCGCCCGCTTCGCCGCCGAGAAAGGCGTCGAAGTGCTGCTGGACGCCCTGCCGCAGGTTATCGAGAAATATCCGAAAGCACAGGTGCTTTTCGCCGGGCAGTACCAGGACGTGATGGGCGAACGGGCCTACCACGACCGGCTCATGCCCCGCATCCGGGAATACGAAGCGGCGGGCCACTGGACCTTCCTGGGCGTGCTCGACCCGATCCAGATGGCAGCCTTCTACCCCAGCCTGGATGCGCTGGTCGTCCCATCCCTTAACTCGACGGAGGCCTTCGGGCTGGTGCAGATCGAAGCCATGCTACACAATGTCCCGTGTGTAGCCTCAGCCCTGCCGGGAGTCCGCCAACCGGTGCGGATGCACCAGATGGGCAACGTGGCCGCCATCGGCTCTGCGGATGAACTGGCCGCCGGTCTGCTGGATATTTTCGACCACAAAGAGAAATTCCGCTGCGATACGGCTGAATTGGCCCGCCTGTATGACCCCGAAAGCGTGGCGGAAAACTACGAAACGTTATTCCAAAAACTGATGAAAAAGGACGTGTGAGGGTAACGCGAATTGGCGATTTGCGCTACGGGATCACCCTGAACCCCTGCTCCCTGAAATGCGCGTCGAAAGTAAAGACGGTCTCGATCCCCTCCCGGCGCATGGCGGCGAAGGCCGAACAATCCACCAGCGAGAGTTGTCGGCGGTTGGCCTCGAGCAAGATTTTCATGGCAGCATCATGCAATTCGGAATTGATCCAAAATATCTCCATGTCGGGCAAAATATCTGTCTGGAGATAGCGAACAAACTCAACCCCGAGCCGCCGCTGAACCAGCGAGATGCATTCCAGGACAACATAACTATTAGTGACCAACAAGGAATCTTCCTGGGAAATCCTATCCCAGGTTTTGACTGCGATATTGGCTGATAGATCTTCCGTAGCGGTAAGCGCGTAAAGCGCAGATGTGTCTAAGAAGATTTTTCCCATGTCCCGTAAATCTCATCCAGGTATTTGTCGTGGTTGATCGCTACATCAGTTTTACCCTCAATATCGCGGGATTGGATTTCCCCGCTTTTGACCTTTTGAATGAATTCCCGAAGCCTTTGGCGCTTCTCCCCGCGAGATACCGCCTCGGCCTCCGCCGCCACGTACTGCGCCACGCTTTCGCGCACCAGTTTCGCCACCGAGGTCTTGCGGGCTTTCGCCAGCTCTTTCAGAGCTTTCATCTGTTCTTCCGTCAGTTGGACCATCGTGCGGATCATAAACGCCTCGATTCTGCTATCACTTTTCAGGAAACCGCTATCATTTTACCATGACCGATAAAGACTTCCTCTTCATCCAAATCCGCGAGATGCCCTATTTCCGCGGCCTGCTCCGGGCAGTCGAGTCCCGCTTTTACCAGGACCTCGATCTGCCCGCCCCAACCCTCGACGTGGGCTGCGGCGACGGGCACTTTGCCGCCCGCACCTTCGCCCGCCAACTCGACGTGGGCCTCGACCCCTGGCACGGCCCGATCCACGAGGCCCGGGCCTTCGACGCCTATCGCCTGCTCGTCGAAGCCGATGCCGGCCGCAGCCCCTTCCCGGACGGTTACTTTGCCTCCGCCGTCAGCAACTCGGTGCTGGAGCACATCCCGCACGTGGAGCAGGTGCTGGCCGAGACCGCCCGCGTCCTGCGCCCCAGCGCGCCATTCGTCTTTTGCGTGCCGAACCACAACTTCCTGCCGAATCTATCGGCGGCGCGCTTCTTCGACAAGCTCGGCCTCAAGCCATTGGCCCGCGCCTACCGGGCCTTCTTCAACCGGATTTCACGTCACCACCACTGCGACGACCCCGAAACCTGGGGCAAACGCCTCGAAGCCGCCGGGTTCAGCCTCGAACGCTACTGGCATTATTTCTCGCCTGCCGCGCTGGCCGCCCTCGAATGGGGACATTATTTCGGCCTGCCTTCCCTGATCGTCAAAAAACTGACCGGGCGCTGGGTCCTCGTCCCATCCCGCTGGAACCTGGCCCCGGTCCTGGCCCCGCTGCGCCGCCATTATGACGAACCCGTCCCGCAGGCGCAGGGGTCCTACACGTTCTACATCGCCCGGCGCAAATAATCCTCATCTGATAAAATCGCACCCATGCAAGAGCCTAGCGTTCTCGACTACGTCAAATCGAAAATATATTTCTGGCGCGGGGAAAAGGTGGACCTGCCTGAAGCGCCCGAACCGGCCCCGCTCCCCCCAAGCGAGCCGGACGAAGAGCCTGCCGCGCCGGTGGACGCGGTGCGCCGTCCCCTGGCCTGGCGGACCTTGCTGGCCCTGGCCCTGGCCCTGATCGCCCAGCGCATCCTCGAATCGCCCCACGAAAACCCGACGCCGCTCATCGTTACGGCAAGCATTTTCTTCGCCTCGTCCATCGGATTCGTAATCCTGGCTTACCTGCGCGGCGAATGGCGTCTGCCCGACCTCAACCCTGACCGGCCCATTTACGACCCGCTCACCTATCAACCCTGGCTGATCCTGGCATCGCTGGTCTTTGCCGTCGCGGCCTTTGCCCTGTTCACCCGCAACCTGTTTACCTGGTGGAACGTTATCCCCTGGTTGGCGGCTATTTTCCTGTTTAGTTGGGGTTTTTGGCTGGGCGGGATAAACTTCAAGCGCCCGGATTTCCGCAGCCTGCTCACCCCCTGGAACGGCCTGGTGCTTTTGGCGGTCCTGGTCGTCGTTTTTTACCGCATCCACGATTTGACGGGGGTGCTGTCGGAGCCGTTCAGCGACCACATCGAGAAGCTCTACGACGTGCGGGACGTGCTCGACGGCGAGACCTACATCTTCTTCCCGCGCAATACCGGGCGCGAATTCATCCAGATGTACGTGACCGCCGCGGTCGCCAGGTTGTTTGGCACAGGCCTGTCGTTCATGAGCCTGAAAATCGGGACGGTGCTGATCGGGCTGGGCGCGCTGCCGTTCATTTACCTGCTCGGCAAGGAGATCGGCGGCAAACGGGTGGGACTCTTCGCCCTGTTCCTGGCCGGGATCGCCTACTGGCCGAACGTCATCAGCCGGGTGGGGCTGCGCTTCCCGCTTTACCCGCTTTTCGCCGCCCCCACGCTCTATTACCTGATCCGCGGCCTGCGCCGTTCGGACCGGAACGATTTCATCTTTTCGGGCTTATTCCTGGGATTGGGCCTGCACGGGTACAGTTCTTTCCGCTTCGTGCCCTTTGTGGTGGTGATCGCCATGCTGGTCTACGCCCTGCACCAAAAGGAGAAAGCCGCCCGCCAGCAGGCCCTGATCTGGCTGGCCATTTCGGCCTTAGCCGCGTTCATCGTCTTCCTGCCCTTGCTGCGATATACGCTGGAAAACCCGCACGCCGTCTTCTACCGGGCCATGACCCGCCTGACGGATGCCGAAACCCCGCTGCCGGAACCTGTCTGGCTGATCTTCCTCAAAAACCTGTGGAACGCGCTGACCATGTTCCAGTGGTCGAACGGGAACATCTGGGTCCACAGCATCCCCAACCGCCCGGCAGTGGATATCGTTTCGGGGGCGCTGCTGGTGATCGGCGTTGCGCTGGTACTTCTCCGCTACGCCCGCCAGCGCAACTGGCTGGACCTGTTCCTGCTGCTCAGCATCCCGCTGCTGCTGATGCCCTCGATCCTGTCGCTGGCCTTCCCGAACGAGAACCCGTCGCTTAACCGCACCGGCGGGGCCATCGTCCCGGTATTCATTATCGCGGCGATGGCGCTGGACGGCCTGGTGACAGGCCTCGGGTCCAGCCTGAACCGGCGGCGGGGTCAAATCCTGGCCTGGAGCGTGGCCGGCCTGCTGCTGGTCCTGTCGGCGGTCCAGAACTACCGTCTGGTTTTCGACGAGTTCAAAACCCAATTCACCAATGGCGCCTGGAACTCGTCTGAGATTGCGGCGCAGATCAACCTGTTCGCCGAGACCGACGGCAGCATTGCCACAGCCTGGATCGTCCCGTATCCCTTCTGGGTGGATACGCGCTTGCTCAGCACCCAGACCGGCCATTTCGAGCGGAATTTCACGATGTGGCCTGAAAACATCCCCGATACGGCCCCCATCCCCGGCCCGAAGCTGTTCCTGCTCAAACCGGAAGACACCGAGACCCTGGCCCTGCTGCAATCACTCTACCCACAGGGCGCGATCAACCGCTACCCGTCCCGCTCGCCGGGCCGCGATTTCCTGATGTTCCGCGTGCCCTAATCTGCTGCCCATCCGCTTATCCGCTTTATCGTCCGTTTACGATCTATGACCCAAAAAGACAAGCATCCCTGGCTTTATGACCTGCTGCTGATCGCCGTCCTGCTGGTTGGCACTTATTTCCGCACCATCGGCCTGAACTGGGACGAGAACCAGCACCTGCACCCCGACGAACGCTTCCTGACCATGGTGGAGACGGGCATCGCCCCGGTTGGCGCGCCCCAGGAGGGGTTGGGATTGCCGCCGACGCTCCAGACCCAGGAATGGCGCCAGCGCTACGCGGACGTTATGCCGGATTGCGACGAGTGGGGCGGGTACTTCGACACCTACTGTTCCCCGCTCAACCCGGACAACCGCGGCTACACGTTCTACGTTTACGGCGACCTGCCGATCATTGCCGTCCGTTACACCGCCGAGGCGATGACGACCGTCAGCCTGTGGGCTGCTCAAAAGCTGGAAGCCGGCGTCCCGTCCGGGATGTGGGGCCGGGCGCTGACCGAGCTGGCCCGCATCCCCACCTGGACCGGCTACGACGAAGTTCCGCTGGTCGGCCGCCAGCTTTCGACGCTTTCGGATCTGGGTTCGATCATCCTTTTGTATTTCATCGTGGCCCGCATTTACAACCGCAAGGTGGGGCTGCTGGCCGCAGCCTTCTCGTCGCTGGCGGTGCTGCAAATCCAGCAATCGCACTTCTTCACGGTGGACACCTTCGCCAATTTCTTCATCTTCCTGGCAATCTACTTCGCGGTCAAGATCGCGACTCAGCCAACAGCAATCAACAACGATGTCGAAACCGCCACGGAACACGCCCCATATCATCCCGAAGTGGAGCGGAGTGGGCGCAACACCCTTTCCATAACATCCATCCTCCGTAACCCCCTCTTCCTCAACAGCCTCGGCTTCGGCCTGGCTCTGGGCATGTCGGTGGCCTGCAAGCTCAACGCCGCGCCGCTGGCGGTCCTGCTGCCGGGCGCGTTCGCCGTCAGCCTGTTCCGGGACGGGAACCCGTTCAAGGGCAAATCCCCGGCCGAGGCCGAGCGACTGGTGGGTTTCGTCGCCGTCTTCCTGGTGGCCGGCGCGCTGGCCTCGCTGCTGGCTTTCCGGGTCTTCCAGCCGTATGCCTTCCGCGGGCCGGGCTTCTTCAACATCCTGCCCAACCCGCACTGGATTGACACCATCGCCGAACAACGCGCCCAGGCCAGCGGCGACATTGACGTGCCCTTCGCCCTGCAATGGGCGCGGCGCTCGCACCTGTTCTCCTTCGAAAACCTGACCGAATGGGGCCTGGGCCTGCCGCTCGGCATCCTGGCCTGGGTTGGGGTGCTGGTCATGGGTTGGCGCATCTTCAGGGGCGGGTGGCGCCAACACAGCCTGCTCTGGGGCTGGACGGTGCTCTACTTCCTCTGGCAGTCCACCCAGTCCAACCCGACCATGCGCTACCAGTTGCCGATCTACCCGCTGCTGGCGATGATGGCGGCCTGGGTGGTGCTGGAAGGGATACGAACACGCAACACGCAGCACGGACCAAATGTAGCGTATTCCGTGTTCCGTAAGATCGCCCTGGCAACCGGAGCGATGGTGTTGATGGCGACTTTCGCTTATGCCTTCGCTTTCACCCGGATCTATACCCGGCCGCACACCCGCGTGGCCGCGGCCCGCTGGATCTACCAGAACGTGCCGGGACCGGTGGGCCTGCCCATCCAAACCGAAAACGGACTCTACACCCAGCCGGTCTACTACCCCAACCAGCCCATCCTGTCCGGCGCGCCGGTCATCGCCGGGGTGAGCGCCAACGCCAGCGGCACGCTGACCGGGATCGTCCTGCACCACGTCACAGACACGCAGCCGGCCGGGACGCAGACCTTGAGCGTATCCGTCCTGGCCGCGGGCGAGACGGTAGCGCAGGCCAGCCTCAGCGCGGATTTCAGCGCCTCCAACGGGCCTTTCAGCCTGGCACTCGACCGTCCCCTGGAAATCGCCAAAGACGTGTACTACGAATTGCAGTTCGAGACCACCGGCGGGACGCTCTCGCTCAGCGGGGCGGTACTCGCCAACGAATCCAGTTGGGACGACGGCCAGCCGCTGCGGATTGACGGCTACGACGGCTTCGGCGGCATCTACACCGGCCTGAACCTGGAACTGTACTGGGACGACAACCCCGACAAGCTCCAGCGCTTCTACGACATCCTCGGCCAGGCGGATTACCTCTTCATCACCTCCAACCGCCAGTGGGCCACCATCCCCCGCGTCCCGGAGCGTTACCCGTTGACCACCGCCTACTACCGGGCGCTGGTCGGCTGCCCGCCGGAGCAGGACGTGATCTATTGCTACAACGTGGCCCGTCCCGGCGATTATGACGGACAATTGGGCTTCGAGCTGGTCAAGGTCTTCGAGTCGTTCCCCACCCTCGACCTGCCCGGCGGCTTTCACTGGGAGGCCAACACCCAGTTCGCCGAGGAAGCCTTCACGGTTTACGACGCCACCAAGGTGCTGATCTTCAAGAAATCCGAGGGCTACAGCCGGGCGCAGGTCGAAGCCATCCTCGGCAAAGTGGATTTGAGCAACGTCGTCCACCTGACGCCGCGCCGGGCCGCCGATTACAAGGATTTGATGCTGCCTGCCGATAAACTGGCCCAACAGCAGGCGGGCGGGACCTGGTCGGCGTTGTTCGACACCTCGGCGCTGATCAACCGCTATCCCGCGCTGGGGTTGCTGTGGTGGTATTTCTTTATCTTCATCCTCGGCTTGCTGACCTACCCGCTGGTGCGGCTGATCTTCCCCGGCTTGAAGGACCGCGGCTACCCGCTGGCCCGGGCTGCCGGGCTGGTCATCCTGGCGTATTTCTCGTGGCTGGCCGGGTCGGTCGGGCTGGCGTATTCGCGGACCACCATCGGCGTGGTGCTGGCCCTTTTGGCGGCGGCCGGCCTCGGGTCCGGGTGGATGCAGCGGGAAGAACTGCTCGCCGAGTGGAAGTCGAGGAAACGGTATTTCCTGCTCGCCGAGGGCATCTTCCTGTCCTTCTTCCTCTTCGACCTGCTCGTCCGCCTGGGCAACCCCGACCTGTGGCATCCGGCCAAGGGCGGCGAGCGCCCGATGGACTTTTCGTATTTCAACGCGGTGCTCAAGAGCACCTCGTTCCCGCCGTATGACCCCTGGTTTGCGGGCGGGTACATCAATTATTACTACTACGGTTTCGTGCTGGTCGGCACGCCGGTGAAACTGCTCGGCATCGTGCCGACGGTTGCCTATAACTTCCTCCTGCCGACGATCTTTGCCATGGTGGCGGCGGGCGCGTTTTCGATTGGGTGGAATTTGCTCGACGGTGGACGGAAGACCGAGGACGGTGAGGAAATTCACGGTCCTCGGTCAATGGTCAACGGTCAGGTTTTAGGCGGGTTGGCCTCTTCGGTGGCGGTCGTGCTGCTCGGCAACCTGGGGACGATGCAATTAATCTACCAGGCCCTGCAAAGGGCGGGCGCGCCCGACGGCATCATTGACGTGGCCAGCATCCCGCAGCGTTGGGCCTGGGCCTTTAGCGGACTGGTCAAGGTGGTAACCGGCGCGCTGCTGCCGATCAACGTGGGCGAATGGTACTGGAACCCCAGCCGGGTGCTACCCTACGGCCCCGGTAACGAGATCACCGAGTTCCCTTATTTCACTTTCCTGTACAGCGACCTGCACGCCCACATGCTGGTGCTGCTGCTGACCACCCTGGCGATTGCCTGGGCGGTCTCGGCCGTCAAGGCGCAAGGCAAATGGGGCAGCGGGTTATCCCTTGTCCTGTCTTTTGGATTCGCCGGGCTGGCCGTGGGAGCCATCAAACCCACCAACACCTGGGACTATTACACTTACCTGCCGCTGGCCGCCATTGCGGTCGGGTACGCCGTCTGGCGCGGCGGGCAGGGACGCAGCGCCCTCAGCCGGTTCCTGCTGGCGGCGGGCAGCATGGCCTTGCTGGCCGGGCTGTCGAAGGTCTTTTACCAGCCCTACGACCACTGGTACGGCCTGGGCTACAGCCAGGTCAACCGCTGGCCGGGACCGTACACCCCGATCTGGTCGTATTTCACCCACTGGGGCCTGTTCCTGTTCGTCATCACGGCCTGGATGAGTTGGGAGACCCGCGAGTGGATGGCGAACACGCCCCTTTCATCGCTCCAAAAACTGCGCCCGTACCGCTTCCTGATCGAAGTCTCTGCCAGCGCCGTGATCGTGATGCTGATCGGCCTGGCCGCCTTCGGGGTCAAGATCGGCTGGATCGCCCTGCCGTTGGCCGTCTGGGCTTTGGTCCTGATTCTGCGCCCCGGCCAGCCGGACGTGAAGCGCCTGGTCCTGTTCATGGTCGGGACCGGGATGCTGCTGACCATCGTGGTCGAACTGGTCGTGCTGGTCGGCGACATCGGGCGGATGAACACCATCTTCAAGATCTACCTGCAAGCCTGGATGCTGCTGGCCGTCAGCGCCGCGGCCGGATTCGGCTGGCTGCTGCCCGACCTGCGGCGCTGGACGACGGGCTGGCGTTCGTTCGTCGAGGGGACCGGCATGTTGCTGCTCGCCATCGCCGCCCTGTTCACCATCACCGCCACCTTCGACAAGGTCCGTGACCGCATGGCTCCCGCCGCCCCGCACAGCCTGGACAGCATGGCCTACATGGATTACGCCCAATACTGGGACAAAGGGGACATGGACCTGAGCCAGGACTACGACGCCATCCACTGGATGCAGGAAAACGTGCAGGGTTCGCCGGTGATCGTCGAGGCCCAGACAATCGAATACCTGTGGGGCAAACGCTACACCATCTACACCGGCCTGCCCGGCGTGGTCGGCTGGAACTGGCACCAGCGCCAGCAGCGCGGCGGTGTCGTCCCGGCGGAGTGGGTCGAGAAGCGGGTCCAGGAGGTCAGTGATTTTTACGAGAGCATCAACCCGTTCGAGACCCGGGCCTTCCTCGAAAAATACACCGTGCGCTACATCATCGTCGGCCAGCTCGAAAGGAATTACTACAGCCCCGAAGGCCTCGCCAAATTCGAGCAGTACAATGACCTGTACTGGAAGGAAATCTACCATGACCGGGATACGGTCATCTACGAAGTGCTGCCGTAAGCAAAGTCGAAGGGATGCAACACGCAACACGCAACACGTGTATCGTGATCCGTGTTCCGTAGGAAACCAATGAAAGGTATCACCCACCTCACCACCCGCGACGCCTGGCTTGCCGCCCGTCGAACCGGCGTTTACACCGCCCCCAGCCTCGACTCGCAGGGCTTCATCCATTGCTCGCGTCCCGACCAGGTGGTGAAGGTTGCCAATGCCTTCTACGCCGCCCAACATGGACTGGTCCTGCTCGTCATAGACCCGTCCCGGCTGACCAGCGAACTCAAATGGGAGCCTCCCGTTCATCCCGCCCCGGGACAGGCCCCCGTAACGGACGACCTGTTCCCCCACCTCTACGGCCCGCTCAACGCGGACGCGGTCACCTCCGTCCTCGACTTCCCGCCCGACGAAACCGGCCGCTTCCACCTGCCGCCAGAACTCAAAGTCTGAAACCGCTGACAACGACCACCAATCACCAATTACCATCATGCTCGACTTCCTCTCCTGGTACCTCACCCTCACCCTCATCGGCCTCCTCACTTTCCCGCTGACCTACCGCCTCTTCCCGGCCCTGGCCGACCGCGGCTACAGCCTGGCCCGGACCGCCGGCCTGCTCATCTGGGCCTACGCCTTCTGGATCATGGGATCGCTCGGCCTGTCCCAGAACGACGCCGGCGGCATCCTGCTGGGACTGCTGGCGCTGGCCGGGTTGAGCGCCTGGGCGCTTTTGGACTGTGGACGGAAGACCGAAGACAGTCAACTCTCCGCTGTCCCCGGTCTACGGTCTACGGTCGAATGGCTCAAAGCCAACTGGCGCACCGCCCTTACAGTCGAAATCCTCTTCCTGGCCGCCTTCGGATTCATGGCCTTCGTCCGGGCCAACAACCCGGAGATCGTCGCCACCGAAAAGCCGATGGAACTGGCCTTCATCAACGCCATCCTGCGCTCGCCAACCTTCCCGCCCAACGACCCCTGGCTCTCCGGCTATTCGATCTCGTACTACCACTTCGGCTACATCATGGCCGCCATGCTCGCCAAACTGACCGCCACCCCCGGCAGTGTAGCCTTCAACCTGATGCTCTCGCTCGTCTTCGCCCTCGCCGCCGCAGGCGCCTATGGCATCCTCTACAACCTCCTCGCCGCCCACGCAACTCGCAACTCGCAACTTGCCTCACCAATTACCAATTACCAATCACCCGACACCCCACACCCATCCATCGGTCTGCCATTACTCGCCCCCCTCTTCCTCCTCCTCGTCTCCAACCTCGAAGGCTTCCTCGAAGTGCTCCACACCCGGGGCATCTTCTGGCCCAAAAACCCCGCCGCCTTCAATTTCTGGACCTGGCTCAACATCAAGGACCTCAACGAAATCCCCGCAGTCACAGGTTGGATCCCCGACCGTTACTTGTGGTGGTGGCGCGCCTCCCGCGTCATCATGGACACCGACCTGAGAGGCGTCATCAGCGACCTCTCCCCGATAGACGAATTCCCCTTCTTCTCCTTCCTGCTCGGCGACCTGCACCCGCACGTGCTCGCCATCCCCTTCGGCATCCTGGCCGTCGGCGTGGCGCTCAACCTGTTCCTCCAGCGCCAAAAGCCCTCCATCCACCTTCTCGGCCTGCCGCTCCACCTGCGCCAAATAGACTTCGCCTTCGCCGCCCTCGTCCTGGGCGGGCTGGCCTTCCTCAACACCTGGGACATCCTCCCCTACGCCGCCCTCATCGTCCTCGCCTACACCCTGGCCCGGGTCTTCGAGCAAGGCTGGGACTGGTCCCGCCTCGAAGACCTGTTCGGCTTCGGCCTGCCCCTCGGCCTGCTTTCCATCCTGCTCTACCTGCCCTTCTACATCGGATTCTCCTCCCAGGCGGGCGGCCCCCTGCCCAACCTGGTCTACCCGACCCGGGGCGCCCACCTGTGGGTCATGTTCGGGACGCTCTTCGTCCCGCTCTTCGCCTGGATCATTTCCCAGCTGCGCCGCCACAGACCCAAACTGGCCCTCGCTCTCTCCTTGACGTCCGGCCTGATCCTGCTCCTTTGGCTTTCCTCCTGGCTGATGGCCTGGATCGCCGCCTACGTCCGCCCCGACGTGGCCCAGGCCGAAATGCTCGCCCAGGGCGCGGCGAACTTCGGCGTCTTCTTCACAGACGCCTCCATCCGCCGCCTCGCCCACAGCGGCAGCCTCTTGACCCTGCTCGCCCTCCTCGTCCCCGCCCTGGCCCTGATCTTCGCGGGCGACCGCCCATCCCAGGCCGAAGGCGAAACCGTCCACCGTCCGCCGTCCACCGTCTTTGTCCTGCTGCTCATCACCCTCGCCGCCCTCCTCATCCTCGCCCCCGAATTCGTCTACCTGCGCGACCAGTTCGGCACGCGCATGAACACGGTCTTCAAATTCTACTACCAGGCCTGGATCCTGCTCTCGCTGGCGGCTGCTTTCGGGGCGGCAGTCCTGCTCCGCTCCCTGCGCGGCCCGGCAGACTGGGCCTGGCGCGTCGGCCTGTCGCTGCTGCTCATTGCCGGCCTGACCTATCCCGCCCTCAGCCTGCCCAACAAGACGGAGAACTTCGATCCCACCTTTGGCCGCACCCTCGACGGCGCAGCCCACCTCGACCAGGACAACCCCGACGACGCAGCCGCCATCCGCTTTTTGCAGCACGTCCCCCTCGGCGTGGTCGCCGAAGCCACCGCCAGCGATGCAAGTTACAAACTCTACGGGCGCATCAGCACCCACACCGGCCTGCCCACCGTCCTCGGCTGGCCCGGCCACGAGGGACAGTGGCGCGGCAGCTACGAGCCGCAGGGCGACCGCCTGACCGACCTCGAAACCCTCTACTCCACTTCCAACTGGATCGAAGCCAGCCAGATTATCGCCCGTTACGGCATCCGCTACGTGGTCGTCGGCAGCATGGAAAAGAACACCTACCGCGTCAAAGAAGAGAAATTCCAGCAATTCCTCAAACTCATCTTCCAGCAAGGGGAAACCGCAATCTACCAGGTCCCGTGATAGGGTAGTCTCCCCCGAAAATTGACCTTTTGAAGAGCGAAAGTCAGCCGCGAATTTCGCGGATTTTCGCTAATTTTTCTGGCTCTTCAGGTTTAAGTGGGGTGAAAACCCGTTTTACCACCGAGCACACGGAGAGCACGGAGATTTTAAATGTTTTTCTCTGTGGACTCTGTGATCTCTGTGGTGAAAAAATGGGCAACCCCATAAAATATCAAAGAACCATTTTTCTTATAAATCCGCGTAAATTAGCGTAATCCGCGGCAAATGTTTTGGGTCCCCAAAAACGGGGGAGCCTGATCCTCTTACTCCACCGGGTCATCCGGGTGAGACTCGTTCCACAGCGCCACCAGCTCATCCGCCGACTTGCCGATACTGTCCTTGTTGATGATCCTGGCAGAGTGATGCCCGATATTCACCTCGTGGAGGAACTCCGGGTCGGCCCGGAATACGAGATTGATCCGCCCATCGGCGCGCAAAACGGGGGTGAAAGTGCCGAACCCATCTATCTTGACCGCACGGCCTTCGTGGGCTGCCAGTGTAATCTCATCCCGCATTTCGTAAACCACGTACAAGATTTCGCCTGTATCCAGCCCGCTGCGCCGGACAATATTCTGGATCATGCGTCGCGTCTGCATGGTGGGCAAACGCTTGAAATCTGGGCGCATTTGACGGATGGCCGTGATCCTCGAAGCCATAGAATTCCTCCGGTTGAGCCTTGAAAGTTTCGATTTAAGCCTTGAAAAACCGAATTACAGCCTTGATTATAGCATTGTCCCGCCGGTAAATATATATTTACCGGCGGAAAACTGTGTATTCCCGACGGCAAATTATATTTTTCTTCCGGGAAAGTTTAAATCTCAAGGCTTGGATGAGAAAACTCAAGGCTTGAATTAAGAAAGAAGCCTTGAAGAATTGCAATTCCTTCAAGGTTTTTTTTGGTTTGGAGAGCTGAGGGTGCGTCGCACCTGGCTAAACGGGAGGAAACGACAGGGTAAGATTTCCCCGCTAAACGGGAACAGTCCCAGGGTCAGGTGCGATGCACTCGCGGGGTTAGGGCAGCGCATCCAGCATCCGGTAGTAGCGGGCGGCCAGGGGCAGGAACCAGGCCCGGTCCCGGTAGAAGAAATACGTCGGGTGGGGGATTTCGGCGAAGGGGCTGGCGGTCTTTTCGCCGGTCAACAGGCGGGCCAGCTCCCGCCCCAGGTAGAGCGCCACATGGAAGCCGTGCCCGCCGTAGCCCATCGCATAATGCGCGCCGCCCACCCGCCCGATGTGCGGCATCAGGTCGAAGGTCAGGCCCAGCTTGCCGCTCCAGGTGTGGGTGACGGGCACGCCCGCAAGCTGGGGGAAGGCCCGCAGCATCTGGCCCCGCAGGATTTGGGCGCTTTCGCCCAGGTCGAGATCGGTGCTCAGGTTGTTGCGCCCGCCCCACAGCATCCGCCCGTCGGGGGTCAGGCGGAAATAATTCAGGAACCACTTGGCGTCCCACATCATGCGGCCCTTCGGGCTGATCTCTTTTTGCAGCTCCGGCGAGAGCGGCTCGGTGACGATGATGTAACTGCCGACCGGCAGGACCCTGGACTTGAGGCCGGGGACGAGGCTCTCGGTGTACCCGTTGGCCGCCGAAACCACTTCCCGGACCCGGAGGAGGCCGCGCCGGGTGTGGACGCTGAACCCGCCCCCGGTCTTTTCCAGCCGCGTCACCGGGGCGCGCTCGACCAGGGTTGCGCCGTATTTAGCCGCCACCCGCGCCACCCCGAAGACCAGTTTGGCCGGGTGCAGCCCCGCCCCGTGATCGTCGAGGATGCCGCCAAAGTAGGCCGCGCTGCCGACCTCGTCCTTCAACTCGGACGGGGAGACGAGGCGCATCTCGTGGCCGAGGACGCGCCGGTTCCATTCGGCTTCGGCCTTGAAGCCCTCGAAATGCGACGGCTTGTACGCCAGGCAGATCGAGCCGTTTTCGCTAAAGTCGCAGTCCACGCCTTCGGTGAAGACCATTTCCTTGACCAGGTCGAAGGCTTCGAGCGAGGCCTGCCAGAAGGCGTGGCCGTAGCTCTCGCCGTAACGCTCGAAGATGGCCTGGCTGGGACGCTTCAACCCACAGCCGGTCATGCCGCCGTTGCGGGAGGATGCGCCCCAGCCGATGGTCTCGCGCTCCAGCACGACGACTGATGCGCCGCTTTGGGCCAGGGTGCGGGCGGCGCTCAGGCCGGTGAACCCGCCGCCGATGACGGCCACATCGGCGGACTCGGGAAGCGCGTCAGCCACCGGCAGGTCGTCGGGGCGGGGGCAGGACCAGGTCCAGAAAGGTTCGGTGAGCATGGTGATTCAACGGAGATTGCTTCAGGCCGGGAAAAGCGTCCGGCCCTCGCAATGACATTCGCTACATTACGGGGCGGATTTGACCTCGTCCCACAGGCGCTGGTATAGAGACTCCGCCTCGCCGACGGGTTCGAGGTATTGCAGTTTTGCCATCACCTCGACCGGGGGGTAGATGATCGGGTCGGCCAGGAATTCGGGGTCGAGGTATTGTTCGGCGGCCTTGTTGGGGCTGGCGTAGTAGATGTACTCTGAGAGCTTGGCGCCGATATCGGGGCGGAGCACGAAGTTGATGAACATCTCGGCAGCCAGTTTCTCTTCGGGGGTGGCGCTGGCGGGGATGCACATATTGTCCACGAATACGACCCCGCCCTCCTTGGGAGTGACGTAGACGATCGCTTCGTTTTCGTCCCTGGCAACCAGGAATTCCCCGTTCCAACCGTGGGCGATCAGGTTTTCGCCGGAGATCATCAGATCATCGTAGGTCTCACTGTCGAAACCGGCCAGCCCGGCTTTGGCTTTTATCAGCAAATCCCTGGCCTCCTGAAGCTGGCCTTCGTCGGTGGTGTTGACGTTGTAACCGAGGTAGACCAGTGCGGCAGCGAAGGACTCACGGGCGTCGTCGAGCAAGGTCATGCGCCCGTAAGCCGGTGAATTGGGGTCGGGTTCGAACAACGTTGCCCACGAAGTGGGCGGATCCACCTCGCCTTCGATGTAGCCGATACCGGTCATGCCCCACTGATAAGGCGCACAATAGACGTTGCCGGGGTCGTAAGGCACGTTCTTGAACTGGTCCGACAGGTTGACCAGGTTCGGGATGTTGATCCGGTTGAGCTTGGCAAGCATCCCCTCGGCGACCATGATCCCCACCGTGTAATCGGAGGGGATGATCACGGCATACCCAGCAGCGCCGCCCTGGAGTTTGGCGAGCAACTCCTCGTTGCTAAAGAAGTTCTCTTCGATCACTTTGATGCCATACTCCTGCTCGAACAGGGTGTAGATTTCGGGAGCCACGTAGTCCAACCAGTTGTAAACCACGATTTCAGAGGCAGGCTTGATCTCGTCATCGCCCGGAGGAGAAGCGGGCGCGCCCCCGCAGGCGGCCAGGGTAAGGGCAAACACAACCAGCAAGGAAGACAGACAGGTTCGTTTTTTCATCTTCTCTTTTCTCCTTAGTAGCCTGCTGCGGCCAACGCTCGCGTCGCCGCTTCGAGTTTATCCGAGTTGACAAGAATATAATCGGTATCGTAAGTCGAGACCGCAAAAATGCTGATCCCGGCCCCGGCCAGCGCCCCCGCAATCCCGGACAGGATGCCGGTCAACGAAAAATCCAACGGCCCGAGCACTTTGAGACAGGCCCAGCCGCTGGACGATTTCTCCGAAGCGACCTCGATCCCGGAGCGGCAGACGATCGAGAGTTCGTCGGGGGTTTTGCTGGCCGTGAAAAAATCGCTCGCCAAGACCTGCGGCGGGATGGCGCTGTCAGGGCTTAGGCGGTGAATGGTGAACTCGCCGTCCAAAACCTGGAGGGTGAGCACCGGCTACTTATCCCAGCCGTAGACTTTCAGGTCTACCCGGCCCTTCTCGTTGAAGACCACGCCTTCCGCTTCCAGCAGTTCCCGCTGGCGGGACGCTCCCGGACGCGGGCTGATCTCGCCTTTCGAGTTGATCACCCGCCACCAGGGGACGTCGTTCGGGCAGGCGGCCATCGCCCCGCCGACCCAGCGCGCCCCGAAAGCCTTATACGTGTCCGCTTCGACGCCGATCGGGATAGGCAGGCTGAGGGCCAGTTGCCCGTAGGTCGCCACCTTCCCGTGCGGGATGCGGCGCGTAAGGTCCCAGACGCGGGCG
Organism: Anaerolineales bacterium UBA5796; assembly: GCA_002418215.1. Lineage (GTDB taxonomy): Bacteria > Chloroflexota > Anaerolineae > Anaerolineales > Villigracilaceae > UBA5796. The sequence goes on from DIDQ01000073.1 coordinate 54,198, forward strand.
TTGAAATCGTGCGGGTTTGGGGGAGAAGCAAAAGGAGCCATGGTTTCCTTCCTTTGACAGTGGGCGATGGACTGTAGACCGCAATACCGTCAACCGTCTATGGTCTACGGTCTGCCTGCCACTTCCAGCCTTTGAGCATGTCCATCGCCTGCCAGGCGGTCAGGTCGAGTTGCAGCGGGGTGACGGAGATGTAGCCGTCGCTCAACGCGCCGTAGTCGGTGCCGTCTTCGACCACCCCGGTGGGGAAGTCGCCGCCGATCCAGTAGTACGGGCGTCCGTGCGGGTCGGTGCGCCGGACCAACTCGTCGTTGTAAAGCCGCAGCCCCTGGCGCGTGACCTGGATGCCCTTGAACGCCTCGCCCTTCAGGTACGGGACGTTGACGTTCAGCAGCACGTCTTTGGGCAGCGAGCCGTTGGCCAGGAGCCGTTCCACGATCTCCTGCGCCGCCTGCGCCGAGGGGCCGTAATCCAGCGGGCTGTCTTCGGGCATCGAGTTGACCGAGAAGGCGATCCCCGGTATCCCGGCAATGACCGCCTCCATCGCCGCCGTCACCGTACCGGAATAGGTCACGTCGTGGCCGATATTGCCGTGCGGGTTGATGCCCGACACCACCAGGTCAATCTTCTCTTCCACGATGCCCAGCAGGGCCAGCGCCACGCAGTCGGAGGGCGCGCCGTCGCTGGTCAGGGCCGGGGTGCCGTCGGCCAACAGGGTCTCGTAGACCCGCATCGGGCGGTGCATGGTCTTCACGTGCCCCGAAGCCGACCAGTTCTTGTCGGGGGCCAGCACGGTCACTTTGCCGAACTTCCGCATCGCCTGGGCCAGCGCCAGCAGGCCGGGAGCCTGGACGCCGTCGTCATTGGTTACAAGGATGTGCATAAGTCTCTTCCTGGAACAGTAATGGGGCTATTTGGCCTCTTGCAAAAGTCCGATCTTTGCCACGGAGTCACAGAGTTTTTTTTCTTTTTTTTCTCCGAGTCTCCGTGTCTCAGTGGCTTAAAGGTTTGCATCACTTTTGCCCTATAACTAATGCAAGACATCTATTATATCTCTCAAACTTCGATGCCCGCGAACGTCTCGGCGCACCCGCGAGTGCGTCGCACCTGACTTCCGAGCCGCAATCCCATCAACGGGACTTGTCTCTCGCTGATAAAAACCCGTTTTAGAAAGGTGCGACGCACCCTCTCAAACTTCGATGCCCGCGAACGCCTCGGCGCACTGGAGGGCGTATTCGAGACCCTTGTCGTTTTCATCCAGGCTCCACCAGGCCGAAAGGACGGCGTGACAGACGGCCCACTCCCGGAGGACTCCCCGCTCAAGCCCGGTCCGCTCCGAGAGGATGGCGAGGCGTCGTTGGGTCATGCGCCTCGCATCGGGACCCTTGACCTGGTCCCACGGATTGAGCAGCAGCGGCCCCGATTCGTATCCCCGCGGCCCGATGACGCCCTTCGGGTCAATGACCAGCCACCCCTCCCCATGAGACAGGATGTTGAAGTGGTGGAAGTCGCCGTGCAGTAACACCTCCGGCGCGGACATCAACCCCGGCAGGACGGCCTCGACCCGCTCGACGAGTTTTACAGGGAAGGGTCCCGTCCCGCCGCCGAAATGCGGACGCAATCCTTTCAAGCCGTCGAACCAATCCGAAAGTTGGATGAACTTTGTAGTAACGACTTTAGTCGTTTTACTCTTCTCCCACAGGCGGGTCATCACCTCGGCCGCGATTTGGGTGCGCCGGTCGTCGTCCATAACGGTGGCAAGCATAAGTCCGGGGGAGATGCGCTCCAGCAGGATCAGGCCCTTTCCGGGGTCCGAGTCCAGCATCCGCACCACGCCGTCCCCATCGAAATACCTCAATGCGGCAATCTCACTGAACAACTCGCGGTGCGGCACGCCAATTTTCAGGACGACCTGACCGGAGTGCAAAATCTCCTGATTTTGCATCCAAAGTCGGGAGACTTTGGAGTCCGCAAAGGCGACAAAGTTGTAAGAGAGGTTTTCAACCGGCTGGATGTCGCTCAGCCCCCAGCGGCGGACGGCTTCGTCCAGAATGGACGGGAAATCGGCCAGCCAGCGTTCGCCGTCTGCGCCGAAGACGCTGCGGATGGTGGTGACGAATGCGTCGGGGAGCATTTCAGGGACGGCTTGGGTGGCGCTTCTCGAACAGGTAGCCGGTGTGTTCCTTGTGATGGATGAACCCGGCCGTCTCAGCCGCAGACAGGAGAGCGGCTTCGAGCGGGGCGATCCAGAACACGCCGACGCAGCCCATTTGGGCGGCCAGGCGGCGGATGTCAGGCAGCATCTCCGGCAGGGAGTCGAGCGGGCAGGCGGGCAGACCCACGCCGAGCACGTCGCCGTCCTCATCCTCGTCGTCCCAGGCCAGCAGCAGGCCCTGGCCGCCGCGCCACCAGAAGGCCCGGCCCTGCTCCTGGATCGAGGCCAGGATGTCGGCGGTCGGCTGGATGGCGTCCCAACCCACGTCGAACAATCCCCGCCCCAGCGCCAGGACCGGGGACTCCAGCGCGACTTGTAAAGCCGCCGGTATTTCCTCCGCCTGGACGGGCCGGAAGGCGGCGCAGGGTTCGCCCAGCGGTTCGGCGGTCAATTCCTTGACTTCGAGGATTTTGGCGTAGCCCAGTTTCCCGCACAGGTGATGCACCTTGACCCGCTGCGAACTGGTCATCAGGCGGGCGGTGCCGTCCCCGTTTTCGAGCCACCAGGCGTCGAGATATTCGTGGATGCGCGAGCCGATCTTCTTGTCCTGGTGCTGCGGGTCCACCCGGAAGCCCTGGAACCACCACTGGCCCGGCGCGCTGAGGGCGATCTTGGCAAAGCCGACGCAATGCCCGCCGAACTCCGCCGAGACGAGGATCCCGTTCGGGTCGGCGAACCATTCGTCCCAAACGTACTTGATGTAATCGTGCCCGTCCCAGATGAATTTGGTGAATTCGAGCATATCGGCCTTGTCGGAGGCCAGGGCCGGGCGGCAGGTGACGCGGGGGGAGTGCCAGTGTTCAGTCATGTTCAGGGATACAGGTACACAAGTATACTGGTATACAGGAAAACGAGGTTGAGGTGTGTACGTGTTTACGTGTCTACGTATCTACGTGTCTACGTATCTACGTGTTTACGTGTTTACGTGCCTACGTGTTTACGTGTCTACGTGTCTACGTGTCCACGTGTCCACGTGTCCACCTCACTACTCCGGGAACAACCTCCCCATCACCTCCGGGCAATACGCCGCCACCATCTCGCTCGACAGGGCGTTTTCCTTGCAGATGGCCTCGTACAGTTCCGCCGAGCGGCGCTTGGTGCGCTTCTGGGTTTCCACGTCCAGCGCCCACAGGCCGAAGCGCTGGGTCCAGCCGCGCTCCCATTCGAAGTTGTCCACCAGCGACCAGTGGTAGTAGCCCTTGACCGGCCAGTTGAAGTTGACCGCCCGCCATACCTGGTGCAGGTGCTGGGCCAGGTAGCGCGGGCGCAGCGAGTCGTCGGCGTCTTCCACGCCGTTCTCGGTGATCAGGATCGGCGTATCGGGATAGGTTTTCACGGCCCACTTGATCGAGTCGAACAACCCCTCAGGGATGTTGGCGATGAAATTCCCCGGACTCAGGTCGGCATCTTTGGGGTAGCCGCTGTGGGTGAACAACTCGGCCCGGTTGCGGAGGTTGAACGAAACCGTATCCACCGAGTAATAGTTCAGGCCGAAGAAATCCTGTGTCCCTTTGGCTTCGGGGATGGAGACCCTCCCCAGCGGCGACTGCATCACCCCGGTTGAAATCCCCGACGGGAAGGCCAGGTTGAGTCCCCGGTAGCGGACGCCGCGCATCACCCTGTCCAGCGGGAACCAGGGGCGTTTCGCCACCATCGGGCGGTAATGCAGGGCATAGCCCACCCGCGCCTCCCGCTGGATTTCGTGGACCGCCCGGTAAGCCGCGGCGTGGCCGCGCAGCATGTTCGCCATCACCTTGACCGCCACGTCCAGCCCCTTGTGGCAGGCCGGGAAATCCCCGGTCACGTAGCCGCTCAAGGCGTACACGTTCGGCTCGTTGATCGTACACCAGGTCGTGACGTATTCTTTCAGGGCGTCCACCACTTTGCGCACGTACTTCTCGAACAGCGGCGCGGCTTCCTCGGTCTCCCAGCCGCAGCGCTCGTACAACCAGAGCGGATCGGTGAAATGGTGCAGCGTGACCATTGGGGTCAGGCCGCGCTCCTTCATGCCGCGCAGCATGATCCGATACCGCTCCAGGGCGTCCTCGTCCCAGCGGTTAGGTTCAGGCTGGATGCGGCTCCACTCGACCGAGAAGCGATGGGCGTTCTGCCCGGTTTCGGCCGCCCGGTCCATGTCCTCCTTCCAGCGCCCGCCCCACCAGTCGCAGGCCAGCCCGGATTTGTGGGCCGTGTGGCCCTCCTCTTCCCATTTCCACCAGTTGTTGTTGGTGTTGTTGCCTTCCACCTGGTGCGAGGCCGTGGCCGTGCCCCACAGGAAGCCGCGCGGGAAATGATAGGTTGCTTGAGCCATGATGCCTCCATTGTTGGGGCAGGTCTGAGACCCGCCCTTACTGGGGCAAGTCCGAGACCTGCCCTTATCTATTCCTCGCCAGATACGCCAGGTACAACGCCACCGACCCGGCCACCGCTGCGTTGAGCGACTCGATCTGGCCCTTCATTGGCAATTTCATCAGGATATCGCAGGATTTGGCCGTCAGCGGACGCATGCCCGTCCCCTCCGAGCCGACTACCAGCCCGATGGCCCCGTCCAGCCGAATCTCATCTGGACCCTGAGCCTGGTCGCTGCCTTCGAGGCCGATGGTCCAGGCCCCGGCCTCTTTGAGCGCATCAATCGCCTGGTGCAAATTTGACTGGGCGATCAACAAATGCTCGCTCGCCCCCGACGAGGCGTTGACTACTGCCGGGGTCACTTCCGCCGTGCGCGCCAGCGGGATGACCACCCCATGCGCGCCCACCGCTTCCGCCGTGCGCAGCAGCGTGCCCAGGTTCTGCGGGTCTTGCAGGGTATCCAGCAGCAGCACGAAGAGCGGTTCGCCGCGCTCTTTCGCCCGGTCGAAGATGTCGGCCAGGGCACAATAGGGATAGCCGCTGGCTTCGAGCACCACCCCCTGGTGGCCGGGATGGTGCTTGTCCAGGCCGGCGCGGGGGGCGCGCAGGATTGGGATCTTGCGCTTCTCCGCCAGTTGGATGATCTCGGTCAGGCGGCCCTTTTCCTGCGCGCTGTTGGCAACCTCCAGGCGGAAAAACTGCCTGCGCCGGGCGCGCAGGGCTTCGTAGACGGCGTTACGGGAGTAGATGAATTCTTTCATATCTATAAACCAGGAATTTCCTGTTCTCGAAAATATTGGTGAAAGGCAGGCCGCATTGCTTGACCTGCCCCGGCGTCAACTGGTGCTGGTCGAGGAGTTCGCCGCGGTCCAGGTCAAGGATGACGTAGTCGCCGCGGTCGAGGTCTTCGCACCGGTCCATCAGGATCGAGTCCCGCCCGGTGAGCAGGCGCATGGCCCTCGGCTTGAAGAAGACGATCACGCTGTCTTCAGGCACATTGGCCTCCACAAAGTTGACCATCTCGCGGGCGAAGGGATCGAACGGGCCTTTGATGTCGCGGTTGTTGGACAGGTTGGTCAGGGCCTGGTTCGCCGAGGCCAGCAGCATGAAGGCGACCGCCGCGCCCCAAAACGTATAGGTCAGGACCAGGCCCATTTGGCGGTAGCGGGCCGAAAGTCCGAAGAACGAGGCTTTCATCCCCAGGAAGGAGAAGTAGACGAAGACCGGCAGCAGCGGGAACAGGAAGCGGATCCCCTGCGGTTCGGGCCAGGTCAGGTAGAGCAGCATCGTCGCCGCGAAATAGAGCTTGGCGACCAGGTCGGTCTCCGGGGCATGGACAAATCCGATCAGGAAGAAAGCCAGCGCCAGCCCGTAGACCACCGCCCGCGCCGGGAGGCCGTCGAAGAACTCGGCCCCCATGCCAAAGTAGGCAACGAAGTTTTCCCGCAAACGCTGACCGTAATCGAAAAGTCCGTAATGCGAAAAATAGGAGCCTTCGCCGGAGGGGAAGACCAGCGAGGCCAAAGCCCACAGGAGGGCAAAAGTGACGAAAGGCCAGATTTCGGGCAAAAGTCCCGTTCGATTGAGTTTTTTCTGGCTAAAAAGTTTGTAGCCGCGATATACGAACAGAGCCGCCAACAGGAGAATGCCCACCGTGCGCAGGAAGTAGGCGCTGAAAATGAGTGCCCCGGTGAGGATGCCCCAGCCGCGCTTCGGGGTCTCGTCGAAAGCACAGCGGTCGAGGCTCCAGAGCGCCAGGGTGGAGACGGCAGTGAAGGCGATATCCGAGATGATCTGGTCGTGATATTTGAGGAACGTGGCATTGAAGGCAAAGGCCGCCACCAGCAGCAGGCTTTCCCACCACGAGACCCTGCGCTTGAGGAACAGGAAAAACGCCGCCAGGAAGACCGCGAAGGCGGGGAGGTTGACCATCTTCAAGGCCAGCGGCATGACCCCGCGCAGGGCGTAAACCGGGGCCAGCAGGAGCGGGTAGCCCCACGGGTAGGCCACCGGCCCGACCGGGTAGGACGAGTTCTCCATCGTAAAAGCGTTGCGCCGGACGAATTCGTCCATCGAGCCGTCGGTGATGCTGGCCGCCTGCATAATGTAACTGGCAAAATCGTCGCCCCAAAGGTGGCCGAAGGTCAGCGTGGCGTAAGCGAGCGCGGCAGACAGGACAATGATGACGACCAGCAAGGGGATTTGGAGTCTTTTCATTCAGGAACCTCGGTGCGGAAGATCTGGGCCTAGTTTAGCCTTAAACCGGGCACAATACAACCCTCGAAAACCGGGGATTGCCCCCGTCGTAGTCGCAGTATCCCTGGGTCAAAACCGGCTTTTGCCCTGAGGAAACTTATTTTTCATCTGTCCTAAAGCTAAAACCACTGCCAGTAGTTTGAGATACTACTGTCAGTGGCTTTGTAATCTACTGACAGTAGATTTTGAATCTACCGTCAGTAGTTTGCAGGTTTCCTCTGTTGTAAACCGGATTTGCCCTGAGGAAAACGGACGTTTGTCCTGGGGAAAATGGACTTTTGCCCTGCGGAAAAACGGGCGATCAAAAACAGGGAGCCGAAGCTCCCTGTTGGGTGCGGGACCGGGATCAGGGTCAGGGTATCGAACGGCGGCGGCGCTCGTCGAGGGTCAGGGGGCGTTTGGCGATGACGGTCAGCTTATCGCTATTGGTGCGCGGGATGACGTTGACCACCTCCCAGCCATCCTCGCCCCAGGCGTCCAGGGTTTCCATCAGCGCCCCATCCTTGGGGCCGCTGAAGATGTTCCCGAAGCTCTCGATCCGGTATTCCCATCTTTGGATTGGCTCAGACATGCCGACCTCCTAGAGTTTGGCAACCAACTGGCTGCGCTTGAACATGCGGATGCTGAAGTACAGCAGCACGCCGCCGACAACCCAAAGCACCGCGCCGATCAACATCCCGGTCAGGATGCTCAGGGCGATCACGCCTGTCACCTGCCCGATGACGATTGCCAGCACCAGCACCACCAGCGAACCGCTGAGCTGGTAGGCTTCCATGAAAGTCCGCGTCCGGGAGGAGACCAGGACTGTGGCCGAGATGCCCAACAGGGCGAAAGCGGGCGTGACCCAGAACATGAGCGGCCACCAGGTCGGCAGCGGGAACCAGATCCCGCCCATCAGGTTGAACCCGGCGGCGTTCACCACTACGATGTAAACCACGTAGGTCAGCCACGAGATGCCGATCGCCGGGACTACGGCAGCCAGCACCTTGCCCAGGAACAGTTCGGTGTCGCTGGCGGGGGTATAGAGCAGGGCTTCCATCGTCTTGCGTTCGCGCTCGCCCACGAACGACTCCGCCCCGACAATCGAGGCGAACATCAGCGGCATGATCAGGAACAGCGGGGCCAGCATGAACCCGGCCATGTAAAGCACGAAAGCCTGTTCCAGGCCCAGCCCGGCGAACACCGACGCCAGTTGCGGGGGCAGCAGTTCGATCATTTGCTGCATGTCGCCCAGTTCGCGCTCGATGTCTTCCACCGGAATCATCTGCGGCAGCAGGATAAAGGCCAGCGGCATCACGACGGCAAAGATGACCGGCACGATCACAGCCGGCATCCAGGCGGCCTTGTTTTGCCGCACCTCCTTCAAATCTTTGCGGGCAATCGCCCAGATCGAACGCCAGTTCATGACACACCTGCCTTTTGCAACGTGAAATAGATGTCTTCGAGGGTGTAATCGCGGGGATTGACCCGCAGGACCGAGGCGTCCATCTCGACGAGGCGGCGGATCACCTGGGGGATGATCTCCCGGCTCTCCACCTGGACCGAAAGCCGGCTCCCGTTATGTTCGACCTGGATCACGCCCCGGAGCGATTCCAGCCCGCCCGAAGCCGCGTTGCCGGGCGAATAGAAATCCACGTCCACCCAGGTCACCGGCCACAGCTTGCGGGACAGTTCATCCAGCGAGCCGAGGGCCAGAATGCGGCCGCGGTTCATGATTGCCACCCGGTCGCACAGGCGCTGGGCTTCGAGCAGGTTGTGGGTGGCCAGGACGATGGTCTGCCCGTTCTGGTGGCTGAGGTCGGCGATCAGGCCGTTGACGTGCTGGGCGGCTTCCGGGTCGAGGCCGGAGGTGGGTTCGTCGAGGAACAGCAGCGGCGGCTTGTGGATCAAGGCACGCGCCAGGGCGAGCCGCTGTTTCATACCTTTGCTGAAGGTTTCGACCTTGTCATCGGCCCGGGCAGACAGCTCGAAGAATTCGAGCATCTCGTCTACGCGGCGGGGGAGGTCGGCGGCGGGGATTCCCGTCAAGGTGCCGAAGAAGGCCAGGTTGTCGCGGGCGGTCAGGCGTTCGTAGAGGGCCGGGGTCTCGGTCAGCACGCCGGTCCGCTGCCGGACCTGATCCCCTTCGGTAACGGGATCAAGCCCGAACACCCGCGCGCTTCCGCCCGAGGGGGGCAAAATCCCGTTGAGCAGGCGGACGGTGGTCGTCTTGCCGGCGCCGTTCGGGCCGAGCAATCCGAAGACTTCTCCCGGCTCGACCGTGAAGGTCATGCCGTCTACGGCGCGGTTTTCGCCAAAGGTTCTTTCCAATTGGGTGACTTCGATGATCGTGGTCATTTTTCCTGATATTTTACGAGAGGGTGCGTCGCACTCGCGGGCCTAAAGCGCGAGGAGTACATGCAAAACAATGTCGGCTGAGAAGTGGGACAGGATGGCGGCTTCGAGGCCGCGCCGGGCGTAGAGATACCCCGCGCCCACGCCGACGATACCGTTGAGCACCACGGCGCGGGTGATGACGAGCGGCGTGAGCGGCATCAGGACGGCAGTGGCGGGCAGGTGGCCGAGGCCGAAGAGCACCGCGGCCAGGATGTTGGCGGTCCAGATGACGGCCTGGGTGGGGCGACCATCGGCGGTCTTGCTGACGAAGCGTCCCAGCCAGACCAGCACCGACATCAGCCCCAGGCGCAGCAAGAGTTCCTCGTCAATGCCGCCGTAGAACGAGGCCAGCAGGCCCTTCCAGGCGGCGGGCTGCAATTGCTCCTGGTCCAAGCCTTTGAAAAGGCCGCCAAATTCGGCAGCCAGGACCGGGCTAAAGACCAATAGATCAATCACGATCACCAGCACTGAGCCAATCACGCCGATCAGGATGCCCGGCAGCAGGATGGATTTGATCTTGTCCCCGACTGGCTGCTTTTCGAGCCAGCCTTCGAGGATGGGCAGTCCCAGCCCGACCCGGTTGGCGGCCAGCAGCCCGACGGCGATCACCACCGCGAACAGGACAGCGTTCTGCAAGACCTGGAGCGTGATGAGCAGCCAGAGCGGGATGGGGAGTTGCAGGCTCGCCAACCGGCTTCCCTGCAAAGCCAGGGAGTAGGGCAAGACTGCCACGACGCCGAAGACGGATGCGGCCAGAAGGATGAAGAAGATTTTCCAGTTGAACGGTTTTACAATCATTTTTCTCCAGGGGCGATGCGGCTTGCCATGTTATTTTCAACCTGGGGCAATACAGCGCCATTCCTGCTCCATCTGAAATGTTATTGGGCTTTTTCGATTTGAGCGAAAAGGATGTATGAGTAGATGACAGGGACGAAAGCGGCAATCAGCATGAAAGCCATCATAATCCAGAACCCGGTCTCACCAAGGAAAGTACAGATCACAGTGATGACGCCACCGGCCATGAACAATCTGCCGCCGAGCTGGTGAGTTTTATCCCACACTTCATCGTTGGAGAGTGTCCACGGGGTGCGGATGCCGATAAAGAAATTACGCTTGGCTTTCTTCATCAAGTATCCTACGCCAATGAACAGCAATCCGATCACCGGCAAGAGCATATAAGTCATGTTGAACTGGTAACCCAGCGCGGCAGCAATGGTCAAGGCGTAGATGTAGACCATATAGGCGGTGAAGAGAACAATGAACCAGTTGAAAACATCCCGAAATTGGGCGATATTGGCCTTGAGCGGGTCAATGTGCGGGATTACAAGGAACAGCGGCAAAAGCGCGGCGGTAATAATGGGCAGCAGGAAGACGCCCCAGAATTTAGACATGTATCCGTCTATCTCGCCAACTGCGTTCCAGTGCGAAGGCATCGGATCGGGCAGGCGGCCCCAGAGTATCGCCGCGGCAACCAGACTGGCCGCGATCAGGATGAGCGAGATGGTGGTGGAAGTTTTGGTAGTCACTTTATTACTCCTTGATAGCAGGACGAGATGGTTGCTCGCCCTGCTGTTCCATGTGAAACAATAAGCCGATTACTCTTTCGGCAGGTTTTGCTGGGCCATCGAGATCATGCCGCTCAACCCACCCAGGTTCATTGTATCCACCGCAGACGAGGGGACGATAACCAGCGCGCCTTTTTCCTTCAGGCCTTCGAAGAGCATGTTCATGGCTCGCAGGTGCAGGGCAGTTGGATTATTGGCATAAGCCTTGGAGGCTTCGGCAAACGAGTCGGCAATCTGCTTTTCAGATTCACCCAGGATGACCCGGGCCTGGCGTTCGCGCTCGGCTTGCGCCTGGCGGGACATGGCGTCTTCCAGGTCTTGCGGGATGATCACGTCCCGGATTTCCACGGACTGAACCGTGATGCCCCAGGGCGTTGTCCGCTCGTCAATGATTTTCTGCAAATCAGCATCCATCTTGGAACGGCCGATCAGGATGCTGGCCAGGTCCATCTGGCCGATGACCTCGCGCAGCGCGGTTTGGGCAGCCCAGGCAATCGCCACCCGGTAATCTTCGACTTCCAGGGCGGCCTTCTCTGCGTCCCAAACGACCCAGAACAGGACCGCATCCACGTCTACCGGGACGGTATCCTTGGTCAGCGTTTTCTCAGCCGAGAAGGGCGTGACCATGACGCGATGATCAATCCAGGTTGGGACCGAGTCGATGATGGGGATGATCCAAAAGGCGCCCGGTCCAGCCAGTTTCAGGAATTTTCCCAGCCGCAGGATGATCACCTTTTCCCACTGGGAGGCCACCTTCAGGGCAAGGAGGACATAGATCCCAACCAGGGTCAGCACGGTCACGTAAGCTCCGATCCAGCCATCAGCTACCCGTCCGTCCATCAGGATAGCCCCGAGAGCGGTGATGACCAGAATGAACCCGAAGAGCGCCCCGGCTATCGCCGAGATGTGCTGGTCATCTTTTTTGGCTTTGGCAGCCTGAGTCGTGATTTCTTTTGCATACTTTGTAGACATGACAACCTCACTTTTCATTCATGATCCGGCAGGTCGCCGGTTTTCTCCCAGGCTTCAACCTGTTCTTTCAAAATCTGGATGACTTCATCTGCGGTGACATCCAACCGGAATGACTCTCGCAGGTATCGGCGGGCCAGGGCTTCGAGCGCCTGGCGTCTCAACTTGTTCGTCCGTTCCGGGGGCGGGGCATCCAGGATGTAGGTGCCGCGTCCCTGCTGGGTGGAGATGATCCCCGCCTCGTCCAGCAGACGATAGGCCCGCGCCACCGTATTGAAGTTGACCCGCAACTCAAGCGCCAGCGCTCGGACCGTCGGCAACTGGTCCCCGGGCTTGAGCCCGCCGCTGACGACCTGCTGCTTGACCTGATCCATGATCTGGACGTAGATTGGCACGCCAGACCGGAAATCTATCTGGATCAGGGTACTCAGAGGGGCTAGACCGTTGTTATTCATTGTATCTTTGTATCATTATACTAATTGTATTATTGTACTAATTGTATGCAATTGCAGTAGTTTGTCAAGCCTTTGGGGAAAATTCATCTTTCCCCGGTGGTAGAATCAAGCCACACTTAACGTGGTAAGGAGAAAAAGTATGGAACAACTCACTGGTACATTCGCCGTCAAGAAAGGCCTGGCCCAAATGCTCAAAGGCGGCGTCATCATGGATGTCGTCACCGCCGAGCATGCCCGGATTGCCGAGGATGCCGGCGCTTGCGCTGTGATGGCGCTGGAGCGCGTCCCGGCGGATATCCGCGTCCAGGGCGGCGTGGCCCGCATGTCTGACCCTGACCTGATCGAGAGCATCATGGCTGCGGTCTCCATCCCGGTCATGGCCAAATGCCGTATCGGGCATTTCGTCGAGGCTCAAATCCTGGAAGCGATTGGCGTGGACTACATTGACGAATCCGAGGTGCTTACCCCGGCAGATGAAGCCCATCACATCTATAAACACGATTTCAAGGTCCCGTTCGTTTGCGGCTGCCGCAACCTGGGCGAGGCCTTACGCCGCATCGGAGAGGGCGCGGCCATGATCCGCACCAAAGGCGAGGCCGGGACCGGGGACGTAGTCGAAGCCGTCCGTCACGCCCGCTCGGTGCTGGGTGAGATCCGTCGTCTGCAGAACAAACCGGACGAGGAACTGATGTCCTACGCCAAGGAACTCGGCGCGCCCTTCGAACTGGTCAAGGAAGTCAAGGAGTTGGGCCGCCTGCCGGTGGTCAACTTTGCTGCGGGCGGCGTAGCCACCCCTGCCGACGCGGCCCTGATGATGCAGCTCGGCGTGGACGGCGTCTTCGTCGGCTCCGGCATCTTCAAATCCGGCGACCCAGCCAAACGGGCCGCGGCCATCGTCAAAGCCGTGACCCACTACAACGATCCGGGCATCCTGGCCGAAGTCAGCCGCAATCTGGGTGAGGCCATGGTCGGCATCAACGTCTCCGGCATGGACGAGGCCGAGCGCATTGCCGGGCGGGGTTGGTAATTTTGAGCTTTCAGCGGTCAGCTTTCAGCGTTTGGCTGATTGCTGACCGCTAATCGCCGAACGCTAACTATGAAAATTGGCGTCCTCGCCCTCCAGGGCGATTTTGCTGAACACATCACCATGCTCAAGCGCCTGGGCGTCGAAGCTGTCGAGGTGCGCCTGCCTGTCCATCTCGACGGCCTGGACGGGTTGATCATTCCCGGCGGCGAATCGACCACCATCGGCAAACTCTCGGTGGATTTCGGCCTGATCGAGCCGCTGCGCGACTTTGGCCGCCAGCAGGCTGTCTGGGGCACCTGCGCCGGGGCGATCTTCCTCTCGAAAGACGCCCGCCGCTCCCAGCCCCTGCTCGGCCTGATGGACATCACCGTCGAGCGCAACGCCTTTGGCCGCCAGGTCGATTCCTTCGAGGCCGACCTGGACATCCCCGAACTCGGCGAAGGCGGCGCGTACCACGCAGTGTTCATCCGCGCTCCCATCATCGAGTCGGTTTCCAACCCGGCCCGTATCCTGTCCGCCGTGAGCGACGGGCGGATCGTCGCCGCCCAACAGGGCAAACTGCTGGCGACCTCGTTCCATCCCGAACTGACAGACGATGACCGTTTCCACCGTTATTTCCTGACCCTGACAAAGTAAATGTCCCGCCCCCTCGACCTGTTCGACCTGCCCACCATCACCCGTTACACCGGCGAGGCGCTGCCTCTCGACAGCGCCCGCTGGTTGACGCGCGGCAGCCCGCTCGAACTGGTCAACTTCCTGGCGCACCTCAACCCGATAAAATTCATTTACACCGCCGTCCAAAACGGGGATGACGGGAAGCCCCTCCTCGGCGGGATCATCAAAAACGGGGACGAGACCTTTGCCCACCTGAATTACCTGGCCCCGGTCGAGCGGCTCGCGGACGACAAGCCCGTGACCGCGTTGGTCGAGCACCTCGCCGCCCAGGCCGGGAAGTGGGGCACCTTCCACGTGGTGGCCGAGGTCGCAGAAGGGGCAGACGCCTATCGCAGCCTGCGGATGGCGGGATTCGCCGTCTACGCCTGGCAGCGGCTGTGGGATTTGAGCAGCCTTTCCACTGAAACCGGCGAGAGCGGCTGGAAGCGCATGCGCAGCGCCGACTTGATCCCGGTCCAGAACCTGAGCCACCAGATCGTCCCAGCCCTGATCCAGCCCATCGAGCGGACGACTAAAAAGGCCGAGGGGATGGTCTGCTATTCGGGCGGGATCCAGGCCCACGTCCAGGTGGTGGCGGGGCCGCGCGGCATCTACGTGCGCCCGCTCTTCCATCCCGAAGCCGAAAACGTCGGCGCGGCGTTGACGTCCCTGATCAACCACCTCCCCAGCCGCAACGGACGCCCGGTCTACCTGTGCGTGCGTTCGTACCAGGCCTGGCTGGAGCCGGTGCTCGAAGACCTGGGCGCCACCGCCAGCGAGCGCCAGGCCGTGATGGTCAAACACCTGGCGCAATCGCTGAAGGAGGAACAGGCTGTCAAAGCCGTCCAGGCCGCGGGGGTCAGCGTGCAGCCATCGAGGGTCAGCCGGTCCGAAACCAAAGATTGAGCGATGAATTTCTAGAATAGGATGCAAAAATCCCGACCGAATGGGGCGGGGTTTTCAAGTCTGCGGGAAACCATTTGGTCGCCCGTTTCTCAAGCCAACGCTTGAAAGATTTCTGCGCGATTAAATCAGCCCCTATTTTGCAGCTGAACGGGATGGCGGTGCATCTTTATCGCCGGAGTAAAAGAAGAAACGATACGGGCCAACATCCGAAACGGTAGGCATGGGCAATTGGATTATAGTACTTCAAAGCTGAAATACAGAAACAGCTACCAAGTTGTCACGAGAACTGGCCTTATATCCCGTATAATAAGGCCAGATTTTTATTCCAGACAGGTATCCGACAATGATCTATCCTTCTCTCTAACCTCGTAGGCCGCTGTTTGCCTGGGACATTCTCAGCGGCGCAAGTAGCCCAGGGAGTTTATCTCCCTATCTTTTGACACTTCCGGGATAGCCTCCCGTGTACTCACAGGCAACCATTATGACTCAACTTCGAATCACAGACGATTTGGACGCGCTGTTGAACGTTTTGCCGCCGGCCGTGACCAGGGCCGTACAGGCCGCCAACGACAGCGACAATTTACTCGAAATCATCCTCGACCTGGGACGCGTGCCCACGGCCCGCTTCGTCGAGCGTGAGATCGAACTCAGCCACAAGGAAATCACCCACGAGGACATCAATGGCGTCGTCGAGCGTATCGGCGATTTCGACGCCGATAACCGGGCCGGGCTGGAACGCACCCTGCACCGCATCTCCGCCATCCGCAACCGGCGCGGGCATATCGTGGGGCTGACCTGCCGGGTGGGACGGGCCGTCTACGGCACGATTGACATCCTCGAGGACATCATCAATTCGGGCAAGAGTATCCTGATCCTGGGCCGGCCCGGCGTGGGCAAGACCACCCTGCTGCGCGAGGCCGCCCGCATCCTGGCCGACAGCCGCCGGGTCATCATCGTGGATACTTCCAACGAGATCGGCGGCGACGGCGACGTGCCCCATCCGGCGGTCGGCAAGGCGCGGCGGATGCAGGTGCGGGAGCCGATGCTCCAGCACGAGGTGATGATCGAGGCGGTGGA
>DIDQ01000073.1:70143-77186 GCA_002418215.1 Anaerolineales bacterium UBA5796
ACCATCGCCGAGCGCGGCGTGCAGCTGATCGGCACCGCCCACGGCAATTCCCTGGACAACCTGCTCCTGAACCCAACCCTGTCGGACCTGGTGGGCGGGATCGAAGCCGTAACCCTGTCAGACGAAGAGGCGCGGCGGCGCGGGACCCAGAAAACGGTCCTCGAACGACGCGCCCCACCCACCTTCGACGTGCTGGTCGAGATCCAGCAGCGCGACCGGCTGGCCGTCCACATGGATGTCAGCGAGGCGGTCGATTCGTTGCTGCGCGGCTACCCGCAGCCGGCCGAGATCCGCTCGCGGGACGCCAGCGGGCAGATCCGCATCGAGAAAGCCGCGCCAGCCCCCTCGTCCAGGGTGGAGGCGAACGGGAAGGGCGCGAGACGGGTATCCCGCCAGGAGCCGCAGGAAACGCCCGCAGGCGCGATGGTCACCTCCATCCCGGATGTGAATAACTTCGTGGCCCAGCAGGCTTCGCCTTCGCGCCCGATGCAGACCAAACGGGTTTACCCGTATGGCGTGGCCCGCAACCGGCTGGTGCAGGCCGCCAAGCGGTTGGGCGTGCCGGCCATCGTGGTCAAGGAAATGGCCGAGGCAGAAGTGCTGGTCACGTTGCGGACGTATTACCGCAGCCGCCAGCAGCCGGTGATGGAGGCCGAGCACCGCGGGATGCCGATCTATGTGCTGCGGGCCAACACCGTCAGCCAGATGGAGCAGTTCCTGAGCGACCTGTTCAGCCTGTCAGAGGTGATTCCGCAATCGGGCGAGGTGGACGATGTGAAGAGCCAGACCCAGGCCGCGATCGCCGCGGTGCTGAACGGCGAGCGCTGGGTGGACCTGCCCCCCGGCCCGGCCATGATCCGCCGCTTGCAGCATGAGATGGCGCGGCAGGCAGAGCTGGTGTCGCACTCGTATGGCAAAGAGCCGCGCAGACATGTGCGGATATTTAGGGAGTAAAGCTATCAGCGGTCAGCAGTCAGCCAAAAGCTGATTGCTGACCGCTAAATGCTGACAGCTATGTTCATCACCCTCGAAGGCCCGGAAGGCTCCGGGAAGACCTCCCACATTCCCTATCTCGTCGAGTATCTGCGCGAGAAGGGTTATACCGTTTTCCCGACGCGTGAACCGGGCGGGACCTCGATCGGCGAGCAGATCCGCGAGGTGCTGCACAGCCTGAAGAATACCGAGATGCACCCGCGCACCGAGACGCTGCTCTACCAGGCGGCGCGGGCCCAGTTCGTGGAGCAGGTCATCCGTCCGCGGCTGGCGTTGGGCGAGATCGTGCTCTCAGACCGTTACGCCGACTCGACCCTGGCCTATCAAGGCTTCGGCCACCAGCAGAATCTCGATGACGTGCGCGCCCTGGTCCGTTACGCGACCGGCGGCCTGGTCCCGGACTTGACCATCCTGCTGGATGTGGACATCGAAACCGGTCTCCAGCGCAAGAAGAAAGCCGAGGAGTGGAACCGTCTCGACGCGTACACGGTGGAGTTCCACCAACGGGTGCGGCGCGGCTATTTGGAATTGGTCAAGCAGGAGCCGGGGCGCTGGGTGGTGATTGATGCGGGGCGGGGGTGGGATGAGGTGCAGGAGGGGTTGAGGCAGACAGTTTTGGGAAGGCTAAATCCCTGATACTCAAGTGTGCTAAAATTTTGCTAAAGTTCTGTCCGAAAACTATCATCTTTTAACGCAAAGGCGCAAAGTCGCCAAGAATTTTTGGGAAAAGTCATCTGAATGTATTTTTGACCAAACTTTTATGAGCTTTGCGTCTCTGCGGCTTGGCGTTAAAAAATTTCGGATAGAGCCTTAACAGTGTTTTGAAACAGGCTCAACTTAAAAAACCGTAAGAAAGTGAGAATGTCATGTACCGCTTTCTGATCATTATCGAAAAGACAAAAAATAATTACTCCGCCTATTCTCCAGATTTACCCGGCTGTGTGGCAACTGGAAAAACCCGCGATGAAGTTGCTCTCAATATGCACGAAGCCGTAGAAATGCACGTGCGCGGGCTTATCGAAGATAATCTGCCCATCCCCAAGGCAGCGACAGAGGCCGAGTATATTGCCATCCCGGCGTAGATCGTAGACGGCGTGCCTTACGCCATTTTGTTTTGGAGCAAGCATGTCTTTTTCCCGCCACAAATCCATCCTCCTCAAATCCATCCAGCGCGAGTGGGAGGCGCTCATGTCGGTCGTGGAGCGGCTCTCGCCGGAGCAGATGGTCGCGCCCGACGCAGGCGGCTGGTCGCCGAAGGATAACCTGGCCCACCTGACCGAGTGGCTCAAGGCCTTGCTCGGTTACCACATCGACCGCAAATCCGCCGAGGAAGTGCTTGGAATCCCAAAGGAACTGGCCGATGATTGGGATTTCGATCAAGTCAACGCTTTCCTGTTCGAACAGAACAAGAATCGCAGTATTGAAGACGTGCTCGGTAGCCTCAAAGCCAAATACGCCGAGACGCTGGCCCGGCTGGAAGCCATGCCCTTCGAAGACCTGCTCGCGCCGCGTTATGAGGATGACCCCGAACGAACACCCCTCCTGGCATCTGTGCTCGGCAACACCACCGAGCATTTTATGGAACACCGGGAAAGGATCCAGTCTTACCACAGAGCACACTGAGTCACAGAGATTTCCAAAGTTTCTCAGTGGATTCCGGCAAGCACCGTCCCGAAGGTTTGTTGCGGATAATCCGGGAGCTTCAACGGCAACCTTCGGGACGTTCTTCTCACAGGCGGGTTAGAAATCGTCCATGCCGCCGCCGAGGTCGTCATCGCCGCCCAGGTCCGGCAGGGCGGATTCGATCTCTTCAGGGCTTTGGCCTTTTTCCAGGCGGTCCACCACTTCGTCGAATTCGGGGGGTAGTTCTTCACCCATTTCTTTCCCCATTTCACGCATCATCCGGCCCAGGGCTTTGGGATCGTCCTCCAGCCCCTCCAGGGCCGAGGGGTCGTCGAAGTTGGCCAGGCGGCTCTCGTCCGATTTGAGCAGGCGCACCCGGGGCACGCGTCGGCGGACGTTTCCGCTTCCACAATGGGAGCAGGTGACGGGTCGCGCGCCGTATTCGCTGTAGGTCAGGAAAACGTCGAAGCGTTTGCGGCAGTCGAGGCAGATGTAGTCGTAGGTTGGCATGTCCCAATTTTAACTGAATATGTGTCATTGCGAGGGCGGTTTTCCCGAAGCAATCCCCTGGTTTCAACAATTAGACTGCTTCGTTCCTCGCAGTGACACTTTCAAATTGAGAATTGCTGTGGTTTAATACCTGCATGACTTCCGATCCCGATTTCGACATTTACCATCCCCAGCCCCTGCTTATCGTGCTGTCCGGGCCGTCTGGCGTGGGCAAAGACACGGTCATGCAGCGTATGCAGGAACGCGGCCTGCCGTTCCATTTTGTGGTCACGGCCACCACCCGCGCCCGCCGCCAGGGCGAGATCCACGGCGTGGATTATTTCTTCCTGTCGAGCGACGAGTTCGCCCGCATGATCGAAAACGACGAACTGCTCGAATATGCCATCGTTTACAACGATTACAAGGGCATCCCCAAACAGCAGGTGCGCGAGGCCCTGTCCAGCGGCAAAGACGTGGTCATGCGGATTGACGTGCAGGGCGCGGCCACCATCCGCAAGCTGGCTCCCGAAGCCGTGATGATCTTCCTGACCACCGAAGGCGAGAACGAGATGGTCAGCCGGCTCAAGGCGCGCAAGAGCGAGACACCCGAAGGCCTGTCGCTGCGGATCGCCACCGCCCGCCAGGAACTCAAACGCATCAACGACTTCGACTACGTGGTGGTCAACAGCGATTTCAGGCTGGATGAGACGGTGGACATCATCCGCGCCGTCATCAACGCCGAACATCACCGCACAAAACCCCGAAAGGTAAACCTGTGAGCAACTACCCGGACCCTCATCCTGCCGGCCCTTACGACGCGTCACCCCGCCCCCCGGCGGTTCGACTGCGCCCGCCGTCATCCGATACCCTGGTGACTTATATCATCCTGGGGCTGACGGTGATCGTTTACCTGTTCCAGGCAGGCACTCAATTGACGCTCGGCGTTGACCTGCCGGTGGCTTTCGGAGGCAAGATCAACGAATATATCCGCGCCGGGCAGCTTTGGCGGTTGATCACGCCGGTCTTGTTGCATGGCAGCATCTTGCATATTGGCTTCAATATGTATTTCCTGCTGGCGATTGGCCCCAGCCTGGAGCAGCGCATGGGCCACACCCGGTTCCTGATCCTGTACCTGCTCGGCGGGTTTTCGGGCAACGTGGCCTCGTTCCTGCTCACTTCGGGAGTTTCAGTGGGCGCGTCCACCTCCATCTTTGGCCTGCTGGCTGCTGAGGGCGTGTTCCTCTACCAAAACCGGGAGTTATTGGGCGCGCGGGGAAGGACCCAACTCAGCAATGTGGTTGGCCTGGCAATCGTCAACCTTATAATCGGGCTAAGTCCCGGCATTGACAATTGGGGGCACGTCGGCGGTCTGCTTGGCGGCCTGCTGTTCATGTGGGTCGGCGGCCCGCGCTGGCGGGTGGAGGGGATGTACCCCTACCTGCAAATCCAGGATGAGCGCGGCATCCGCGAGGCCATCCTGGGCGCGGCGCTGGTGCTGCTCATTTTCGGTGCGCTGGCCATGGTGGGGATGTGGAGTCCGATTGTGCAGTGAAGAACACTCACCATAACCAGCTTTTCGAATTGCTCATCAGCCAAGACCTGGGGTGGCTGGATAGAAACTCTTAAGTTTGCGGATCAAAAAGCCCCGTCCCTGTAAAAGGGACGGGGCTTTTTATGCGCTATTGAAAAGCCTTCGTAACGCGACATGAATGTCGCCTTTAAGGTGCGACTTGAAAGTCGCGTTACGGCTTGATCTCGAACACCGCCCCGGCGCTGCGTCCCTGGACTTCGGGGAAGTAGTTCAGCCAGGCCCGGGCGGGGATGACCTGGAAGGTCCCGGCTTGCTGGGGGACGAGGGTGTAGGTCAGGACGTAGGTCCCGGCGGGCAGGTATTCGGCCGTCCAGGTGATGTGGTCGTCGTAGATGTTGGCCGGGTCGAACCACCACCAGCCCCAGCCGCGCCCAAACGGGTCGTCGGGGTTGTATTCGGCCACTTCGGGACCTTTGGCCCCGAACCGCTGGGAGGTCTTGAGCGACAGGTTCAGGATCTCGGCCCCGGCCGGGATGAAATCTTCCACAACGACGTAATACGAATCGTGCGGCACGGTCAGCGTCAGGCGGGCGGTGACTTGTTTGGCGGCGGCCAGGCTGACGTCCGGGAGAGGGGCGCAGTCCTTTTCGCAGGCCGCATCTATGAAGTCGCGGGAAATGCTCAGGCCGCGGTCCAGTGCGGGCGCAGCCTCCACCGGGAAGAAGACATCCAGCAGGGCGCGGTAGTACAGTTTGCCGTCCCCGGCCTGGCGGTTGACCGTCAGCCCGTTGGGGCCATCGGGGACGAGGGAAGTGACCGGCACGTTGCCCGTGACGGTGGTCAACGCCCCGGGACCGGAGGCCTGTCCCTCGGCCAGCGGCGCGCCGTTCAGCCGGGCGTCGAAGGCGAAGGAGGCCGAATAGTCGCCGCTGCCCTGCATGTACTGGTTGAGGGCCATCGTGACCCAGGCGCTTTCGTAGGACGAACCCCACCAGCCGCTGGCGTCCCGCTGGCTGGCGAGGTAGTGGACCGCGTCGGCCAGGATGGGCGCGGCCGGGTCGCGCTGCGAGAGGGCGTAGACGACGACCGCAGTGGTGAAGAGCGGCGTGCCGGGATTGCGCCAGCCGCGTGAGTCGCTGTCCCAGTGGGCGCCGCTGGCCGAGCGGATGGCTGTGCCCTGCAAATTGGAGAACAGGGCCTGTCCGGTCTCATTGCCGAGGAATTTTGCGTCATAGGCCAGAGCGAGGACCGCCTGCGCCCACGGGCTGAGACGCTCCATGTAATCGTTCAGCCCGCCGATCATCGTTGGCGGGATTTCCCCGGTCTGGCTCATGGCAAAAACGATGAAGGCCATCCGGTCCAGTTCCCAGGTCTCGGGCTGGAGGCCGTTGGCGTAACCGGGCAATTGCATCAGGTAATTACGCGCCTGCTCCATCACATAATTGTCAACCGTGAAACCGGATTGCCGCGCCCGCTCCAGCCCAAACAGGATGTAAGCCGTCAGGTAGGGGTCGGGCTGCCCGCCGGTGTACCAGGCCCAGCTCCCGTCGTAGAACTGGTTGCGGTCCAGGTTGCGGACCACGCCCGGCAGGACGGTTTCGAGGCGGGTCTTCAAGTCGGGCGCGTCCAGCCCGGCGGCCTGGATGACGCGGTAGGTCTCCAGGTGCGAGAGCAGGTACGACAACAGGTATTCGTTGCTGGAGGTCGGTTCCGGCGGTTCGAGAACTTCCAGCCCGTCGAGGATGACCGAGGCCAGCGAAGGCGAAAGCTCGACCGTCAGGCCGCCGCCGACCGGGTCGAAGGTGCGCGGCAGGCTGACGACTTCCTGCCGCGAACCGGCCTCCGGCAGCACGCCCGCGGTGACAAAGGACTGCGGCGCGCTGTAATGGAGCACCGGGATGCCGCCGCCCGAGGCGAGCACCTCGTCTTTGTACTCCCCGGCGTCGGCGCTGAAGAGCAGGCTGGCCTCGTCCACGTCCTGGGCCACGCCCCACCAGGCCACCCGGACGAGTCCGCCGGACGGGACGGTGACTCGCTGGGCAGGCGAGGCAGCATCATCCAGTTTGAACCCGCTGGCCCGCAGGCTCACGGAAGCGGACAGTTCCTTGTCGGTGTTGTTGTGGACGATGGCCACCAGCTCGACCCGGTCGCCAACGACGAAGAAGCGCGGCGTCACAGGCCGGACGAGGAGCGGTTTGCTGGTGACGACCTCGGCCTCCGCCTGGCCGACGCGGGTGTCCGTCGTCAGGCCGCGCAGGTCGGCGTTCCAGGTGGTCAGGCTGTCGGGCAGGGTGAGCTTGACCTCGGCGTGCCCGTCCGCGTCCGTCACGATGGTTGGGTTCCAGTAGGCCGTATCCGGGAACCGGCTGCGCACGGTCAGCGCCCCTTCCCCGCCGCCCCCGCCCCC
>DIDQ01000102.1 GCA_002418215.1 Anaerolineales bacterium UBA5796
CTCGGCCCGCCGCCGGATGCTGCCCAAGACCGCCGGTGAACGCGCCGCCATGCTCGAAGCGTTGGCACGCCGGGCTTATCCCTCGATTGAATATTTCATTTTCTCGTTGCTTTGCGGGGCGCTGATCGGGGCGGCTTACCTGCTCGACGCTCCCGCCCTGGTGCTGCTGGGCGCGCTCTTCGCCCCGCTGATGACCCCCTGGATCGGCGTTACCCTCGCCACCGTGACCGGCTCGGCCCTGTTCTTCCTCCAGGCCGTCGGCAGTTTCCTGATTGGCGGGCTGCTGATCTTCCTGACCGGCACGCTTTCGGGCTTCGCTGCCCGATTGTGGCTGCCCATCCCGCTCACCCAGGCCCTCTTCCATGCCCGACTGTGGTGGCCCGACCTGGCCGTGCTGGCTGTGGGGGCGGTCGTGCTGGCCCTGTCCTTCGTGCGTTCCGAAGATAAGCCCTTCCTGCCCTCGGTCATCCTGGCCTACGAGCTGTACCTGCCGGTCGCCTCGGCCGGGTTCGGGCTGGGCAGCGGCGTGCCAGACCTGTTCCCCGACGGGCTGCTGGTCTTCGCCATCCATTTCGCCTGGGCCACACTTTTTGGGGTGCTGACCTTGTCGCTGATGGGCTTCCGTCCGGCTACTTTTGCGGGATTCACGCTGGGGACCACCCTCATCCTGGCCGGGGTCATGCTCTTGCTTGGATTAAGCGGCCTGGGCGCGGTCATCCAGACCCGCCTCGGGCTGACGCCGCCCACCGTCACCCCGACGAGTATCCCGCTCCCGACGCTGACTCCCTCCCCGACGGAGACTCAGACCACCCTTTCCGGGCTGGTGGTGACCGACACCCTGACCCCGACGCGCACCGCCGCCTCTGCCCCCGATTCCGGCGCTTCCCCGTCCCCGTCATCCACCGCGACGATTTCCATCCCGCCTACTGCCACGGCCACCTCGACCCTCACCCCCGAACCGACGCCGGTCTACGCCCTGGTGGCGGCCAAAGGCTCGAACGGGGCCATCGTGCGCTCATTGCCGGGCGGCGCGTACATCACCTCGCTCTTCAACGGGCACCTGGTGCAGGTCGTGGTGGGTGAGACGCAGATCTACCAGGGCGTGGTCTGGATCCACATTACCACCGTCACCGCCGACGGGCGGCCGATTGACGGCTGGATCTTGCAGACCGCCATCGCCACCGCCACCCCCGAACCGGATTGGTAAAAAACTGGCTCTTTGATATTTTATGGGGTCGCCCATTTTTTCACCACAGAGATCACAGAGTCCACAGAGAAAAACATTTAAAATCTCCGTGCTCTCCGTGTGCTCGGTGGTAAAGCGGGTTTTCACCCCACTTAAACCTGAAGAGCCAAAAAACTTTGTCACTGCGAGGTACGAAGCAGTCTCCCGCTAAACCCAGGATCGCTTCGTCGGGGAGAGCACCCTCCTCGCAATGACATGACGATAATCAGGAGTACCCACCATGCCCATTCACTTTGGCACCGACGGCTGGAGAGCCGTCATTTCAGATACGTTCACGTACAGCAACCTGCGGATGGTGGCCCAGGCCATCGCCGACGCGGTCGCCTCGGAGCACTGGGATAAGTCCGGTAACGGCGGCCCGGCCGCGGATCCGGGGAAGATCGTGGTCGGGTTCGATACCCGCTTCCTCTCCGACCGTTACGCGGGAGAAGTGGCCCGGGTCCTGGCGGCCAACGGGTTCAGCGTCCTGCTGTCCCAGGCCGACGCGCCCACCCCGGCCATCTCGTTCGCGGTCAAACAGCAGGGAGCGATTGCGGGGGTGGTGATTACCGCCTCGCATAACGCCCCGCGCTACAACGGGGTGAAACTCAAAGCTTCTTACGGCGGCTCGGCCCTGCCCGAACAATGCCGCCGGGTGGAAGTGTACATCAACGACAATGAGAACCGTGCCCGCGGCCCGAACCTGATGGACTTCCAGAAGGCGCGGGCGATGGGGCTGATCCAGAAGTTCAACCCGCTGCCGGTTTATTTCGACCACCTGCGCTCGCTGATTGACGTGGACACCATCGCCGACAACCCGCAGCGTTTCGTGGTGGATTCGATGTACGGGTCGGGGCGGGGGGTGATCAAGGCCTTTTTGCAGGGGACCGGCTGCGAGGTGGCCGAGATACGGGGCGAGATGAACCCCGGCTTTGGCGGCATCCACCCGGAGCCGATCGGCAAGTACCTGGGCGCGCTGGCCGGGGCGATCAGCACCGGGATGGGGGGCTTCGGCCTGGCCACCGACGGCGACGCCGACCGGATCGGGGCGATGGACGAGCGCGGCAACTTCGTAGACCCGCACAAGATCATGGCCCTGGCGCTGAAGTATCTCGTCGAAACGCGCGGCTGGACCGGGTCAGTGGTACGCACCGTTTCGACGACGAGGATGATTGACCGGCTGGCGAAACGGTACGGGCTGAAGCTGCACGAGACGCCGGTCGGGTTCAACCACATCGCCGACCTGATGATGGCCGAAGACGTGCTGATCGGTGGGGAGGAGTCGGGCGGCATTTCGTTCAAGGGGCACATCCCCGAAGGCGACGGCCCGATCATGGGCCTGCTGCTGGTGGAACTGGTGGCGGCTTCGGGCAAGTCGCTCTCGCGGCTGGTGGACGACCTGCTGGCCGACGTGGGTCCGGCGCATTACGAGCGTACCGACCTGCGCTTGAGCCGCCCGGTGGAGAAATCCGAGATGGTGCGTTTCCTGACTCACAACGCCCCGGCGGAGATCGGCGGCGAGAAGGTGGCCGAGATCGGCAACACCGACGGGGTGAAGTACATCATGGGCGACGACTCGTGGCTGTTGATCCGCCCTTCGGGGACGGAGCCGGTGCTGAGGGTCTACGCCGAGGGCCGCAGCCCGGAGATGGTGCGGGCGCTGCTGGGCTACGGGGAGAAGGTGGCCGAGAGCGTGGTGTGAGGTGTAACGGATTAGGAAGCGGATAAGCGGATGGGGAGAATGTAGCATGGAGCGGAGTGTCATTGCGAGGGCGGCGGTCTTCCGCCCGAAGCAATCTTCCGCTAAACAGGAGATTGTTTCGCCATCCTTCGATTGCGATGCCAAAAAGCGGCGTCTTTTCAAGCAAAATCGTCTCACCGGACGATTTAAATCCTCCGGTGAGACGATTTAAAACGTCTCACCGGAGGATTGCAATCGTCCGCCGACTCGTTTTAATCGCCCTCGACGGGACTGATTTTGGTCTTAAGGCGGGGTGATGTTTGATGGTTGTTTTTTTGGCGTTCGAACTCTATAATTATTGCATGGTCTCCGAGAGGCAGGATACCAAGCCATGAAGTCCGGGTATGGAATAGGAAATTTATGATGAAAAAACTGCTCCTCCTCTTGCTCCTCATCTCTCTCATCTACTCCGCCTCGGCCTGCGGGTTGGTGACGAAGACCCACAGCTCGGAAGCGCTGGATATCTCTTTCGAATACCCCTCCGGCTGGTCCATCCTGGAGCGGCAGAAATACTCGACGATCGGGATCGCTACGCACTCCGAACTGACCGCCAAGTCCGCCCAGAGCGCCTCGGCCTCTCCCGAACTGTTCGTCAAGGAAAATGCCATTGCGCTTACCATTTTTATCACCGGGCAGGTCCAGACCCTGGACGAGTACGAGGCCCAATATCCCGCGCTGCCGAAGGATGCGCTGCAATACGCACAGATCGGCGATTACTATGTCGAATACTATGAAACGACCGAAGAGCTTACCTACGACGGGCCGCAGACGATCATCGTGACCCTCTATACCTTCCAGGGTCCGGGCGGGAGGTTGATGAGCCTTCGGGTGGCGGCCCACAGTTTGCAGAATGAAAAGGCCCAAAAGATAGCCCGGCAGGTGATCGAGTCGATGCAGCCCTTCGATCCTTGAAATGGAGACTCCTTTCCCATCCAGGCTGAAAGAAAAGCCCCTGCGTAATCAAGCAGGGGCTTTAGATTGGGATGATCAGGATTACCCGTTTTACCGGGCGGCCGGCGTCGCTCTCATCCGGCGGGCGAGCAAGATGACGACCACAAAAGCCATCGCCATCACTGCCAGCCCCGGCAGGCCGATGTCTTCGGCGATGCCGGTGGGCGCCAGGGCGGTGGAGGTCGGGATGACCGTCAACTGGGCCTGGGCCGCATCGGTCAGCGCGGCGGCAATTGTGGCGGTTGCATCCGGCGTATTGGTTTCCTGGACCACGACCGGGGTCGGGCTGGGGACGAGTGTCTCGGTCGGTGAGGCGGTGGGCAGGGAGGTCGGCGTATAAGCCAGGACAACAGCTGTACCGGTCAGTGCGGCCTCGATGGTCGCGTTTTGGGCCTGGGTGGTTGCTTCTTCACTGGCCCTTTGGTTGTTCAATCTTGGGGCTACGAGAAAAACGTATCCCGCGATGCAGGCCAGTGAGAGCAGAACCAGCAACGCCATCCCGCCCATGGCAAAGATGAACGTGCGGTTGTTGCCACCTTCTTCGGGGGCAGGTTCTTCTTCAAAGTTGGGTTCTTCAGGC
This sequence comes from Anaerolineales bacterium UBA5796, assembly GCA_002418215.1. GTDB lineage: Bacteria > Chloroflexota > Anaerolineae > Anaerolineales > Villigracilaceae > UBA5796. The sequence continues at coordinate 4,498 of DIDQ01000102.1, forward strand.
TCTAACATAAGTGACTCTCCTCGCTTGATCGAATAAGGACGATGGTATTATCCCACAACTTCCAAATTTGCCAAAGGCGCGAGCACCTGCTCACCGCTTTCCAGGCGCACGTCCGCCGCCGGGACACGCAGCCCGCTGTCCACCTGGACCATGCCCTTGCGCACGTTTATGATGGTCGCCAGGCTGCCCGCGTGCGGGGCGCGGCGCAGCAGGACCTGTTGCCCGGCGGCAAAGGCGATCAAATCTTCCGGCTCCGGGCCTTCCTGCGCCACCGGCAGGGAGATAAAAATCTCAGGCCGTGTCCCGGTGTAGCGGTCAAAGCCTTCAGCCAGGAGGGTGGCCTCGCGCTTGGCATTGGTGTTGAGCAGTTTGAACGCCGCCGGATTCATCGCCTGCGCGCCGACCCCATCTGTGACCACAATCGGGTAACGCATCTGGACCGCCAACGAAAGAATGCCCGGGCTGATGCTCGACAGGATCAGCCCGCGCAACGGCAGGTCGGCAGCCGTTTTGAGCGCCTCGGCATCCCGGCAATAGCCGCCCAGGATGATCGAACCGCGCAGGCTCACATCCAGTTTGGCAGCGGTCAGCACATCTTCGGGTTTGTCCATCAGCGAGAGCATCACCCCGGTGTCCATGCGCCCATTGCCCCACACCCCCTGCACCAGCGCGCCGCGCGCCTGGATGATCACCCCGCGGTTTTCGATGACTTCGATCACCGTGCCCGGCAGGCCGGCCCGCAATTCCTGGTTGGTAATGTTGACTTCCAGCATCACCTGGCCGCCGCCGACGGCCACCACGCGCCCGTCG
>DIDQ01000094.1 GCA_002418215.1 Anaerolineales bacterium UBA5796
TCCCGTCAAAAACGGGAGAGCCAAATTAAATTTAGGCTCTCCCGTTTCTGGCGGGGCGAATGACAAGAGCTAAGACCCTTGCCGCGAATTCCACGAATTTTCGCTGATTGGAAAAGAAAATTCGCGTGAATTAGCGAACTTCGCGGCGAAGTTTTGGGTTTTCCCGTTAATTACGGTAGAGCCTTTAATGGATAGGCTCTTAGGGCTTGTGTAAGAACAACTTCCCGATTCTGGATTTCCTCTCGCTTATATTCGTCGGACTAAAGTCCTGCCTCAGTTCATGGAAGTCGGTTGAAACCGACTCGTTGCGCCAGCCCAAAGGGCTTCCACGAACTGAGCAGGTGGCTTCAGCCCCGCTCACCCACGCGAAAAACGGAAGTTGTTTTTACACGACTCCTTAGCCGCCATAGCCCGACGGTTTTATCGTCGGGCGGGGTTTAGCGAAGCACTCTGGAAGGGGGCGGCGGTCATCGGGAACGTTTGCGCCAAGGACTAACTATTCAGCCGCTGTTCCATCCGCTGATCTTCGTCAATCTCAGGACAGGTCTGCGCGAATTTGCGCTAACCTTTTGGGGGTGTGTCATCCAGGTTTTCAAGCGCCCCAATTGCCCCCTCCAATCTCTCGATCACTTTCTCTTTGCCGATCACTTCCATGCTCTCAAAAAGCGGCGGGCTGACGCGCTGGCCGGTGACAGCGGCGCGCAGGATGCCGAAGACCTGCCCGGCATTCAGCCCCATTTCTTCGACCAGGGCGCGCAGCGGCGGCTCGGCAATGTCGTGCGCCAGCGAGTCCACACCCGAAAGGATGTCCAGGCTGCGGCGGGCTGCCTCGGCAGACTGGGCCGCCGTCAGCCCTTTGGCGACCAGGTCCTGCGGGTCGGGGGTGACGGTTTCCTGGAAGAAGAACCCGCCGAAGGCGATGCAATCGTCCAGCGTGACCAGGCGTTCCTGGATCAGCGGGGTGATCTTCAGCAGGGTGTCGTTATCCACTTCGTAACCGGCGTCCACGAAGAAAGGCTTGATCCGGCGGGCCAACTCGTCCACCGGCAGGCGGCGGATGTGCGTCCCGTTGAAGTGGTCGAGTTTGTTGAAATTGATCGCCGCCGGGGAGGGGGTCAGCTTCTCCACATCGAAGCGCTCGACCATTTCGTCCAGGTTCATCACGTCGTCTTCGGCCACGCCCCAGCCCATCAGGGCGATCCAGTTCAGCACGCCTTCGGGGGTGTAGCCCAGCCCTTCCATATCCTTGACGAAGATCGAATAGCCGTCGGTCATCGCCTGGGCGGCCTCGCGTTTGCTCATCTTGCCCTTGCCGCTCGGCTTGAGGAACACCGAGAGATGCACCCAGACCGGCTCATCCCAGCCGAAAGCGCGCACCACCTGGACGTGGAGCGGGAAGGTCGGCAGCCATTCGGAGCCGCGCAGCACGTGGGTAATGTCCATCAGGTGGTCGTCGAGCATGGCGGCCAGGTGGTAGGTCGGCAGGCCGTCGGATTTGAGCAGCACGGTATCGTCGAGGTGGCGGTTCTCGGTGGCGATCTCACCCCGCAGCAGGTCGCGGGCGACGGTCACGCCCTCGTAGGGCATCTTGAAACGGATGACGTACTTTTCGCCGTCGGCAATCCGGCTGGCGGCTTCCTGCGGCGACAGGCTGCGGCAGGTTCCGTCGTAACGCGGGGTCTCCTTGCGCTTCTGCTGTTCCTGCCGGACGGCAGCCAAACGCTCCGGGGTGCAGAAACAGGGGAAGGCCGCGCCCTTGTCTACCAGGATCCGGGCGTGGTCGGCGTAGGCTTGGCGGCGTTCGGTCTGGCGGTAGGGTCCATACGGGCCGCCGTACCCAGGCCCTTCGTCCGGTTCGATGCCGAGCCACTTCAGGCTGGCGATGATCTCCTCCTCGGAACCGGGGACGAAGCGCTTGCGGTCGGTATCTTCGATCCGCAATACGAACTGCCCGCCGGTCTTTTTAGCCAGCAGGTAATCGAAAAGGGCGGTGCGGGCCGAGCCGAGGTGGAAGCGGCCGGTCGGCGAGGGGGCCATGCGGGTGCGGGCGGGTTTGAGGTCAGACATAAGTTCTCCAAAAGAAATTTGCCGCGGAGGGTGCGTCGTACCTTTCTAAACGGATTTCGCTCAAGCCTAAAAATATCCCGTTTGGCGGTTTTGTCGCCAGTTTCAGGTGCGACGCACTCGCGGGTTCCCTAGAATTCCAACGCCTTGTGGCGCATGATGACGCTTTCGACCAGGCCGATGGCGATCAGGTTGGCTACCAGCGAACTGCCGCCGTAACTCAGGAAGGGCAGGGTCAGGCCGGTGGCGGGCATCATGTTCAGGTTCACGCCGATGTTGACCGCCGCCTGGAAAGAGATCAACGTGGCTACGCCGTAAGCGATGAACGCGCCGAAGGGGTCCTGGGCGATGCGGGCGGCGTACAGGCAGCGCCAGACGATAAACAGGACCAGGAGGATAACCAGCATGGCCCCGACCAGGCCGAACTCGTGGGCGGTGGCCGAAAAGATGAAGTCTGACCAGCGTACCTTGAGAAAGCGGTTCTGGACCTGTGAGCCGAGTCCGTACCCCTGGCCGAACAGCCCCCCCGAGCCGATGGCAATCGTCGCCTGCTCGATGTTGTAGGTATCGCCGTAGCTGGCGTCTTCGGGCGGGGCCAGGAAGGTCATCACCCGGTTCATCTGGTATTCCTGGATGATCCCGCGCTCGATCAGGATCGGGAAGGTCACTGCCAGCACGATGGTCCCGATCAGGGCGTATGCCAGCAAATGCTTGACCGGCACGCCCGCCAGCCACAACAGGGCGAACCACACCACCAGGGTCACGATGGAGGTGCTCAGGTTAGGCTGGAGGATGATCCAGGTGGTGATGCCCATCGTCAGCAGGAAGCTGCGGATGGTCCACTTGGGGTCGTTCATCTGGAGTATATGCTGGGCAAAGAAATGCGCCAGCACGATGATCAGCACGATCTTGGAAAATTCCGAAGGCTGGATGTTGACCAGCGCTGTCTGGAACCAGCGCGCCGAGCCGAACAGGGCTGCGCCGATCACGTTGAGCGCAAACAGCACTACGATAATGCCGATATACAGCCCGCGGCTGACCGCCGACCACAAATGGTAATCTATGGCCGCAGTGACCAGCATCACTACCAGCCCGACAACGGCAAAAATGATCTGTCTCTGAACGAGGGGGGTGGTTTCGGTCAATTCGATATTCCCGGCCACGGCTGAACGGATCATGATGACCCCGAAAATGACCAGGATCACCACCGCGCCCAGCAGCCAGAAATCGAAGTGCCGCCAGACCTGACTACGCATACGCTATCCCGACCGGCGCCTCGATACGCTCCGCAAGGGGATGTCGGCGATCAGGCGCTGGGCGCGTCCGTCGCGTTCCAGGTCAATGTGGACCGCAGCCGGGTCAATCTCGACGTGCCGCGAAATGGTCGCAAGCAGGTCGTCCTTCAACGCCTCCAGCACGGCAGGCGTGATGTCGGTCCGGTCGTGGACCAGGACCAGTTGCAGGCGTTCCTTGGCGCTTTCGGCGCTGCGTTTGCGGCCCCTGAGACGTTCGAAAAAGCTCATATCACTTCCTCCCCGCGAACAAGCGCTGCCAGAGATTACCCTGGTCATCCAGGGCAAGGAATGGGGTATCTATGCCTTTCAGCCGTTGGGCGATGTTCCTGAAGGCCTGTCCCGCCCGGCTCTTCTGGTCGAGGGCCACCGGGGAACCGCGGTTGGCAGCCACGATCACGTCTTCATCTTCCGGCACGACGCCGATGATCTTGACAGCCAGCAGGTCCACCACATCATCGGCGGAAAGCATGTCATGGCGTTTGACCATGATCGGGTTCAGGCGATTCAGGATGAGGGAAGGTGTGCCCTTCTCTTCAGCTTCGAGGATGCCGATCACCCGGTCGGCGTCCCGCACCGCCGAGACCTCCGGGTTGGTGACGACCACCACCCGGTCTGCCGGGGCAATGGCATTCTTGAAGCCGCGCTCGATCCCGGCCGGGGAGTCGATCAGGATCCAGTCGTATTCGCCGCGCAACTCGTCGCACAGGCGCACCATGTCGCTGGGCGAGACCGCGTTCTTGTCCCGCGTCTGCGCGGCCGGGATGAGATACAGTTCCGGCAGGTGCTTGTCGCGGATCATCGCCTGTCGCAGGCGGCAGCGGCCTTCCACCACGTCCACCAGGTCGTAAACGATCCGGTTTTCGAGGCCCATGATCACGTCCAGGTTTCGCAGGCCGATATCGCCGTCTATGCAAACCACTTTGTCGCCGCTGGCCGCCAGGGCCACGGCCAGGTTTGCCACCGCGGTGGTCTTGCCGACCCCGCCTTTTCCAGAACCGATCGTAAGCACAGTTGACATTCTCACATCCCTAATGTTTATCCGGGCGCCAGGGTTCGGCCACAAGCTGCCCGTCCTTCAACCGGACGATTTCCGGCACCGGCGTCTTGCGCTGCTTGGGCGCCAGGGCGATCTCGCCCGCGATCCGCAACTGTTGGGGCGACAGGTCGAGGGCGCAAACCGAAGCCTCGCCATTCCCCTCCGCCCCGGCGTGGACGACCCCCCGTAGCCGTCCCCAGACGATCACGCTGCCCCCGGCAACGATCTCCGCTCCGGGGTTGACGTCGCCCAGCACGACGATATGCCCCGGATATTCGACGCGCATCCCGGAGCGCAGGGTTTTGTCCACCCACAGGGCTTTATCCGCTTCGACAACTGCCGCCGGAGCGCGCGGGACCTCGGGCGTGGGCCGGGCCAGACGCGTCGCCAGCCCGAGGAGTTGGGCCGTCTTCTCCGTGGCCGGGGACTCGCTCAAGACTGCCCAGAGCGCCACCCCCTGCTCTGAGAGCGCATCCCGCAGCTCCGACACATCCGAAACGTGGAGCGCCTGCACGCCGACATCCAATGCCAGGCGCGCTCCCTTAAAAAAGGATTCACGCTCTTGTATCTGGTTCAACAAAAGCCCGCGCAGATCGTCCCAGCGGCCCTCCGGCAGGGTCACCAGCAGGCTGTCGCGCAATCCCTTGATTTTGAGCGTGAGTTGAGAAGCACTCATAACCTGATCTTCCCGGTTTTTACTATCCGAATACCGGCAGTTGCCATCAAAAGCCAAAATAAGACCCGACGGCGAAGAACGCCGCCGGGCTGAATTATAGCATGTTCTCGCAACAGGTTTAACTGCGAAAACATTACACCATATTCATTACACGAAAGGATCAACCGCCGCCGCTGAGCGAAATATCAATGGCTTTAAGCTCGAAATAGGCTTTGATCACGTCCGCCACGATGGGCGCAGCCACCGTACCGCCTTCACCGGCATTGTAGGCAAAGGCCACCACCACGATCTCCGGGTCTTCGAAGGGCGCAAAAGCCACGGACCAGGCATGGGTCTGCCACTGGCCGAACCGGCAGCGGTCGTTGGCCCTGGCGACGTCATCGCAATATTCGGCAGTGCCGGTCTTGCCGGCCACGGCAATGGGGAACTCCTCCGGCTCATAGAAAACCCTGTGGAGCGTACCGGTCGGGTCGGTGACGGCCAGGCGCATCCCACGCTGGACCGCTTCGACCACCCAGGGCTGGATGACTTTCATCTCCCCCGTCTCTTCACAGTACCCGTCTTCATCGCAGGTGTAATCCTTGATCAATGGGTCAACGGTGATGTCCCGGCGCATGTGAGGGGTGAACGGCGAAATCTGGAAACTGTTCTCGGCCGTAGGCTCGTCGGTGACAGTCCCTTCATCCGGGTTGAACCACTTCGTGACCACGTGGCCGCGCCCGTCCACAACATCGCGGACCACGGTCGGTTTCATCTGCTTGCCGTCGTTGGCAATCGTCGCCGCCGACATCAGCACCTGGAGCGGCGTGGACAGGACGTAACCCTGGCCCACGCTGGCGATGTAAGTGTCACCGGTGGACCAGTTCTCGCCCTGGTTGATGCGTTTCCACTGCTTGGTCGGGATCAGGCCGTCCTGCTCGCCGGGCAATTCGATGCCGGTGGGTTCGTCGTACCCCAGAGCGCGCGCATACTGGAACAGGCGGTCAATCCCCAGGCCAATCGGGATCTCGGTCTTGTAACCGCCGCCCAATTTGTAGAAACAGACATTGCTCGAATAGGCAATGCAGTGCAGGAAATCCAGCCGGCCAAAACCGGCAGGATTGATGACCCCGTTGCGCTCGTAGATCCAGTCCACGAAGTCCTGCTCGCGGCCGGGGTCGTTGGGCGAGAATTTCCAGGTCAGGGTCAGTTTGCCGGGGGTCTCGACGATGGTTCCCAAATCCACCACGCCTTCGTTCAGCGCGCCGGTCGCGGTGGAGAGTTTGAAGACCGAACCCGGCGGGTATTCCGAGGAGATCGCGTTGTTCAGCAGCGGGTGGCGCGGATCTTGTTCCACCTGGTTGTAGTAATACGCCGGGATGATACGCGCAAAGCGGTTGTTCTCGTAAGAGGGATACGAGACCATCGCCAGGATTTCCCCTGTTTTGGGATTCATGGCGATCACCACCCCGCTCGAAATGCGGATACTGTTGAACCAAGTGTTCCAGAAGTTGATCTGGTTCAGGAGCGCGGCCCGGGCCGCTTCCTGGAGACGGGTGTCAATCGTCAGCACGAGGTTGTTTCCCGGCACGGGAGCCGTTGGCGGTTCGAGATTGCGCAATTCCTGACCGGCTACATCCACCTCGACGACGCGGGTACCATTCCTGCCGAGCAAAACGTCATCGAAAGCCAGTTCCGCCCCGGCATAACCGACTTTATCGCGCCTGACTTCGAATCCGAGGTTCTGATAATACTCCGCGGCCGCTTCGGGGATCGGCCCCAGGAACCCGACCACATTGGCGGTCAGTTCTCCGGTCGGGTAATCGCGCACGGCTTCGATCTGGACCGATACCCCCGGCCAGTATACAGATTTTTCCATCACAATGCGGGCCACTTCTTCGTCCACGTAACATTTGATCTTGGCCGGGCTGTAAGGTTTGAGCGAATCGCCGAGTTCCACCAACTGGGCGATGCCCGGCCCATCGGTACACTCGGCCAGCAGCTTGGCGTCTTCCACTGTGCCGGAATTGACCGGCACGCCGATCACCGCCGAGAGTTCGCGATAGATGCGCTGGATGTCGGCGTCATCATCCGGCAATTGGGCCGGGACGATGACGACATTATAAGAGGCCACGTTGCGGGCCAGGACGATCCCGTTGCGGTCGTAGATGATGCCGCGCGGGGATGGCACGGTGCTGGGCACGGTGTAATTGTCAACCGCGCGGTTCGTCCAGGTATCGTGTTCGACCACCTGGTATTGGACCAACCGTCCCGTCATCAAACTGAATACCAGTAAGATCACCGCAGCGAACACAACGGTCCGCCAGGTTTCGATCTGGGAATTGGGCGCAGGTGAACTGTTTGCGCTCATAAAGTCTCCTCTACCGGATAAAGCCAATCGGCCAGGTCTACGATCAAAGCCCGGACCGGGACCGCCAGCAGCATATTCAACAACAGACTGGGCAGGATCACCAGGCTGAGGGCGTCATCCAGGGCTATCGCCCGGCCCGCAATCTGAAGGGCAAAAAGCGTCAATAAGTTTACCACCCACGATCCCGTGAAAACGACGCCAAACAAAGCCAGGATCGGCGCCTGCCAGAAGCGCTGCTGGAACAGCCGCGCCAGCCCCACGACAACCAGGTAACCGATAACCGGGACGAACCACGGGACGCCGGAGGCCAGTCCCACCATCAGGCCGCCCAAGACGGCCCAATGCCAGGCCGAAGTCACCTGCTCCTGGACAGCCAGGGCCGCGAGCGTGACCAGCATCAAGTCCGCCGCGCCGGAAAGGAGGGTCAGGCGGCTGAAGATGGTCGTCTGGAGCAGGAGCACCAGGAACAGGATCGGGAAAGCGACCAGGTTGCGCATGGCCTAGGGGACGGTCTCAGGGATGAGCGGGGTAATGTCTATGGCCCGGAAGTTGGTGATCACCAGGACAATCTGCAAACGGGTAAAATCCACCACCGGTTGGACGGTGGCCTGCTGGAAAAGCTCATAATCCAGCTTGCGGACGTTGACGATCTGCCCGACGACGATATCCGGCGGATAACCGCCGCCCAGCCCGGAGGTCAGGACCACGTCACCCGCTTCGACGGTTGCATCCTGCGAGATCATATCCAGAGACAGGTCGCCGGTCAGCGAACCAAGCAGCATGGCGTCGGTCTTCGAGTTTTGCAGGCGGATGTTGACCGCCGAGGCCGGGTCGGTGATCAGCATGACGCGGGCCGCGTTGGCAATGACCGCGTCCACCCGCCCAACCAGACCCTGGTCGGTCACAATCGGCATCCCGCGTTGGATCCCGTCGTTCGAGCCGCGGTTGATGATCACATAATGGAGGAACGGACTCGGGTCCTGGCCGATGACGGCCGCAGCCATATAGGTGTTTTCAGGGTTGGCCGTCGAGAAATCCACCAGGGCCGAGAGTACGTCCGTCTCGGCAACTTTTTGCTCCAGGGTGATGACTTCGGCCTGCAGCCGGGCGACCTCGGCCTCCAGTTCTGCATTCCGTCGGATCAGGGTGGCGCTTTCGCGCGGCGCGGTCAAGAAATCCTGGATGGCCAGGTAACGCACCGATACCCATTCCTGGATGCCCAGGAGTGAGCCTGAAAATAACGTTGATGCCCGGCCAAAATAACCCCCAAAAGCCAGGAACAGGATGCCGCCCACGACCAAAAAGATGATGGTCGTCTGGATCGAACGAGATAAGAAATCTCTCATTTTTTACTCTTGTAAGCGCATCGCCCGCCAGGGCGGGCGATGTGGTTGCTTATTTTTTAGGCCCGGTCGTGACGGGTACTGCCACGTTCCAACCCGACAAGGTATTTACGCATATTCTCAAAATCATCCAGCACCAGCCCGGTGCCGCGCACCACACAGGTGAGCGGGTCTTCGGCTTGCCAGACGCGCAGGTTGAGTTCGTCCGCCAGCCGGTCGGCCAGGCCTTGGAGCAACGCGCCGCCGCCTGCCAGGCAGATGCCGATGTCCATCAGGTCGGCGATGATCTCCGGCGGGGCCTCGTCCAGCGCGTCACGGATCGTGTCCACGATCACCTGGACGGACCCGGCGAGGGCTTCGCGGGCCTCGACCGACGAAACTTCGACAGTTTCAGGCAGTCCGGTCACCAGGTTGCGCCCGCGCACTTCGTAAGTTTTTTCGACCGGCAGCGGGAAGGCCGAGCCGATCGCCATTTTGACCTGTTCGGCCACGCCTTCACCGATGAGCAGGTTATATTTATTGCGAATGTACTGAACGATATCGTGGTTCATCTCGTCACCCGCAACGCGCAGGGACCTGGAGACGACCACCCCGCTCATGGACATGCAGGCCACTTCGGTCGTACCGCCGCCGATATCCACGACCATGCTGCCGCGCACTTCGTTGATGGGCAATCCTGCGCCCAGGGCGGCTGCGACGGGTTCCTCGATCAGGTGCGCTTCACGCGCCCCTGAAGCCATGACCGCGTCGTAAACGGCGCGCTTCTCCACTTCGGTTACGCCGGCCGGGATGCCAACCACCACTCGCGGGCGCGGCAACGGCACCACACTTTGTTCGTGGACCCGGCCGATAAAATATTCGAGCAGATACTGGGTCACATCGAATTCCGAGATGACGCCATCCCGCAATGGCCGGACGACGATCACGTTTCCCGGAGTTCGCCCCACCATCTCTTTGGCCTCGAGGCCGATCCTGAGCGGTTGACGCGTGCGTTTGTCGATTGTCACCCATGAAGGTTCGTTGATGACAATCCCCTTGCCGCGTACATGGACGAGCGTGTTGGCGGTTCCCAGGTCTATGCCGATGTCGAGGGAAAACAGGCCGAGGAGCCAGTTGATGGGGTTGAAGGCCAAATGGGTCTCCGCAAAGTTAAAAAATGCCGGCATTTGCAACAATGCCGCGAAACATTATACCATGCGCGTAAGTTCATCTAACGCGCATGGCGGGCGCTCCAAATCTTGAATTGCGGCAATTGCCCGTAAAGCCATTACAATAGACATTACCGGAGATAACCGTCCCGAAAGTTTTTGGGCAGAATATGAGAGAAGGAATACCCATGAAAATCCTGTTCATCGGCGGAACCGGGCTGATCAGCTCGGCCTGTTCCGAGTTGGCGGTTGCGCGGGGGATGGAACTCTACATCCTGAACCGCGGCCAATCGAAAAAATATCATCTGCCAGAGGGGGCGCATTTTTTGGCAGGGGATGTTTATATGGATGAAGCAGGCGTGGCGCGGACCCTGGCCGGGCACCGTTTCGACGCGATAGTGGACTGGATCGCCTTTACCCCCCAAGACATCGAACGGGACCTGCGCCTGTTCGCCGCTAAAACGGGTCAATTCGTCTTCATCAGTTCGGCCAGCGCCTACCAGAAGCCGCCCGCCCATTACATCATCACCGAAGAAACGCCGCTGGAGAACCCGTTCTGGGAGTACTCGCGCAACAAGATCGCCTGCGAGGAACGGCTGATGCGGGCTTATCGTGAAGAGGGTTTCCCGGTGACCATCGTCCGCCCCTCGCTGACCTACGGACCGTCGCAAATCCCGCTGTGCATGGGCAGTTGGCCGCATCCCTACACCCTGCTCCAGCGCATGAAACAGGGCAGGAAGACTATCATCCCCGGCGATGGGACCTCGCTGTGGGTCTTTACCTGGAACGGCGATTTTGCCAAAGGTTTCCTGGGCCTGATGGGAAACCAGGCTGCCATCGGCGAAGCATTCCACATCACCTCCGATGAAGTCCTGACCTGGAACCAGGCTTACGAAGCGGTCGCCGATGCGCTGGGTGTCAAGCTGAATGCGGTCCACATCCCGTCCGAGTTGATCGCCGCTTACGACGCCCGCGCCCTCGGCAGCCTGATCGGGGACAAGGTCAACAGCGTGGTGTTCGACAACCGCAAGATCAAGGCGCTCGTGCCCGATTTCGAGTGCATTGATTCCTGGGCTGAAGGCGTCCGCCGGTCAATAGCCTGGTTCGAAGCCGACCCGAAGCGGCAGACGATTGACGAGAGTGCGAATCAGTTATGGGATCGGATCATCGAGGCGTACGAAAAGGCTTTCCCTGCTTAATATGCTTCATGTCTAGCCACCGTACAGTTTGAGAA
>DIDQ01000024.1:0-1691 GCA_002418215.1 Anaerolineales bacterium UBA5796
CCTTTGGTAGCAACTTGGGTTATATAATAAAAAATGACAAAAGGCAAGAGTCTATGCGATACAGGTATAATCTACGCCCGTGAATACTCGTGACCTTTCCAAAGCCGCTTTGCGCGGCGAACCTTCTTACGTCTGGCGGGCGGGACAGGAACGCCGCCTGGAGATGATCGTGGGCGCGGCCGGCGAGCGCATTCGGGGGCGCATTCTCGAAAACGGCTGCGGCGTGGGCATGTACGTGGAACACCTGGCGCCTTTTGGCGGGGAAATCGTCGGCCTGGAATATGACTGGGAACGCGCCGCAGAGGCCGGGTCCCGTTCGCCGCGCATTCTCAACGCTGCGGGTGAATTTCTCCCCTTCCCATCCGGGACATTCGACCTGATCCTGAGTCATGAAGTCCTCGAACACGTCCAGGACGACGCGCTGGCGGTGCAGGAGATGGCGCGCGTGCTGAGTCCTGGCGGGCGGGCGGTAATCTTCGTCCCCAATCGCGGCTACCCGTTCGAAACGCACGGCATTTACTGGCGCGGGGAATACAAATTCGGCAACATCCCGCTGGTCAATTACCTGCCGCGCCGTTGGCGTGACAGCCTGGCCCCGCACGTGCGCGTCTACTCGCAACGCGATTTGGAGCGACTGTTTGCGGGTCTCCCGGTCCGGCTCGTCGAGCGAAAAATTGTTTTTGGCGCTTACGACAACCTCATCGCCCGCTTTGGCTTTTTAGGTAAATGGTTACGGGGGGTGCTGCAATTTTTGGAGAAGACCCCGCTCGAATTATTCGGATTATCACATTTTTGGGTAGTCGAAAAGGCTTGACGGGCCAAATTAACCCAAATATCGTACATTTTTGACAGGTATTAATACCCCTTTAATCTTGAACCCGCGTTAGAGAAACACTATAATACAAAACGTATAGTCGAAATGCGGATGATGACCGTAATGATGGTTCTCTGGGAATTGGTGAGGAGTTTCCTGGGTTTTTCCAAAGAACCGAACAGTTTCCATAAGAGGAGAAAATTATGAATAAAAGAGTCTTTTTTGTAATCGCGATTTTTTCGATTCTAGCGATGACGTTTGCCTCGGCCGCGGCTCCGGCCAAAACCGCTTCTTTTGCGGGCGCGCAATTCATCCAGGGGAAGGGGCTGGTGCTGACCTTCAACGTGAGCGGCAAGTTCAGCGCCGGCGAGTTGAAAGGCAGCATCTACGTCTACGGTGAAAAATCCTACCAGATGAATTGTTACTATAAAGACAATACCGATGACACCGTGCTGGGATGCGTAGCCCCCGACAAACTCAAGATGTTCGCGGGGAAAGGCGCGGTAGCCCGCTTTGGTAATTTTGGTTTTTACATCACCATTCCCAGCACTGGCTACTATTGCAATGGGAATGAATATCTTCTTGCGACCGGCCGCGTCACCCTGGCGGATGGAACGGTTGTAGATTGGCAATATCCTTATTCCTACCCTGACTTTGGCAACGGCCCCGATGTCGCGGGCCAGATGGAGGCTTTCGACAAGGCCTATTACAAGTCTCTGGGGCTGCAAGTGGTTGACTGGGACTTCATTTTCGAAGGCTGCAAAAACACTCTCACCCCGCCCACCCCATAACCAGCGCCCACTGCGCAATGAGACAGCCCGGTTCTAGCGAACCGGGCTGTTTTTCGATTTCAGTAGACTTTATCGGCAATTGGGAA
>DIDQ01000024.1:1801-4312 GCA_002418215.1 Anaerolineales bacterium UBA5796
CGTGTTATCACCGATAATGTCTAGTGATCAGCCAGGGGATGCCTGAAGTCGTAGATTCCATCCCGGATGCCCCATTTTTTGCCGCACCCGCCGCACAGGAGGTGGTCGGCCTTGTCTTCCAGCCCGGCATGACCACAATCCGGGCATTTGAAGAATGCGCCCTCAGCGGCTTGGACGGCTTTCCCGGCGGCGCGGGCGCTGAGGAAGACACTGGGGGTCAACTGCCACAGGCCGCCGGTCCATTGGGCGAGCGAATCGAAGAAGACCAGCGCCGAGGTCGGGATGAATCGCTTGAGCCATCCCATCCGAAAATGCGAGACGGTCAGCGTCTTCTCGACCCGGAGACCGATCGCTGTCAGCCAGTTGCGCACCGTTTTAGGATGAAAATCGAAATTCAACTCGACGAATTCGACCGGCTCAGGCGCGAAGGGACTCCAGTCCTGGCGGCGCAGCAGCCAGCGCAGGATGGCCTTCAGGTTTTGCTTGTTGGCAAATTCGAGGATGAAGACCGCCCCAAACCGGAGCACATTGCGGACTTGCGCCAGCGCCTTGGGCGCGTCAGCCATGTGGTGCAGGGTGCGGATCATGGTCGCGCCGTCGAACAGGCCGTCCACGAAGGGCAGGCGGTAGATGTCGGCTGCGACGAAGATGTATTTCGCCGATTCACCCAATCGCTGCCGGGCCTGGGCCAGTTGCGTGGTGGAATAATCCAGGAGGACGACCCGCTCGAACCCGGCATAGCGCGTCGTATTGCGGCCCGCGCCGGCGCCCAGTTCGAGCATCAACTTTCCGCCGGAAGGCAGCAGCCGTTTGAGCGCAATCGCCTCGACGCGGTCTTCGTACTCGCGCTCGCCCCGGTCCCAGAACACGGACTGGTAATCGGAGCCTTCGTAATCGCAAACGGGAGGGGTTGTCATTTGGTTAGTTGGTCGGGTGGTCGTTTAGTCCGTTGGTCAAGTGGTCGTTTAGTCCGTTGGTCAAGTGGTCGTTTAGTCGGATGGTCGGGTAGTTGGGTGGTTGGACTATCCAACTATCAAGACTACCAGACCACCAGACCATTCGACTACCAGACCATTCGACTACCAGACTACGCGGCTAATCCACTTCATACCCGCGCCCCACGCCGCGATAATTGAATCCCAGGCCTTTCATTGTGACGGGGTCGTAGATGTTGCGCCCGTCGAAGATGACCGGTTTCTTGAGCAGTTCCCTGACCTTCCCCAGGTCGAGCTGCTTGAACTCATTCCATGGCGTGACCACGATCAAAGCATCGCAACCCTCGGCCATATTGTAGGCATCCGTGAACATCTGGACCGCCGGCAGGATGCCGCGGGCCACTTCCATCGCAATCGGGTCGTAAGCCCGTACGGTTGCCCCCGCGGCAGTCAGGGATTGGGCGATGTCAATAGACGGGGCGTCACGCATGTCGTCAGTGTTCTCCTTGAAGGCCAGGCCCAGCAGGCCGATCGTTTTGCCTTTCAGACCGCCGACCATCGCGTCCACATTGTCCACCGCGGACTTGCGCTGGTCGTAATTGACGCCCATCACTGCGTTCAAAATGCGCGGTTCCAGGCCGTTCTCCTCGGCCATGTAGGCCAGGGCCAACACATCCTTGGGGAAGCATGAGCCGCCCCAGCCCAGACCGGCATCCAGGAACATCGAGCCGATGCGCCTGTCGTGTCCCATGCCCACGGCTACTTCCTTCACGTCCGCGCCGAGAGCCTCGCAGATCTGGGCCACCTCGTTCATGAACGAAATCTTGGTCGCCAGGAAAGCGTTGGAGGCATATTTGATCATTTCCGCGGTGCGCAAGTCGGTGATGATGATCGGGGCGCGCAGCGGCAGGTGCAATCGGGCTACCTTCTCGGCGGCATCGTGATCGAGCGAGCCAAGCACCGTGCGGTGCGGATTCATGAAATCCGGGATGGCCGAACCCTCGCGCAGGAACTCCGGGCACGACACGACCGAAAAATCAACCGGCCCGGGCTGGGCCTCCTTCACGATATCGGCGACCCAGTCCCCGGTCCCGACCGGCACGGTGGATTTGTTGATGATGACCAGCGGCGCGGTCATCGTTTCCGCAATCGAACGGGCCGCGGCCGCCACGTACTGCAAATCCGCCTCGCCGTTGACCCCCGAGGGCGTGCCCACGGCGATGAAGGCGAATTCGGTCCCCTGCATGGCCTCGGCATACGAGGTGGTGAAGGTCAAACGCCCGGCATGTACATTGCGCTCGACCAGTTCCTCCAGGCCGGGTTCGTAGATGGGCATCACGCCCTTTTTCAGGCCCTCGATGCGCTGTTCGTTGACATCCAGGGCAATGACCCGGTTGCCCAGATCAGCGAAACAGGCGCCGGTCACCAATCCAACGTAACCGACACCGACGACACAAATTTGTTTCATAGGTTCCTCATAAGGCGCATAAAGTAATGGAAATCCGGCTTAATATACCATTGAGACGCATCCGAGTCCAACGTCTCCTGGCGTTGCAGCAATTCTCAATATGAGAAA
>DIDQ01000133.1:0-33273 GCA_002418215.1 Anaerolineales bacterium UBA5796
ACCATTTTCAAAACACTCTCTTACAACCTGCCAGGGTTTAACTGAAGTCATGCACCGCCTCGGAAATTTCCCGCAAGGAAAACCTCGGGATGTCCTGTGTGAGGCCGTAAGCATTTACGTTATCAAGTTATCCAATCATCAGATATTTTTGTGAAAGGGAAAAGACCATGAGTAAACACGCCGTTATTCTCCAATCGCTTATGCAGAAGGACATGCTCGCTCCCAAAGATGTTAAAGAAGGTGTTGTCGCATGCTTCTTCAATATCAACCGCGATTTCGTAAAACGTCGCATGGGCGAGGTCCCGACCGAGAACGTGGACGCAGCGCTCGAACAGTTAATTAAGACTGTTTTTGATGAGCATCAGATTGATCCTGAAAACCCTTCCCTGCCAATGTTGAAAAAAGCGGAATTGGTTTTGGAAACCCAGGCAGGATTCGAAGCTGAACCCGACCTGCTCGAAATGCACAAATCTGTGATCAACTCTTTGTTTGCGCGGGCGAAGAGATAGCGCGAACAGGGGAATACAAATGGATGACCTGCTGACCCGCTACAACTACGACAGTTTCGCGCCGGAGAAATTCGAGCCGTGGATGAACTTCGCTTCCAGCCCGCAGACGGGCACACTTGCACCCGATTTCCCGCTCTGGCGTCTGGACCAAACGCCCACAAACCTGAACGAAACCTGGTCGCAGCACGATTTCACCATCGTTGAGTTCGGCAGTTTCACCTGACCCTACTGCGGGATGGCGGCGCCGTCCATGAATGAGATTGCCGAAAAGTATGCCGCGCAGAATATCGGTTCGATCTTCCTTTACACGCACGAAGCCCACCCCGGGGAAAATTATCCGCACCTGACTTCGATGGCGCAGAAGTTCCGCCACGCGCGTGACCTGCGGGATGTCTTGGGCGTGACGCGCCCGATCCTGGTGGACGCGCTCGACGGCGCGTGCCACCGCGCCTACGGCTCGATGCCCAACATGACCTGGATCCTGGCGCGTTCGGGCCTGATCGTTTACAAGTCCGACTGGACGGACGCGCGCAGCGTGGAAAACGCGATCCAATATTTCAGCCAAATCCCAGGCCGGCGCAGGGCAGGCGAACGGCTGGCGCCCTTCCACGTGGAGCGGCTGGATTTCCGCAACCAGGAACGCAAACAGTTTTACGAATGCCTGGAGCGAAATGGGCCCAAAGCAGTGGATGAGTTCCGTAAGGCGTTTCCAGGCGGGTAGCGCGAAATTAATTTCGCATTACTTCACGTTTTCGTACCAAACGGTACATGCCAATGCTGAACACAAACATTGCGGCGGAAACCGCCAGCGAAAACGGGTCGAGCGAAATGCTCTGGGCGGCAAAGTCGCCTTGAATGGATGCGCCCAACATGCCAAAGGAAATCGTGCCAGGGATGCTGCCCAGCACCGTTGCCAGCATGAACCAGCCCAGGTCAATCCGCAGGAAGCCTGAAAAATAACTGACCAGGTCGTAAGGCAGGAACAGGAAGCGCAGGATCATCGTCGTCTGGAAACTTTCGCAGCGCAAGCGGTCGGCGTAGATGCCGACCGTTTTGTTTTGCTCGATGTTGTGAAGGAACCCGCTCCCGAAAAAGCGCCCGATAAAGTAAGCGATCATGGATGAGAGATTGCTGGCGACCAACGCGTAGGCAATTCCTTGCGCAGGCCCATACAAGTAAGTGGCGGTCATCGTCACCAGCGTGGCGGGGAAAAGGAAAATGGGGCGAACCATGTAAACCAGCACATAAAGCGGGAACCCGTAAGAGCTGTCCGAAACGAAATGGATCAGCGCCTGCATGGTCTCCATCGGCGTCAAACCGTTGGCGCTGGTGTACCACCAGTAGCCGGCCAGCAAGAGCGCCCAGGCAATCATGGCGGCCACTTTGCTCCTGTTGCGCCGGGGAGTTGCTGTCATCGCGCTCATGCTTCCACGCGGACGATATCGCTCCCGGCGAACAGGGATGGCGCGGCGATACCCATTTTGGCGTACAGTTCGGGCGGGACGCTGATGTCGGCCAGGTATAACTCGCCGACATATTTTTTCGCTTCGGGATTCGACAATCCCTGTTTTGGTAAAGCCAACGTCAACGTGGCGGATGCGCGGATCGTGGGGCGGTGCGCTCTCCCGCTGGTCACATCCAGGCCTGAGGGCGTGTCGAGCGAGAGGATCGGGGCGGCCTGCGCGTTTGCCCAGCGGACCAGGTCCGCTGCGGCGCCGCGCGGAGACCCGCTCAGGCTGTAGCCGATGATCGCGTCGAGGATCAGGCTCGGGGTAGAACGAAGCGAGGCGGAGTCCACGATGGGGATCTTCATCCGCCGCAGGATGTCCAATTGATGGGCGGGAACGCCGCGCAGGTCATCCGCCGGTTTGGTCAACGCGACGACGACATCCGCTCCCCAGTTATGCAGGCGGCGCGCGGCGGCCATCCCGCCCCCGCCGTTGTTCCCGTTCCCGCATAGGACGACTACGCTGGAGCCTTGGACCGTTCCCCCCAGCCGGCGGCGTGCCAATTCCGCAAAGGCGCGTCCTGCATTTTCCATCATCTGGATCAACTCGATGTGATAATCCTCGATCATGGCGCGGTCTACTTCGATCATTTGGGCAGTGGTGAGGGATGGGATCATGTCATGCTCCTGAAGAATAGATAAATTTCGCGCCGAAACGCTTACCCTGGTTTATTTAACACCCGCAGCCACGAGTTTCGTTTTCCTGCTTCTAAAAAAGCGCAATTTGTGGCCGCTCTGGGTATAATCTAAACATGGATAAACGCACCAACGAAGAATGGATTGCTGATCTGGGCGCGGGCGGGGATCGGCAGGCTCTGGCGCTGGAAGATTTGCGCGCCATCATCCTGCGGGGATTGCCCTACGCGATTGCCGGCAGGCTCGACCCGAAAAGTCCCGAAACTGAGGCGTTGACCGAGGAAGTGGCGCAGGAAACGCTTTTGAATGTGTTGAAATATCTGGACACCTTCGAAGGGCGCAGCCAGTTCACTACCTGGGCGCATAAGATCGCTGTGCGCGCCGCGCTGACCGAGCTGCGCCGCCGCCGCTGGAGTGAAGTCCCCCTGCCCGATATGACAATGGACGATGACATGGATGCCTCGTATCGCGAGTTGCCCGACCACCAGGCGAATCCGGAAGAGCAGGTGTCGCGTGCCGAGATGATGAAGCGTGTCAACCGAATCATCATGGAAGAGTTGACCGATAAACAACGCAAAGCGATGATGTCTATCGTGGATGGCTTTCCACTGGAGGAAGCGGCGCGGCGGCTGGGGACGAACAGGAATGCGCTTTACAAGATGATGCACGATGCGCGATTGCGATTGAAGAAGCGGTTGGAAAATGAAGGTTTGACCCCGCAGGAAGTCCTGTCTGTGTTCGAACAGGCTGGGAAGTAAGAGATTGGATGACAATACTATCCGTTCGTAGAAGGAATTTTTAGAATGAAAATGAAACAGTTCATCCAGAAAATATTTGGCTCTAAAAGTCAAAAGCCACCATCGGGTGATATCCCTGCAAAGCCGTCCAGAAAGATGCAAACGATGATGGAAATGCTGTCCAATACGCGAGAGGAAGAACTGACCTGTGATGAGGTCTTTGCCTTGCTCGATCAGTTCACTGAACTCGCGGCGCAGGGGGAGGACGTGGCCCACTTGATGCCGCTGGTGCAGCATCACCTGGACATGTGTGACGACTGCCGGGATGAATACAAGGTTTTGGAAAGAATCGTCGCAAATGTGACGTGACAGGGCGCAGAGTTGGATTGACCCGCCATCCATAAATTTGGATGGCGGTTTTCATTTTTTGCGGCAGCCTTCGGGACGGTTTCAACTGAAATGAAACCTGCCCCTTTCAATTTTGTTGGTAGGCAGGAATGGGTAAGAGAAAACGGGGGGTTACTATCCGTTCAGCAAGAAACCAACTCAAAAGGAGCAAAAAATGAACATTCTGAATGCAGTCATCTCTGGTATTGTCGCCACCCTCATCTTCACCATGATTTTGATGTTGGCGCCCAAAATGGGTATGCCCAAAATGGATATCGTCAGTCTGCTCGGTTCGATGTTCGGCAAACCGAACCAGGCCCTCGGCTGGATGATGCACCTGATGATGGGCGTCATCTTCGCCCTGATCTACGCCTTCCTTTGGTCGAACGGGATCGGCGCGGCCACCTGGACGAGCGGCCTGGTCTTCGGCGCGGCCCACTGGCTGGTCGTCGGCGTGGTGATGGCGATGATCCCCATGATGCACGCGGGAATCAAGAGCGGCGCGGTGCAGGCCCCCGGTCTGTGGATGACCAACAACGGCGGGCTGATGGCGTTCATGGGCGGGCTGGCCGGTCACATGATCTTCGGCGCGGTCGTTGCGCTGGTGTATGCGGCGCTGTAACTATCGGTTACCTTCTCTCCCCTTTGCGTAAAGCCTGTTCTTGAACAGGCTTTACGCCATTGAAATTGACCCGGTAAGGCGGACAGGCGCCGGGACAGCGATCACTCGGCGTAGGCCATTTTGCGGCGGGTAACGGTTGGCCTGGGGATGTGGTGGAGGCAACTGCGTATCCGGCCTGAAACAGGAGGTGCGCTGCTGCCGAACCTGCATCGTTACTCCCGCGGACGAGGGTGCGCAGTCTCACAGGAATTTGATCCAAAAATTTGTCACGGCAAAAGCCATGATGACGCCCAGGGCGCGGCGCAAAGCCAGGTTGCTGAGTTTTTTGGCGCCCAGGTAGCTGCCGGCCAAGGCCCCGATCAACCCGAAGGGGATCAGCCAGAGACCGAATTCGCCAAAAACGAATTTCCCGCCGATTAGCCGTCCTGCCAATCCGCTGATGGAGTTGAGTACGATAAAAGCCGCTGCCACCGCCGAAGCCTGCCTGGACGTGCCCCAACTGGCAAAGATGATGACCGGGGAGAGGAAAATCCCGCCGCCGATACCCACCATGCCCGAAAGCAGGCCAATGAAGATGCCAACGATGGAGGCCAGCCAGAACGGAGGGGGCGTATTGCGCGTTGCGCGTTCCGTGTTCCGTTGGTTACCTGGATATGAGCGCATTTGTCCGCCTGCCCCGTGTTGCCTGTTGTGTATTTCGTCAGCCGCGTCGCGATGGTTGGAGAAGAAAAGCAGACGAATGGCGACGAAGGTCAGAACGGCGTAAAGCAGGATGGCATAGGTCTGGTCGGTAATTTTGAAGTAGCCGCCGATGAAAGCAGCTGGAACCGAGGTGACGATGAACGGGATGAGCAATTCGCGGCGCAAATATCCCGCGCGGAAGAATGACGAAAACGAGATACCGGCGACGAGGATGTTCAGGACGAGGGCGGTGCTGGCCATAACGTCCGGCTGAATGCCGAACAGGCTCATCGCGGCCAGGTAGCCGGTAGCCCCACCGAAACCGACACTGGAATACAGGAAGGCAATTGTAGGAACCAGGATCATCAGGGAAATTGGCGGCATGGTTCAATCTCCGCTCATGGGGTGAAAATGTCCAACTTCATCGGCGGGAATCAGCAGTTGCTTCAGGGTGAGCTTTCTGTTTCATGGTATGGTTTCCATTTCCGGCGGGCGGGATAACACCACGCTATACCCGACAGTCCGGCAATAGGGTTGCCCGGCGCAGGTCACGCTGACGCTGTCGGCAAAGCATCCGTCTGTTTCGACGATTGCCAGCAGGCGCTTCTTACCCTGAGGCAAATCCTGGCGCGGGCGCAAATGGTCGTGGGCAGCGGCGGATTTGTCCAGGGGTTCCTGTAAGGCGCAGATTGTCATGTCTCGATCCTTGCGACGCCCAACGAAAGAGCCGTCTCGACAGGGAGACGGCTCGATTAATCAGGCAATTTAGGGCGAGTAAGTTATTAGCTGATGTTACGCACTCACTCGACGCCTGCACGGGGACAAGCCCCCGTGCTATTCATCCGAAGCCTGCTTCGCAGGCTTAGCCGCCACAGGCGGCTTGGTAAGAGCCGCCCGACGGTTTTATCGTCGGGCGGGGCGTGCGGTAAGGGTCTCCATGGAGCGCAAATGGATATTGTGCGGGACGAACACCCTTGCAACACCGCACCTGAGGTGGGTGAGGGAGCTTATATTTTTACAAACCCTAAGCGCCGGTGATCTGATAGATCTGGATCAGATTTCCGCAGGTGTCGTCGAACACGGCCGCAGTCGTCATGCCCATGTTGGTCGGTTCCATCGTGAATTCCACGCCGAGATTGAGCATACGTTCGAACTCTTTCTGAATGTCACTGACCTGGAAAGCGGCGAACGGTATCCCATCCTTGACGAGCGATTCCTTCAGCGCTTTCATGGCGGGATAATCGGCGTTTGGTTCCAGAAGCAACTCTGTTCCATCAGGCTCCTCAGGCGAGACCACGGTGATCCACCGCGCGCCATCACCGAGAGGAATGTCCCGCTTTTTCACGAAGCCCAGCGCCTCTGTATAGAATTTCAAAGCCTTGTCGTAATCGTCTATGGGAACACTGGTAAGTTTGATCTTCATTTTGTATCTCCTTTTCTCAGAAATTGGGTGGCGACCCTGCAACCCAGTTGACGGAACTCACTGGGAGCGAGACCGAATTGTTGTTTGAACGCCTTGCTGAAGGCCGCATGTGTCTCGTAGCCGGCCGCACGCGCCACTTCGGTAATATCCACCGCGCCCATGCGGAGCTTGCGCGCCGCTCGTTCCAGCCGCAGGCGGCGCACATAACTCACTGCGCTCTCGCCAACCTGCGCTGTGAACACGCGATGGAAGTGCGGCACCGAGAAACCGGCTACTTCTGCCAGCGCCTCTCGGTCGAGCGGCTCATGAATGTGTTTGCGGATGTAGGAAATCACATCCTCGACGGTCTCAGAATATTCCTCAACGAGTTGCATGTCGGTCACCATAGACGAAATATAGTTTATAAGAATGCCTGCCCGCTACTCCAAACGTATCATTTCGACTCTCGTCTCTACAACGCCACGCAAGCCATGGGACGCAAGCCGGCGGCGCAGGTGAAATGAGATCGTTCACTCCTACAGGCATAGGTTTAGGTATAGCATACATTCTCCAGGACAGCCTTCGCTGATGTTCGATACAGAAATGGCTGTCCTTTTCACATCCGTTTTTTATACGCCCTCATTGCAAAGACATAAGCCACGAGCATAATCCCGACGCACCACGCGAGCGCAATCCAGATGTTATTCCCAACAGGCTGACCTGACAGCAAGGCGCGTATGGCTTCCACGATCGAGGTCACCGGCTGATTTTCGGCAAAAGCGCGCACGACTGACGGCATCGATTCGGTGGGCACGAACGCCGAACTGATAAATGGTAGGAAGATAAGCGGGTATGCAAAAGCGCCTGCTCCGTCCACTGATGTTGCAGATAGTCCGGCAATCACCGCGATCCATGTCAGGGCCAGCGTAAACAGCGCCAGGATACCGGTCACGGCAAGCCAGGACAATACGCCTGCCGATGAGCGGAAGCCCATCAGGAGCGCCACGAGAATGATGACGAGGACCGAAATGGCATTGGATACCAGTGAGGTCAGCACATGCCCCCACAGCGGGGCTGAACGCGCAATCGGCATGGAGTGGAACCGTTCGAAGATGCCTCGTTGCATATCCATAAACAGACGGTAAGACGTATAAGCAATGCCGCTTGCAATCGCCATCAGCAGGATGCCGGGCAGCAGGTAATTCACATAGTTATCCGTGCCGGTTTGGATTGCGCCGCCCAACACGTAGACGAACAGCAGCATCATCGCGATCGGCGTGATCGTAACCGTGATGATGGTGTCCATGCTGCGGAAAATATGGCGCATGGAACGTCCAAGCATAACGCTCATATCACTGAAATAGTGTGTATTCATTGTACTTTTACCTCTTTCTTACCGACAATCGCGAGGAATATATCCTCGAGTGAAGGTTGTTTTTCCACATATTCCACCTTTGCGGGCGGGAACAGCTTTTTCAGGTCTGCGAGCGTGCCGTTGGCGATGATTTTCCCTTCATGAAGAATGGCGATCCGGTCGGCAAGCTGCTCGGCTTCGTCCAAATACTGCGTGGTCAGGAATACCGTCGTGCCATTATCAGCAAGCTCTTTGACGGTCTTCCAAACCTCGAGGCGCGCCTCGGGGTCAAGCCCGGTGGTCGGCTCGTCGAGGAAAATAAGCTGCGGTTTTCCCACAAGGCTCATGGCGATGTCGAGCCTGCGGCGCATACCGCCCGAATAGGTGGATACCGCGCGGTCGGCTGCGTCGGTCAGGCCGAAGCGGTCCAGCAGATCCTCCGCGACTTGACGCGGGTTTTCGAGATGCCGCAGCCTGGCGATCATGATCAGGTTTTCCCGCCCGGTCAAGATATCGTCCACGGCGGCGAATTGCCCGGTCAGGCTGATCGCCTGCCGCACATTGACTGGCTCTGTCGCAACGTCGAAGCCGGTGACGGTGGCGGTTCCGCTGTCCTGTTTGAGCAGCGTGGTGAGGATTTTGATAATCGTCGTCTTGCCCGCGCCGTTGGAGCCGAGCAGGGCGAAGATACAGCCTTTTTCCACCTCGAAATCCACGCCCTTTAGGACATGAAGTTCCTTGTAGGACTTTTGCAGCCCTTTCACTTGGATGGCCTGGTTCTGCATATTCTTCACTCCTTATATAACCGTAACGTTTGATAAATCGGCTTCCATGCCTTTGAGTGCGGCGTAAGTCAGCTTGTCCATCGTCGCGCCGTCAAAGGAGATGGTTTTTATGGCGCGGTAGTATTTCTTGGACCAGCTGGTCCAGGTCACCGCTGCAACGAAAGACACATTTTTAAGGGTCGCGCCCTTGAACGACACTCCGTTCAGCGCCGCATTGTCAAACTTGACGCCAATGAAGGTCTGCCCGTCAAGGCGTTGTCCCCGCAAATCGGTATATTTAAAGTCCACGTTGTTAAAGATACAGTTTTCAAAGATCGTTTCCCTCAGGTCGGTCATGGTCAGCTTGACGTCAATCAGTTTTACATTGCTGAACTTTGCCTGGGTCAGGCCTGACGTGTTGAATTCGGTGCGTACCAGAATGGTTTTGTTGAAGCTCGCACCCGTAAGGTCACTGACGGAGAAGGTGCAGTCGGTCAGATTCGTTCCGTCGAAATTGGTTTCCCGTACATCGCTGGCTTTAAATAAACTGCCGGTCAAGTCCGCGCCCGCAAAGTCGGAGTTTTGCAGCGCACTTGCTTCAAACTTTCCTTTCTGTACGCTCACACCCGCGAAATCGCTTTTTGGCAGGTTGCTTGCGCTAAAGTTTATATGTACCTGGCGCTCCAGTGAGCGGGAGAGATCAGCCATCTCCTGTACCGTTCCTTCGATATCGCCGATGCTGTCAATGGTCATCGCAAAGGCTGTTTCGTCGTCCCTGCCTTCGGCTTTGAGTTCACGGAACCGCTCCTGTAAATCGGACAGTAAGTCCGCTTTGAGTTCGGCGACGCTCTTTGCCCCCTCGTAAGGCGCAAAGACGCCGTTCAAATATTGGTTTAATTTTTCGTTCATAACAGCACATCTCCTTAGAGTAAGTTATCGAGTACGCGCTTGGCATACTCCCAATTGCTTTTGTTATTGGCGTAAGTGGCCTTTCCTTTTTCAGTAATCCTGAAATACTTGCGCCGTCCCCCCTGGGATTCATCGCCCCAATACCACTCGATATCGCCGTCCGCCTCAAGCCGCCGGACGCTGGAATACATCGTGGCCTCCTTCAGTTCATACTCGCCGCCCGAACGCCCGGCAATCAGCTTGACGATCTCGTAGCCGTAGCGATCCGCTTCGCATAAGAGCCGTAATATCATCGTATCGGTATGGCCGCGCAACAGGTCGGATGTTATTTTGTTCTCGCTCATAGTATCATCTCCATATCAACATTGTACGGCATATTACTATGTCTGTCAAGGTAGTATTGTAAGCAATATACTTTGATCGAAAGACCAGGATGCTTGCAGTTTTTTGTTTAAACCGATAAATCACTATCAGGATAACCGTCTTGTGCCATAATAGTGGCATGAATTGTCTCCCCTTCACTTCTCCAGAGGCCGCGCTTTCGAATGCTGGCGGCAAGGGCATGAACCTGTCCCGCCTGACCCGGGCCGGATTCCCCGTCCCGGCGGGGTTCATCATCCAGACGGAGGCCTATCGCTCTTTCGTGGATGCCAACGGCCTGGACCAGGCCATCGAGTTGGCCCTGGCAGGCGCGTTGCCCGAGGACCCGGCCTCCATCGAGCAAGCCTCGGCAAATATCCGGGAGGCTTTTGCGTCCGGGAAGGTCCCGCCGGAGGCGGAACTTGCCATCCGCCTGGCTCACGCCGAATTGAAGGATTCGCCGTTGGCCGTGCGTTCTTCGTCCACGGCTGAAGACCTGCCCGACCTGTCTTTTGCGGGCCAGCAGGACACTTACCTGAACGTGATCGGCGCCGAAGCGCTGCTCAAGGCTGTCGTCCAATGCTGGGGCAGCCTGTGGACCGGGCGGGCCATCGGCTACCGGATGCGGAACGGCATTCCGCACGAAGACGTGAGCCTGGCAGTGGTGGTCCAGGAGATGGTGGAGAGCCGGGTTTCGGGGGTGCTGTTCACCGCCAACCCGCTCACCGGGCTGCTCAACGAGACCGTCATTGACGCCGCTTTCGGGCTGGGTGAAGCGCTCGTCTCCGGGCAGGTGGAGCCGGACCATTTCGTGGTGGACTCTGCCAGCGGGGCAGTTAACGAGATCAGGCTTGGGGCCAAGGAAATCGCCGCTCGCAGCCGGGCCGGCGGAGGTGTGGAAAGCGTCCGGGAGGGGGCCGGGGCGCGGCAAACGCTGTCTCAGGACGAGATCCGCCAACTGGCCGCACTCGGCCAACAAGTCCAAAAAGAATACGGCCCGCCTCAGGACATCGAGTGGGCCTTCGCCGATGACCGGCTCTATCTGCTCCAGGCCCGCCCGATCACGTCGTTGTTCCCGGTTCCTGAAGTCTCGTTCGATCCGCTCAAGGTCTGGTTTTCGTTCGGGGCGGTGCAGGGCCTGGTGGGGCCGATCACCCCGCTGGGGCGGGATGCGATCCAGCATCTGGTGGTCGGGGCCGGCGCGATGTTTGGGGTGAAACCCAAACGCGAGGAGCTGGACGTGTTCGTCCCGGCGGGGGAGCGTCTCTGGATCAAGATCAGCGACGTGATCCGCCACCCGGTCGGATATCGCATTGTTTCGGAGCTGATGAATTTCATCGAACCCAGCGTATATCAAATCCTGGCCCGGCTGGCGGGCGACCCGCGCCTGGGGGCAGGCAAGGGAAAACTGAAACTGAGCACCCTGCGGCAACTGGCGCATTTTGCCCTGCCCGTGCTGGGGCGGATGGTGCGAACGATGCGCCAACCCGAAAAGGCCCGCGCCCGCTTCGATGCAGCCATCGAAGACTACCTTGCCATGGCGTCCATCCCGGCGGCTTCCGACCGCTTCGAACGGCTGGCCGCCGTCACAGCCTTCATGCGGGACCGCATCGCCAATGCCTTCCCCTTCCTGCTGCCCAAATTCATCCCGCTGTTTGGGCCGAGCATGGCCTTGCTCAACCTGCTGAACGAAATTGCCGGGGACGACCGCTCCCTGGCGCTGGAGGTGACCCGCGGCCTGCCGGGTAATGTCACCACGGAAATGGACCTGGCCCTGTGGGCGGCGGCTTCTGCCATCCGGGCGGACGCGGCGGCGAATGACCTGTTCAGCGCAGCGGACGCCCTGCAGCTTGCCCGCCGCTATCTCGACGCTTCCCTGCCCCCGGCAGCCCAGGCGGCCATTGCGTCGTTCATGGAGCGCTACGGGGTGCGCGGCGTGGGCGAAATTGACTTCGGCCAGCCCCGCTGGCGGGAAGATCCTGCCCCGGTGATGTTCACCTTGAAAAGCTACCTGGACATCCCGCCCGAATCCGCCCCGGATGTCCAGTTTGCCAAAGGCCGGAAAGCCGCCGAAGAGGCCATCGAGAAACTGGCTGCGTTGGCCCGGCGTCAGCGCGGCGGCTGGCTCAAGGAAAAACTGGCGCGCGGCGCGGCGGAACGCATCCGCATCCTGATGGGGGCGCGGGAAAGCCCCAAGTTCTTCGCCATCCGTACCATGGGGATTGGCCGGGCCGAATTGTTGGCCGTTGGGCAGGAATTCGTGGCCGCCGGGACGATCGAGCGGGCCGACGATCTTGTTTTTTTGAAATTGGACGAGTTGGAGGCCCTGGCCCGCCGGGAGAACCGGTCCTGGAAGGCTGTGATCGCCGGAAGGCGGGCGGCCTACGAGCGCGAAGCCCGCCGGAAGCAGGCGCCGCGGGTGTTGGTCAGCGACGGGCGGGCTTTCTACGAAGGGGTCGGCGCGGCCGGTGACAGCGGGGAGGTGATCCGCGGCAGCCCGGTCTCGCCCGGCCTGGTGGAGGGGATCGTCCACGTGGTGCTCGACCCGCGCGGCGCCCAACTGGCTCCGGGCGAAATCCTGGTCTGCCCCGGCACCGATCCGGCCTGGACGCCCCTGTTCCTGGCCGCGGGCGGACTCATTACCGAGGTGGGCGGGTTGATGACCCACGGCTCGGTGGTCGCCCGCGAGTACGGCATCCCGGCAGTGGTGGGGGCGCACCGGGCCACCCTGTCTCTGAAAACCGGCCAACGAGTGCGCCTGAACGGTTCGACCGGGGTGATCGAGGTCATCCGTTAGGTGGATTGAGGCTGCCTCTTACAATTCATCCGAAGGCTATTCGCCACAATTTTGGGTCATGCTGCCTGTCTTGGAAGTCAACCTATTGCCCAGGCGGATACGGATGCGCCTCTTGTTCATCACTTTTGGCAGAGAAGATCCAGCGCAGGGTGAGGAAAAACGTGAGGAGGGCGCCGCCAATCAGCAGCGCGACGATGCCCGCGCCTGCGCCTGGAGTATTCACCAGCCAGTAAAAAAATTGAAAGAGGGGTTGTTCCAGCGGAAAGTTCATCGGTTAATCTCCTGCTCCAAGTTCGCGGGCGCGGCCCTCTTCCACTTCCCAAATGGAGATGGAGGGGAAGAATTTGTAGAAGAGGACGAAGATCAGGGTCAGGATACCCAGCGTTGAGACAGTGACGGCGATCTCGGTCAGGGTAGGGTCGTAGGTGGTATAGGGGATGAGGCGGGCATGGGTGAGGGTGGGCATGAGGATGTTCCAGCGCTCGAGCCACATGCCGAAGAGCACGAAGGAACTGGCAATGACCGAAGAGGGTATGAGGTGGGTTTTGAGCCATTTAGTCACGCCCAGCAGGGCGAGGAAGAGCAACGCCACGAAAGCGAGAATGAACACTGTTTGGAAGACAGGATCCGCGAACACCGAGACGGGTTGCAGCCACAGGAGAGAGAAGATCGCCAGCCCGATAACCGCCGCGCTCAGCCCGACGGGGGTTTTCATCAGCGGGTTGCGGCTGGGTTTATCGGAGACGAATTTGGGTGCGAGCAACATCCAGGTGGCGGCGATCATCAGCGCGTTCATGCCCCAGAAGGCGGGCGAAAACTGACCGAACAATTTGGACGCCATGATGGGAAATTCCAGCGTCTCCTGCTCGGCGGTGACAACCAGTGTCTCGTTGAGGGTGAAGTAGAACCACACGCCGCTCATGACAATGAAAATCCAGCCGAGGTTGGTGTAGATTTTTTCGGTGATATATTCTTTGAGGTGCGGGTTGTAGACACGGGCGAAACTCATGGCGATGATGAGCAGGCCCAGGCCAGAGTAAATGGCCCCGACCACGAAGTAAGGACCCAGGATAGTGGATTTCCAGCCAGGCTGGACGGTGGTGGAAAACAGCCAGGAGGTCACGGTATGAAGCGAGATGCCAATGGGGATGAGGAAGACCGAGACGGTCACGATGGCTTTTTCGAGCCGTTCCCATTGTTCTTTGTTGCCGCGCCAGTTGAAAGACAGGAACTTGTACAGTTTCCTGCGCCATTCGGGAACAGCGGCAGGAGCCGTGTCGCGCAGGATGGCGATGTCGGGCAGGAGTTGCAGGTACAGTGCGAACATGGCGGTTAACAGGTAGATCGTCAACGAAGCGATATCCCACATCAGCGGGGCTTGCAGGCGTCCGTAAATAAGGGTGAAGAGCAGGCGGTCGGGGCGGCCCATGTCCATGATGATTTGCAGACCGGCAGTCATCAGCCCGAAGACGGTCAGGGATTCGGCGATGCGGGTGATCGGTCGCCGCCACTCCACCTTCAGCAGGATCAGCGTTGCAGAGATAACCGTCCCCGCCATGCTGATGCCAATCAGGAAGATAAAGTTGACCAGGTACGCCCCCCAAAATACAGGGCGGTTGAGGTCGGTGACGCCCAGGCCAACGATCAATTGCCGTCCGTAGAGCAAGAGACCGGGAGCCGTGATCGCCGCCAGGAACGCCACAATCCCCCAGAATTTACGGTCGAAGCGGTAGAGCGGGGCGATGAGTTCATCGCGGTCGTGTTGCGCGAGAGTCTGAAGCATGGTTTAGCCCTCCGACAGGTATAAGGTTTTGGGGTGCGCGCCGGAGTCTTCCAGCAGATGCACTGCGCGTAAACTCTTGGAGAGTTGCGAGACAGTGCTGTTCGGGTCATCCAGGTCGCCAAAGTAGCGCGCCTTGCCGGTACAGGTTTGTACGCAGGCAGGGACATATTCGTCGGCTCGGAATTCGCGTCCTTCGGCGGCGGCTTGCTCACGCGCCTTGACCAACCGATGCACACAATAGGTACATTTTTCAACCACGCCCACCGGCCTCACGGCTGGGCCTTCGAGTGAGCCGTTAACCCTCACCTGGTCGGGGTTGCGGTACTCTGCCAGCGTCCCTTCCCATTGCGGCTTGTACCAGTTGAAGTAACGCACACCATAAGGGCAGGCAACCGTGCAGAAGCGGCAGCCAATACACCGATTGTAGTTCTGCCGCACAATGCCTTCTTCGTCAATGTAGGTCGCCTGCACCGGGCAGGCCTTGACGCACGGCGCGTTTTTGCAGTGCATACACGGGCGTGTCTGGTAATGTGTTTTGACATTGGGGTACTCCCCCAGGTCTGGCCCAAAGTGGACCGGCAAAGGAAACACATCGTTCCAGCGGATCGCCCGCCCATTCTTCGCTTCTTCCGGGCTGACAACCGGCGTGTTGTTTTCCATACGGCAGGCGATACTGCAAGCCTGGCACGCCACACATTTATCGAGGTCAATCACCATACACCAATTTGTCATGTTATTCTCCTGTCCATCATCCCCAACCCTTCCCCCTTTGGGAGAGGGCCAGGGTGAGGGAGAATTTGTTACGCTCTACTCACCTTCACGCGTGTATTCGTAAATGCCGCCAGCCCGCACAATGGCTCTGAAGCAGGATTCATGATCTCCAGTCCGTTGACGCCGCGCCCTTTGGCGAAACGCCCGACGGCGGTATGTCCCTGGTTAAAAGGCAGATTGACCACGTCTGGATGAAGACCCGGCGCCAACTTGACCTGAGTGCGGATTCGCCCAAACGGGCTTTCGATGTTCACCCGATCATTTTCCCGCAAACCAAGTTCCTCGGCAGACTTCGGATTCATCTCCAGCCAGGAGTCCCAGGTCTCGCGCACGGTCATCCCGCTGATTTCCTGCAACGAAGGCATGTTGGCGGTTTCACTTTTGGGGCCTAGTGACATGAGCGTAAACACATTCAGGACGAAGGGGAATTCAGCTTCGCCGCCCGCGTAGGCCACAGGTTCGGGGTGTGGCAGGGCCGCGCCGTCTCCCATTTGGGTCACGCCAAATTTTTCCAGGTCGCCTTTGTTCTTTTTACCGAGCAAGGTGAACAACTCGCGGCTGTAAAAATCGAAGTACCCATCGCGCGGGGCGCGGAGGCGGTCACGACCGACGATGTCGAACCAGCGCTCACTGCCGCGTTTGGCGAAGCGATAGCCGGGGGTGAGCCACACGCCCAGTTCCTTGAGCGCTTCCCAGTCTGAGCCGATTTCCTGCAAGCGGAATTCCAGCACCTGCTCGTAGGAGTCCCACGGGAAGGCTTTGGCAATTTCACCGCCCAGGGAGTTGGCCACCCTGAGCAAGAAATCAGCGGTGTTCATCGTGTCATACAACGGTTCGATGACGGGTTGGCGCAAGGCAATGCCGGGGTAGCCCAACCCTTCGATGTAGTCATCCTGCCAGCGTTCCAAAAAGGTCGGCTCGGGTAGAACCAAATCCGCGTACTGCGCCGATTCGTCCATGAAGGTCGAGAACGAAACCACCAGCGGGATTTTCTCGAAGGCCTGGATGAATTTCGCCCCGCCGGGGGCGTCGAAAACCGGGTTGCAGTCGTACAGGAAGAGCGCCTCCAGCGGATAGCCTTCCAGCACACGATCCGCCACCGCCTGGTAAGCATGACGCGCCAGCGGGAAGAGCGTCCCCGCGCCGTCCACGCGCTCGGCTTGCAATCCCTTTGCGGCAACGGTATCCTTCGACAGGTCGGGGTAGGGCGTGACCGGGAAGTATTGCTGGGCCAGCACGCCGCCGGGAGATTCGATCGCCCCGATCAACCCGTTGAGCATGTGAATCGCCATCGCCGCATACACGCCGCCCATGCCGCCGTTCAGAAGTCCGCCCTTGCCTGGCAAAACGGCAACAGCGGGTTTGTTGCTGGCGAGTTCCCCTGCCAGGCGGGCGATCGTGGTAGCAGGGACACCGGTAATTTTCTCCACCTTCTTGGGGTCGTAGTTTTCCAGCACCCAGTTCTTGAAGCCCTTGCGTGTTTTGCCGCCCTCGCCTACAAAATCATCGAAGCCAAAGCCGTAATCGTGGACGAACTGCGAATCAAACAGGTTGGATTTGATGATGACATACGCCATACCCAGCGCCAGCGCGGCGTCAGTACCAGGGTTGATGGGGATCCACTCATCGGCTTTCGCGCCATGCACACCCTGGCGCGGGTCAATCACCACGATCTTGTTCCGGTTCGAGCGTCCGCGCCGCCCGAACGTCCAGCCGGAGATGGTGCGCTGTGGATTCCAGCCTGCTTCGAGCAGGTTCGCGCCAAAGGACAGGATGTAGTTGGCGTTTTCCAGGTCGTAGACCGGCAGGGCGTAGAGGCCTTGCGTCAGGAACATGCCAAGTTTGGCGGCAGCGGTGTTCAGGCTTTCCTTCGAGACCAGGTTCGGCGAGCCGACGGCCTGCATGAACCGCTCGAAGAAGGAACGCAACTGCCCGCGCGTATCGCCGTACATCAGCGCCACACTTTCGGGATGGCCCGCCTCGCGCGCCGCCCGAATTTGCTCGGCGACAAGTTGGGCGGCATCATCCCACGAGATTTCATCCCAATCTCCCGAGCCGCGTTCACCATTGCGTTTCATGGGACCTGTGATCCGGTCGGGGTTATAGAGCAGTTCCGGGGCGGCCTGCCCCTTGGGGCAGAGCGCGCCCAGGTTGATGGGGTGCATTGGGTTACCTTCGAGCTTGACGACCTTGCCATCCGCCACGCGCGCCAGAATCCCGCATCCGCTGGGGCAAAGCGAACACACGCCGGGGACGATGACATCCTGGGCGGAGGTAGTCAACTGTCCTGCACCTGCCGCCTTCGCCTGGGATGACGTGAACAGGGCCTTCGTCCCGCCAACGACAGCCGCCGCCCCGCCGGTTGCTGCTGCTACCTTTAGAAAATCACGCCGGGAGAGTTTTTTTGTCATGCTAATTGCCTCCTGATGGAGCAGGGGTTACCGGGGTGTCCAATTGGAGTTGCGGCAAATCCAGCGGGTAGGATTGCGGCGCCGGGGTGACTTCAGCATTGACCAATGCAAAGGAGTAGGCCACCAGCGCCTGCAACTGTTCATCAGTAAATTGCCCTTCAAAAGAGGGCATTCCGCTTTGCAGGCGTCCGCGCAAGATGTTACCGCGGATCTTGGCTTCGTTCACGCCGCTGTAAATCAGGCGCAGCCCGAACATGCCTTCGCCATATTTGCCGTGGCAGGATGCGCAGGCGATCTGGTACAACTCTTCCCCATCACTCACGCCGGGGGCGATCAAGACGCCGGGCAGTTCCGGTACGGCGTCGGGCTGTCCCTTTGCCGCCCAAATCAAGCCGCGCATGGTGCGCGGCCCGCCGCCGCCGGGGTTGACGTGGCAGGTGGCGCAGGATTCGCCCGTGCGGGATGAAAATTCCGGCAGGGCGTGGGCAGGCTGGGTAAAAAACAAGGCAACGCTCATGAGCAATACGGCCAGTATTGCCAGCAGCGTTATTCCCCAGGTGATTTTTTGTTTCATGCAATACCTCATCGTGTGAAGTTCATTTCATTACTGAAGGGGATAATTTATGCAACAACTTCTTTTACCAGGGCAATGCGCCCTAAAAAGGCAAAAGAGAAAAACCAAAAAATAATGCCGGAAACTGAAAGAAGATGCAGGAGTCCGGGCTGTCCCGGACTCCTGTAAAACATGAAGTTACTCGATGGGCAGGGTCTGGATGTAGGCCAGGATGTCGAGGATATCCTGCCAGGTCCAGCCCAGGTTGATGCCTGCGGGCATCGCCGCAGCGGGCTGGCCGTAGGCAATCTTGTTGAAGATTTCCCACGGGTTGTCAGCGGCAAGGGTGCCGACATATTCCTTACCTTCGCCGTCGTCGAAGTCCAGTGCTTTGCCGTCTTCGCCGTGGCAGGAGGCACAAGCCGCTTTATAGGTGACTTCGCCTTTGGCGGCGTCGCCGTTGACGGTTTTGTCATCGTTGATGTAGGTCGCCATATCCTGCGCCTGCTGCATGAAGGCGACCAGCGCATTCAACTGACCTTCGCCCAGGTAGGATGAGAAATCGTGATTCTCGCCCTTGAGAGCGGCAAGCAGTTCATCGGCGCTCTTGTCTTTGGCGGCAAAGACACCCGTAAAACCGGTCGCATGTGAGCCGGAGCCGTAGCGGCCGTCCGCACCTTTGTAATCCCAGCCGTGGCATTCCTTGCAGCGCCAGGTATCGTTACCGGTGCGGGTGTTGGTGGTCTGGGTCGCCCACAGGGGCTGGTTGTCGGTCATATCATCCGCGCCCATCGCCTTGATCCAGTTGTCGTAGAGGCGTCCACCTTCGACAACCGGGCTGGAAGTGGGCAGGCTTTGGGCATAAGCCAGCAGGTCGGCGTATTCCTGGTCACTGATACCGACGTCTACGAGGGAGGGCATTTTTTCCACGCCGGGCTGTCCAAAGCGGGCCTTGTGGGTGAATTCCAGGGGGTTATCCAGCGCCAGGAAGGCGATGTAATTGGGATTGGCATCGTTATTCCAGTTGATGGCCGTGCCCTCCGGGCCGTGACAATCGGTGCAGTTTTCTTCAAAAATCGCCTGACCGCTTGCCAGGTCGCCGCCGACAGCCTTCTTATCCTGGATGAAGACCGACGCGTCGAACTGGTAACCACTCAGGAAGAGAGCCAGATCGGTCAGCGCCTGATCGTCCATGACGGTTGAGAAGTCATGATCGGGATTGGTGGAACCTTTGAGCATGGCGAGGATTTCGTTCGCATCTGCGCCCGCCGCCTGGGTCACGCCGACAAAGCCGGTCTTATGCGAGCCGGACCCGTACGCGCCATCCACACCCTTGTAGTCCCAGCCGTGACATTCCTTGCAGCGCCAGGTATCTTTGCCGGTGCGGGTGTTGGAGGTCTGGGTCGCCCAGAGGGGCTGGTCGCCTTCGGGGGTATCCACGCCGAGGGCATTGATCCAGTTGTCATAGAGCTGGCCGCCGCGCAGGGGGTCGCCGCTCAGTTCGGGCATGGCAGGCGCTTCGGTCGGCTGAACAACTTCCGGTGCATCGGTTGGCTCGACCG
This sequence comes from Anaerolineales bacterium UBA5796, assembly GCA_002418215.1. Taxonomy (GTDB): domain Bacteria; phylum Chloroflexota; class Anaerolineae; order Anaerolineales; family Villigracilaceae; genus UBA5796. The sequence continues at coordinate 19,746 of DIDQ01000133.1, forward strand.
CCGGTTTTGGCGACTCAGTGGGCGTTTGCCCGCCGCAAGCCGTCAGAACGGCAATTGCGGCCAATAGAACGCCAGCGAGCAAAAACTTTTGTGAGATCTTCTTCATGTGCATTCTCCTTGCATAAGATTTTGTGGTGGGGTTCACCATCTGTGATGCGCCCTTAAAATAACATGAGCGGCAGTCAAAAGGATGTCACAGAATGTCTCAAATGCGTCCTCATTATGAGCGCAATCTGGACAAAGGCGCTATAATTTGATCCATGAAATCGAAATTGCTTTCCTGGCTCGATCAGGGTGGATTTCTCGATTTGAAACGCCTTCAATGGGTCGTGCCGCTCTTCCTTGCGGTATCGGCGCTGGTGTTTGAATTCGTGGAGCATGGGTTGGAAAATGAACTGCGCTTCGACCTGGCGTTCATCAGCGAAACCATCCTGTTTGGCTTGATGGGACCCGCTATCATTGCTTTCATCATTGCCTGGATGCGCCAACTGGTGGCCGCAGAGATGAAAGCGGTGGAGGAAATCCACGCCCTCAACCGCGAACTGGAAAGCAAGGTGGTTGAGCGCACTGCCGCGCTCGAACAGCGCAACGTTGAACTGGCTCGCGCGAACCTGGAACTACAGAAACTGGACCAGATGAAATCCGAATTTGTCTCCCTGGTCAGCCACGAACTGCGCGCCCCGCTTACCACCCTGAACGGCGGACTTGAACTGGCCATGCAAAGCGCCGATACCCTGCCCCCGGTAGCGCGGCGTACCCTGGAGACGATGGTGGGCGAAAGCGCCCGCCTGACCTCCCTGGTGCAGACGATCCTGGACGTTTCGCGGCTCGAGGCGGGCAAACTGGAGATCAATCTCGGACCGGTTGCTTTGCGCCCACTGATGGAACAAGCTGCTGAAGTGGTGCTGATTCCCAAAAACCGCGTTTTGGAATGGAAATTCACTCCCAACCTGCCGCCCGCGCTGGCGGATGAAATTCACCTCGAAGCCATCCTGCGCAACCTGATGCGCAATGCCGAAAAATATTCCCCGCCCGAAAACGCCATCCATTTATGCGCCTGCCAGGAAGGGGAGCGCGTCCGCATTTCGATCAAAGATCACGGCATGGGTGTGCCGCAGGAATACCACTCCTACATCTTCGAACGTTTCGGGCGAGCGCAGAGTGGTGAAAGCGCCCCACCCGGCTGGGGGCTGGGATTGTACTTTGCCCGCAAACTCATCGAAGCGCAGGGCGGGTCCATTGGCATCAGCAGCCCGATCTGGGAAGACTCGCAAGCGCCCGGGGCCGAATTCTATCTTTTCATCCCGGTGGCAAATTACAACGAGGAATAAAGCGTGGCCTCCATCCTGTTGGTTGACGATGACCTTAACCTCTCCGATTTGCTCGGCCAATATCTGCGCGAGCAGGGATATGTCATCTACATTGCCGAGGATGGGCAAAAGGGACTGCGCGTTTTTTTCGAGCATAGACCCGACCTGGTCATTCTCGACGTGACCATGCCCCTCAAGGATGGCTGGGAAACGCTCAAACGTATCCGTGAAATGAGCCAGACGCCCATCATCATGCTCACCGCCCGCAGCGAAGAAAGCGACATCCTGCGCGGCTTTTCACTCGGCGCGGATGATTACGTCAGCAAGCCGTTTTCCTTTGCGCAACTGGCGGCGCGTGCGCGGGCTGTTCTGGCGCGTTCAGGAGCACCCACCTCTGCGGGCGAAAAACTGGAAGCAGGTGGATTGAAGGTGGATTTGACGACCAGGCGGGTCACACGGGATGGGGAAGCGGTTGCCCTCACCCCGACCGAATTCAAACTACTGACGGCGCTCATGCGCCACCCTGGCGAGGTAATCTCTGCTGAAGATTTGGTGCGCGAAGTGTGGGGACCTCAATACAGGGAGGAAATCGGCTTCGTCCGCCGCTACGTCTGGCATTTGCGCCAAAAAGTGGAAGCCGACCCCGAGAACCCGCGCTACATTCACAACGAGCGAGGGTTTGGCTATCGGTTTGCCAATAAGGGGACAGGCGATTGACCCACTCCGGCTCCACCGTTTCCAGCGGGAAAGCGCGAAAGCCTATCCACAGATTGCGATAATTTCGCGCAAACCAGTTCAAGCCAATTCAAAGGTTTGATCCGTAGAGACAAATCGCCCTGCCGCAGAACGCTTGCTGCGAGCCTTCAAGGGCCTCGACCTCCCCATTATTGATTTGTCCGATCAACATATTCGGCATGCAACCCCATTGCCCGAACTCCAAAACCGCATTCTGTCTTTGTTAAGATTCTCTCCTGCTATTTATGCGGATTTGGCCCTCGTACCGCCAATACCGTCACACTCAATTGAAATGGGCGAATGCCAAGTATTACATATCCATTTTCCTGAATCTCCAGACGGCAAGCACAAAGAAGCCCAAGGCGTAGACCAGGAGCATGCCGGTCGGCAGCCAGGCCGATTCCAGGCCCAGACCGCGGATCAGGATGTTCTGGTAACCGTTCATCGCCCAGGCGGAGGGCATGGCCTTGCCGATCAGCGCGAACGCGCCGCTGCTGACTTCCAACGGGAACCACGTCCCACCCAGGGCTGAGAAAATGAACATCGCCATGAGAGCGAACAGGATCACCTGCGAATCATCCTTCACCATCGCGCCGATCAGCATCCCCATCGCCGCGACCCACAGGCTGAGGGCCACGGAGACCAGCAAAGCGCCGAGCGGCGAGCGCAGGTAGTCCACACCCAGCGCCAGTTGCCCGAACACCACCAGCAATGCGATTTGCAGGAACACCACGCCGAACATCGCCAGGGTGTGTCCTGCGATGATCTCCCACGAGCGCATCGAAGTGGACATCATCCGTTGCAGTGTGCGCGTCTTGCGCTCCTGCACCAAAATCTGCCCCGATGACACGAGTCCCATGATCGCAAATTGCACCAGGATTCCCGGCGAGGCCTGGTTATAGGGGTTATCGCCGTACCAGTCGCCGAGGAACGACTCTTCCACAGCCAGTTCCACTTTGACCAGCGAGGCGCTGTCCGCTTCGGCCCAGGCCCGGGAAGCGGAAGCAAACGCCGCGTCGAGTTCGGAGGCGTCAGCCGGTTTGCCGGTCATCCCGGCGCTGAGCCGCGCAATTTCCATCGCGCTCATCACCTTTGTGACGGAAGTCCGCAAAAGCTGATAGATGGACTGCCCCTGGGCGGAATTGGTATCCGTGACGAGGGTCAACTGCGGATCGTCCCCCGCCTCGGCCTGTTCGCTGTACCCGGCGGGCGCGATCAGCACCCCGGCCACTTCGCCCTTGCGGACAGAGTCGTTTGCTGCGGCGGCAGCGAGTTCCACCACCCTGATCGAGTCGGAGTTCGAGAGCATCTCGAACAATTCCTGCGACACGACGCCGCCTGGATCGTTATTCACCCATCCAAGCGGGATGCGGTTGTCTTGGACCGCGTCCTCATCCTTGCCGCTCTTGTAGGCGAAGCCCATGAAGAGGGTAAAGATGATCGGCATGGCGACCAGGAACAACAGCGAACGCTTGTCGCGGAAAATTTGCGAAAGGTCTTTGAGGGTAAGGTCAATGATTCTCATAATTTAGTCTCCTTGTCGGCTTGTCTCATAGTCTGCTGGTCAAAACCATATACGTAAAGGACCAGGCGGCCAACTGACTAGCGGACTATCCGACTAAGCGAAGCGTCTCCTGAACATCACCGCGCCGATGGCGAACATGACGACGCCCATCGTGGCCAGCACGAGGAACGGCGCGACCAGTTCATTGGCAGGCGAACCTGCCAGGGAGAGTTTCCATGCCTTGAGCACCCAGCCTTGCGGCGTGAAGTTGCCCATGAGGTCGAAGGCTTTGATCTCGATGTTGGCGGTGAACAAACCGCTGATCATGCCCAACATGGTCAGCGCGCCGCCGAAGACCAGGCCGCCCTGCTTGGAGTTCTGCACGAACGACACGAGCAGGACCGCCAACCCCACCGAGGCGAACATCTGTCCCAGCAGGCTGAGCGTCAGGGAACCTGGCTCACCCCAGTTGATCCCGAACAGGTAATGTCCCGCAACCAGCAGCACCACACCCTGGATGATGACCGTGAACAACACTGCCAGGAACTTCCCGGCAAGGATCGTGGTGCGGTCGGTCGGCGTGGTGAACAGGCGGGCGAGCGTTCCCTCCTCCGACTCCTGCAAAATGGACATCATCGCGTACGCGCCCGTGAAGAACGAGAAGAAGATCAACTGCCCCGACATCATCATGCCCATCATGGAGCGGACAGGGTCGCTCATCTCGCTTTCCGCGGCCGGCGAGGTGACGACCAATGCGGCCTTCTCAGGCGAGTGGAACATGGCCCGCTGGAAATCGGTGTACCAGGCGGCGTACCTCTCGAAAAATGACGGGATGCTTGCCGGATCGAGCATTTGACCGTTGGCCGCCAGGCGCTCGTTCAGGACGTTGAAGGCGATCCCGCCGCCCGCGATGCCGTCCAGCAGCGAGGTGACCATGTCGCGCACGACTGTCGGGCCGATGGACAGGGTCGGGTCTTGCAGGATGGTGATGACGGTATCCTTTTTGCCGGCCAGGTAGTCCTCGGTAAAAGCCGCCGGGATGATGACTGCCACGCCGATCTCCTGCGCGTCCACCGCGGCCCGGGCCGCGGCTTCGTCGGGATAATCGCTGGCGGTAATCCACGACCGGACGCTCTCGTCGAAGAACATGCTGCGGATGCTTTCACCGAACGAGGCATCGAGCGGGGCGTCCGCGGGTAAGGCGTCGGCGTTGACCACGCCCAGGGTGATGTCGGGCAGGCTCAGGTTCCCGCTGGCGATGCTGCCGAAGGCCAAGTAGATCAACCCGGTCAAGAGCAGCGGCGCGGCGAACGCCATCCCGATCAGGAACAGGCTGCGCGTGGAACGGACAAGGTCTTTTAGAGCAATGTCTACTATTTTCATAATAAGTTCCCTTTCGAATTACCAATTACGAATTACGTTGAGTCGTAATTGGTAATTAGTCGCGCAGCGCCCTTCCCGTCAGATGCAGGAACACCGTCTCAAGGTTCGGCTCCTGGATCTCCACGGAGGTGATGCGCGCGCCCGCTTTGGAGGCTTCTTCGAACAAGTGGGGCAAGACACGGTTTGAGTCATCCACCAAAACTGTGACCTTGCCGTCCAGCGAGTTGATTTGCGAAACGCCTTGCGTTGCTTTCCAGGCCGCAAGGACTTTCTCTCCATCGGTATTGAGCGTCAGGTCTATGCGGGTTTCCTCGCCGACCATCTTGATCAATTGGTCGTGAGCGCCGTAGGCGATGACCTTGCCCCTGTCCATGATGGCGATGTGATCCGAGAGTTCGGCGGCTTCTTCCATGTAATGGGTTGTGTACAATACGGTCATGCCTTGCCGGTTCAAGGCTTTGACGTTATCCAAAATGTGGCGGCGGCTCTGCGGGTCAATCCCCACCGTCGGCTCGTCCATGATGATGACATCCGGCTTGTGCAGCAACGCCGCGCCGATGTTGACCCGCCGCTTCATGCCGCCTGAAAACTTGCCGATGTGGTCTTTCTGGCGGTCGGTGAGACCGATGATCTCCAGCACTTCGTCCACGCGCTGTTTCAAGGCCGCGCCGCGCAGCCCATACATCTTGCCCCAAAAGACCAGGTTCTCACGCGCCGAGAGGTCGGGATAGAGCGCAATATCCTGCGGCACCACGCCAAGACTTGACTTCGCGGCTTCGGGTTCTTTGGTGATCGAGTGCCCCATAATGGACGCGTCGCCCCCGGTCGGCGCGAGCAACCCCGACAGCATCGAGATCGTCGTAGATTTCCCCGCCCCATTCGGGCCGAGCAGGCTCAACACCTCGCCCGCCTCGGCGTTGAAACTGGCATCCTGTACGGCTTGCAAATCGCCGAATGACTTTTTGAGATTCTTGACTTCGATTGCAAATGGCATCGTTTTTCTCCTCGTAAAATGGATATACCCGTCCGTCTGGATAGTTCAACGAACTTGCTTACAGTATACAAACATCTTTGTCCTGACACAATTACGCCTTCAGGAAGGCTTCCGGGGTTCTTTATGTGAGAGGCAGTTCGAGCGTAAAGATCGTGCCTTTCCCCACTTCACTTTCGACTTCGATCTTCCCGCCATGCGCGTGGACGAGTTGTTTGGTGATTGCCAGCCCCAGCCCGCTGTGGGTCCGCCCGGTGCGGGATTTGTCGCCGCGCCAGAAGCGATCGAAGACAAATGGGAGGTCTTCGGGAGGGATGCCCGACCCTGTATCTTTTATGGTAATTTGTAAATGGTAACTGGGGTCGTCTTGGAGCGATTCGATTTGAATGGAGACCCGGCCGCCTTTTGGCGTGTGGCGGAGAGCATTCGAGATCAGGTTGGAGAGGACCTGGTTGAGCCTGTCGTAATCCGCGGTAAGTTCTTGAGTCGGGTCGGCGAGGTTCGTTTCCAGGTCAATGCCGAGGGCGGCGGACTGGGAAGAAAAACTCGAGGTGAGATCCGCTATCAGGTCGGCGAGCAGGAAACGGGTCGGGTGAAGCGGGAGTTGTCCTGTCTCAGCGAGGGAGAGGGTCTGCAAGTCGTTGACCAGGCGGGTGAGCAGTCGGGTCTCGTCCAATGTGGCGTTGATGTGATCGAGAGTCGGTTGATACACCCCATCTATGACGCCCTCGAGATTGCCCTGAATGATGTGGAGCGGGGTGCGAAGTTCGTGGGCGATGTCGGCGGTGAGGTTGCGGCGTTGCTGGTCGGCGCGTTCCAGTTCGCCGACCATTTTATTGAAGCGCTTGATGAGGTCGCTGAACATATCCGAGTTGTTCTCAGGCACGCGCGCAGAGAGGTCGCCTGCTCCCACCGCGTTGATGGCGTTGAAAAGTTGCTCCAGCGGCCGACCAAAACGCATATACAAATTGAAGAGAACGAAAACGACAAGTGTCACGAACAAGACTGGCCCGCCGCAAAGCAGGAGCCAACTGGATTTTGCGGTGGAGGAGGTGGTGAAGATTTCAAACAGAAGCGCGGACACTCCACCCACGAAACAAAGAAGGATCAGGAAGAAGATGAGCAGGTAAGCAAAAAAACGGATTGCGCGGCGGGGGCGGGTGGAGGTGGTGGGCATGTTACAACTTACTTTTCATTGAACCGATAGCCGATGCCGTAGATGGTTTCGATCATATTTTGGTTGGAGGCGGATTCGAGTTTCTTCCTGAGATTCTTGATGTGCGAATCCACACTGCGGTCTGTGCTGGAGGCGGCGCCGTGCAGGTCATCCAGCAGTTGTTCGCGGGTGAGGGTCTGCCCGGGGTGGCTTGCGAGCAGATAAAGCAGCTTGAATTCGTTTGGGGTGAATTTGATTGGAACGCCGTTGAATGCCGCGAAATATTTTTCCGGGTCAATTTCAAGCCCGCCGACGCGAACGATGCCCGGCGCTTTGACTTCACCGCGCGTTCGGCGCAGGAGCGCCCGCACACGCGCCACCAATGCGCGCACGGAAAACGGCTTGGTGATGTAATCGTCCGCGCCGATCTCAAGGCCTGTAACCTGATCAATCTCCTCGGATAAGGCTGTGAGCATGATGATGGGCACGTCGCTTTCGCGGCGCAGGATGCGGCAGACTTCGCGCCCGTCAATGTGGGGGAGCATCAGGTCAAGGATGACGAGATCGGGTTTTTCGCGGCGGGCAGTTGCCAGAGCGGATTGACCGTCTGCGGCGGTCAGCACGCGGAATCCGTTTTTCTCCAGATAGTCGCGGGCGAGGCGGGCGACCTTGGGTTCGTCATCTACGACGAGGATGAGGGGAGGCATGGGGGGAGTATAAAGGATGAAGGGCGAATTATGAAGGCTTGCATCGAGCAAAGCCGGGATGATGAAAGACGAAAGAGGCCTTTCTCCTTTGTGCCCTTCGTAGAGGGGGAGTCTATTCGTTTAGAACTTCGATAATGACTTTGCCTTGAGCGTGACTGTCAATGACAAAGCGAATCGCGTCCACGGTTTCATGGAGCGGATATCTGCGGTCAATGACGGGCGCGATTGCGCCGCCTTTGAGGAGTTCGCCAAGATGCGCCAAATCGTCGTGATTGAATTTCGCAACCCCCATGTTTCCCAGCGTTTTGCCGCCTGTTTGCGAGAGCCACTTTCCAAACGATATTGCCTGTAGAATTTGAGACATATCGCCGCCCGCACAGACGTACACGCCCTGCGGCTTGAGCGCGCGCCGGTACGCCCACAACGAATGGTAGCCGTTGACCGCCAGGATCAAATCATACTGCTTTCCGCTTTTCGTGAAATCCTCCCTGGTATAGTCAATCACGTGGTCTGCGCCGAGAGTATGCGCCAAGCTCACATTCCGCGTGCTGCACACGGCGGTGACTTCCGCGCCGGAGGCTTTTGCCAGTTGAACAGCATACATCCCAACCCCGCCTGACGCGCCTTGAATCAGGACCTGATGACCGGCACGAATCCCGCCTGCATAGCGAATTGCCTGTAACGCCGTCAGCGCCGCGATCGGCACAGCGGCGGCTTCCGCAAAAGAGCGATTGGCAGGCTTCAATGTCAGGTAGGCTTCGCGCGCAAGGGCATACTCAGCGAAGGAGCCATGTGCGCCTCCAAACACGGCATCGCCGGGTTTGAAGCGCGTGACGTTTTCACCCACGGCTTCAACGACTCCGGCGACATCGGTGCCGGTTGTCCTGTCTTTGGGTTTCGACCAGCCTCCGCTAAAAAAACGCACCAGGAGTGAAGGCAAGGTGAAACCGCGCCAATCCTTTGCGTTCACCGATGCGGCGTGAACTTTCACCAGCACTTGCTGATTCTTGGGGGCAGGCTTGGCGACTTCTTTGAGTTGAAGCGCAATTTCTGGCGGACCATAGCTTTCATAGAGAACTGCTTTCATCATGGCATCCTTGCTTGGGTACATTTCATCAGGCGGATTCAAACGCGCATTCTCGCAATTGTCCGGCGTTTACGCTTTTAATCAACAACTTGATCCGGTTCAAGCATGGTAACGTTTTGCCCGGCGTATTTTTCATACAGATCGCTGCGCCGCTTTCTCCAACCGTCCAGCCCGCCGCGCAGGTTGGTGACGAGCTTAAAGCCCTTTTCCTTCAAATAATACGAGATCATGACCGAAAGCCCGCCGCCCGGACAGTACACCAGGATTTGCTTGTCGCGTGGAAGCTGCTTCAGGTAATTGCCGACACGGAGCGGGTTGACCTCGTGCGCGTTCGGCAAACCTTTTTGTCTTTTCCGATCATCCGGCGGACGCACATCGAGAATGTACGTCTTCTCGTCGAACAGGATGTTTTCATTCAGTTGAGCGGGCGCGAGCATGTTGACGAATGAGATGCGGCCTTCAAGGTAGTCTTGAACCACTTGTGTCATATACTGGATGTCGCGCACCGAAGTGTCGCTCCCGAGGCTGATTCGAATGGTCTCGCGCGCGGCTTGATCGGACAAACCGATCGCTTTCAAAACATGGGAGGGCGTGTCTTCCCCGGTACTGCACGCCGACCCGGCGGAGACCGCGATCCCGCGATAATCCAGCATGCCCATCAACCCGGCATTCTCCACGCCCGGGAACGTAATGCTGAGCGTGTTGGGCAGGCACTCTGACTCGGTCTCCGGCGAATTGATCACACAATCCGGTTTGATTTCCTTGAGCCGCTGGATCAATTGCCGTTTCAGCACCTGAACCTGCCCGGTGCGCCCAAGGAGTCGTTCCACCTCCTGACAAGCCGCGCCAAACCCGACGATGTTGTGGATGCTTTCGGTGCCAGCCCGCAGTCCGCTTTCCTGGTGACCGCCGTGGAGGAGCGGCGTAAATGGGCTGCCTTGTTTGACGTACAACGCGCCGATGCCTTTCGGTCCGTAAAGTTTGTGCGCCGAAAACGGGGCGTAATCCACATCCAATGCACGGACGTCAATCGGTATCTTCCCCAGCGCCTGCACACAGTCCGTCAATACCAACGCGCCGCGTCCTCTGGCGATTTTCGTCACAGCCTTGATGTCTTGGATGACGCCGGTCTCATTGTTGGCTAACATGCAACAGACGAGGAAGGTATCGTCGTCCACCTGCTTTTCCAATTCAGTGAGCAATATGCGCCCCTGGCTGTCCACCGGGCAATATTCGACAACCACGCCCTGCGTTTCCAGATATGCCAGCGTATTCATCACGGAAGGATGTTCAATTGGAGTGGAAACGATCTTTTTCTTTTTGGGGTAATAGTGGGCGGCAACCGACTTGAGCGCGGCATTATTCGATTCGGTCGCGCAGGCGGTAAAAATGACCTCAGACGGGTCGGCATGGATGGCGTTTGCCACCTGTTGCCGGGCCTTTTCCACCGCCTCTGCCGATTTCCTGCCAATGCCATAGAACGACGATGGGTTGCCATACTGATGTTTCAAGGCCCAATCCATTTTGTTTTGGACCTGACTGCTGATGGGCGTCGTTGCATTGTGGTCAAGATAGACGCGCCGATTGAAGCGTATAAGATGTTTCAAGAATGCGAAGTATTGGATTTCCATAGATTACCTCAATCGCTACTACGTTTTTGTGGTCTACTGATCTTGGTCTACGATAAGGTGATCGAACGGTTGTATCTTCGACACTGAAGGGTATTACAGCGCAAAACTCCAGAACATTTCCAGCCATGTCACCCTGAGGGAGCGTTCTTCAGCGACCGGAGGATTTCGCTCGTCGTGATAGTGATGTTTCGCCGAGTTCATCGAAAGGCTCAGCATGACACATAAAGGCGACCTTGCGCGATAAGGATAGATAGCTTCATCTTTTGCCGTTGGCTCCCATTGTGACGACTATTTTTCCCTGCGCGTGACCTGCGCCCAGATGGCGCATGGCATCAGCGATCTGTGTCATGGGGTAGGTTTTTTCGACGAAAGGTTTGATCCTGCCTGCGGCAAGCATATCTTTCAAGATGTTCATATCCTCGCGATTGAATTGAGCGATGAAGAAGGCGAATTTTTGGCTTGCTCCCAACATTCCAACCCGCACCTTGAGGAGAAGACTGAGAGGACCGATCAGAGGAGTTCTCGGCCCTCCGACGAGGACGAAAGTTGCGTCCGGTTTGAGCACACGCTTATAGGCAGACCACGATTGACCCCCGTTGACATTGAACAACAGGTCATACTTTTGACCACTTCGAGTGAAGTCTTCCTTGATGTAATCGAAAACGTGGTCAGCGCCAAGCGAACGAGCGTGCTCGACGTTTTTTGTGCTGCATACGGCGGACACTTCGGCTCCGAACGCCTTTGCAATTTGGACGGCAAACGTACCCACTCCGCCTGACGCGCCGTTGATCAGGACTTTCTGCCCTGGCTTGATTTTTCCATAGTCTCGAAGTCCTTGCAACGCGGTAATCCCCGCCGTGGGGGTTGCCGCCGCTGCTTCGAATGTAACGTTGGCGGGCTTAAGTGCGATGGCTTTACGCGCGGTCACGTATTCGGCATACGCCCCATTTCTTCCACCGAAAACTTCGTCACCGGGCTTGAAATCCGAGACGCCTTTACCGACTGCTTCGACCACGCCTGCAAAATCCGCGCCCAATCTTATATTTTTGGGTTTGGCAAGTCCGTTGCCGATGCGGGCAAGGAACAAACCTGTCATACCGTACCATTCCGCGATGTTCACGGAGGACGCATGTACTTGCACGAGAACGCCATCATCCGGGACATCCGGTTTTTCGACCTCCTCGATCTTCAGCACTTCAGGCGGACCATACGATCTATAAACGGCGGCTTTCATTGGTTGCATCTCCTGGTTGTATTGGTGCTTGGACTACTGTTTTACCCAGCCTTCCCATTTTCCGGTTCCGGTGGCGGGCAGACAAGAACCCATATCCTGCATCAGATCCAGGCTCTGAAAATTTCCCGTGATCGAAAAAAGCCGCCCCGGCGATATGTCCGTTCAGGCGCATATCATTCGTGATTGTGATGCCGAAGATGAGGCTATTTGGGTTATCCGGTTTTTTCGGCAGTTCATCTGCCTCAATAAGAATTGCGCTTCGATCCATGGCCAAGCCTCCATGGGTTGGTTTTGGTTGATGCTCTAAATGTACCAATCCATTATGGAGGAATTATGGAGGAATTATGGATGAGCCTGTCAGAGATTGTGGAGATTTTCCAGGAACAACCCTGATGACGGCCGTCACTGGATAATCCTGCAATTCCCCAGTTCTCCACATCGCAGTAAATCGCAGTAAATGGAGGCCACACGTTCGGGCGGCGCGGCGATATCGATCGCAGCCTGGGCTTGTATGGCCTTATGGGAGAGCGCAAACTCGCGCATTGTTACATCTATTCGTAATGTTAATCACCAGGCGGGTGTGGGGCGAAACACAACTTCGCTCTACACCCGCCTGGTTGGCTGGCTTTTTATTCTGCAATACCCTTCTTGCTGTTAAAAACTTCCGGTTGTGATTGCGCCTGCACGCTCGTAATTCACGACAATGACACCACTCGGACCGACTGTGCTTTCCGTCACCTTGAACGCCGCCGGGATCGCGCCATCGGCAAACAACCGCTTTCCACCGCCCAACGTGATCGGGTATATCATCAGCCAGAACGCATCAACCAAATCATGTTTGATAAGTGTCTGAAGGAGATTGCCGCTTCCCCAAACGTTCAAATCCGGCCCTGGCTGTTGCTTGATTTTGGCGACTTTTTCCGCAATATCTCCGTTTAAAAACACGGATGGCTGCCAGTTGCTGGAAGTTCTGGTATTCGAGGCGATGTACTTGGTCGCCGTGTTGACGCCCGGCCATGCGTCCGCATGTTGCGGCCAGTACGGCTCCCAAATGTCAAAGGTTTTGCGCCCTAACAGCAGATCGAACGGCAGGTTCATCTGCCTTCTCAGGAGCGTTCCAAGAATCTCGTCGGAATATGGCGCTATCCACCCGCCATACGCGAAGCCGCTGCTGGTATCTTCGTCTGGCCCGCCTGGGGCCTGTATGACGCCATCAAGGGAGATATGTTCAAGCGCAGTAACTTTTCTCATGTCTTAGTTCCTCCTACATCTGGATCACTATCTGGTTGCCTCATTCAAAGTAGATAAACGGTGTCTCGAATACAGTAAGCAAGAGTATAGCACAAATGTTCGGTTTCCGGGATTCTTCCCATGCTTTCTAACCTTTTCGTCGAAGACGATGCCACCATCGCCATGGGGGTGGAATACTCGCTCAAGCAGGACGGTTTCCAGGTCAGTCTGGCGTCCCGCCTGGAGGAGGCGCGCGACCTGCTCAAGCGCCAGCCCTTCGACCTGGTGCTTCTGGACCCGGGGTTGCCGGATGGCAGCGGCTACGGGATGTGCAAGGAGATCCGCGCCGTTGAGGGTACGCCCATTATCATCCTCTCCGCCCGCGAGGAACTGAGTTCCACTGCAATAACATAATAGATGTCTTGTATTAGTTATAGGGCAAACGTGATGCAAATCTTTTAAGCCACTGAGACACGGAGACTCGGAGAAAAAATGGCTCTTTGATATTTTATGGGGTCGCCCATTTTTTCACCACAGAGATCACAGAGTCCACAGAGAAA
>DIDQ01000133.1:33301-36880 GCA_002418215.1 Anaerolineales bacterium UBA5796
TCTCCGTGTGCTCGGTGGTAAAACGGGTTTTCACCCCACTTAAACCTGAAGAGCCAAAAATCCTTGATCCATTCGGTTGAGTAAACGCCGAGGTCGAAAAGGGAAACGGGTTTCATAAGCCCTCCATCACTCCCAACTGTCTGTAGAAAAAACAGTCGGGAGTGGGTTATTCTTTCGGAAGTGGAAGATCAAGCCGTTTTGGTAACTTTCACCTCCACGGCCTGAGCGATGGAAGTTTTCGTCAGTGGTTTCATCCCGAACAGGAAGCGCATCACGTTGAAGCGGCGCACCGCCAACTCATACAACGCCATGATGACGGCGAACGAGACCACCACGATGATTGCCCACTCCAACACGTCGGGCAAGCCCCACTGCAAAACGAAGTACCCGACCGCCAGCAGGACGGTTTGGTGGAAGATGTAGAACGGCAGGACGGCTTCGTTGGCATAATTCAGTCCGGGTTTCGGGGCGGTCAGATACTGCGCAGCCAGGCCGAAGAATCCCAGAATGCAGATCCAGCCGCCGAAGACGCGCAGCACGACCGCCAGGATCAGGTTCAATGAAACGGTATCTTTATCCGCTGTCAGCGTGTACAGGACGCAGAATCCGATGACCATCGCCAGACCGACCGACAGCGAAACCCAGCGTAACTGCCGGATCTTTTCCTGCACCCGCTCGCCAGAGACAATGAGGAAACCAAGCAGGAGGATCCACAAATAGGCGATGTATGGATAGCCTCCGTTCCCTTCCATCAGCGGGCTGTCTGCGCCTACAACCACAAACAGCAGGAACGGTGGAAGCATCAGGGTGTACAACACTCCGGTTTTGCTGAGCCAGCCATCCAGTCGGGAAAGGAAGCGGAGACCGTCCCCCTTCATCCAGCGCAGGAGGGGATAGAGGATGAGGCTGAACAGGAACAGATACCACAGGTACCACAGGTGTCCGCCGAACCAATTGATGGAATTGGGGTAATAGTGCGGCAGATACTGGAAGTAGTTGCCGCTGAACAGCCCGTGCGTTTTGTCCCACTGATAGGACTGCAAGGATAGGTGGGTCAGCGCGCCCACCAGCAGCGGGATCAACAGGCGCAGGACTTTGTCCTTGACGAACTTTCCGAACCCGCCCTTCCCCAGTGCGTAGAACAGGCTGGCGCCCGAAATGGCGAACATCAACGGCATCATAAAGGAGGAGGAGAACCCGACCCACACCTCCACCGAGGGATACCAGATATTATTCTTGATGTTCCAATCTTCCACGTTGTAGAAGCGGCTGGAGTGAAAGAAAAACACGAGCAGTATGCCCAGCACTCTCAGCCAGTCGAGATCGTATCTGCGTTGAATTGTTTTGGCGTTCATTGTTTACTCCTTTTTTGTAATTGCACTCTGTCATTGCGAGGAGGGCGTTCTTCCCGACGAAGCAATCCCCTGATTTTGGGAGCCTCTCCCTGTGACGAGGGGATTGCTTCGCTTCGCTCGCAATGACATTCATGACGTCCTCACAACTTCCTTGAGTTGTCTTTCCTTCGCTTGAAGATCAACAGGCTTGGCGAGCAATTTCATCCCGAACAGGAAGCGCATCGGGTTGAAGCGCCGCACGCCGAACTCGTACAACCCCATGATCGCCGCGAAGGAACCGACAAGGATGATCGCATACTTCAGCAGGTCGGGGATCGCCCACCCCACCACGAAGAAGCCCAGAACGACGACCACTGTTTGATGCAAAATGTAGAAGGGCAGCGCGGCTTCGTTGGCGTATTTCAGGACCGGGTTGGTGAAGTTGAGGCGTTTCATGCCGAATCCCATCACCGCCAGCAGCCACGACCACACCACGAAGCAGTCCAATACTTTCCCCAGAGGGTCCGCCACCGGGAAGAGGGAGGGAAGAACCGTCTGGAATTCGATGAACAGGTAGGCGATGGAGAAGACCACGCCCATCCCCAGGTGAATCCAACGCATCCGCATGATGTGGCGTTGCAGGCGCTCGTTGGAGAGGATCACAAACCCGGCAATGTAGAATAGCGGATAGATGAAGAGACTCCAACCGCCCAGCGACGTGTTACCGGGACCCGCCTCGTCCAGGTTCAAGATCAACAGGATGGCGGGCAGAGCCAGGAGCAGAACCGCGAAGGGGTTTGCCAGCAGATCACCCATGCGCTGCAAGATGCGCCGGCCGATGAGGTTCCGCTTGAACCAGGTGAAGAATGGCAGGAAGAACAGGGACAGGATGAAGAGCAGTTCCAGGTACCACAGATGCGAACCCATCCAGGCGAAGTTGCCTCCGAAGCCGTACATGCCCTCGAAGTAATGCGGATAGAAGGCAAAGAACGAGCCGCTGAATCTGCCTGTATGCAGGTTCCACAGGTAAATGTGGAGGGCAACGTGGGTGAACATGCCTACGATCAGCGGGATGAACAGGCGCAGAACCAAGCCTCCCGCATATTTTCCGGGTCGGTATTTATCCAATGCCAGGAAGGCGCTGGCGCCCGAGATGATCAGGATCAGCGGCATACCCCAACTGGTGCAGAACTCCAGCCAGACCTGCATGGACAGGTAGGTGGTGGCGTTCTTGATGAACCAGTCATCCGTATCGAAAAAGCGCGCCGCGTGGTGAAGGGCGAAGATGGCAAAGATGACAGACACGCGCAGCCAGTCGAGGTCGTAGCGTCGTTGAGAAGATTTTGTGTCCATGGCTTACTCCTTTTGTATTTGCTGCCGTCTCGCAGGTTTCTCGCTGGGTAGGGCTTGGGTTTGATCAACCTGCGGGACGTTTTCAGTTATGGCTCGAACGATGCTTTCCACAGACGCGCCCTTGACGAGGAACGCGTCCACGCCGGACCGATGCGCCTGCTCCCGCGCCGATTCGTAATCATGCACCGTGAGTGCGATCACCCGGCGCGAGGGGTGATGTGACTTTATTTGCCGCGCCGCTTCGTACCCGTCCATGACCGGCATTTCCAGATCCATCAAAACCACGTCGGGTCCCAGGGATTCGCTCAGGCGGATCGCTTCGGACCCGTTCGCAGCTTCACCGACGATTTCAAGTTCGCCTGAGAGGGACAACGCCGTAGACAGGTCGCGTCGGACCTGCTCTACGTCGTCCACAATCAGTACGCGGGTGGGGGTCATTGGTTCACCTCTCACGAGAGGAAATATTGGAAAACCTTTTCGAATTCATCCGCACTCACTTCGGGGATTGGCTGGTCGGCAAGACCGACGGGAAGCGGAGTGAGCAATTTGTTCCCTAATTCCTCTTCGGCGAAGTCGAAGCCGTAATCGCGGGGGGAAGCGATGATCGGCTCTTCGATGGCGATAACGAAGTTGCAGGTCTTTGCGGGAGTGATCAGGGTTTGGGCGTTCATGGGAAATTCCTTTTCGTAACTTCGCATCCACTATACGCGCAGAGAGGCAAAAGAGCATCTGGCGCGAGATGGAAATCCCTCTGTGATTGGAGGCTGATTAACGAACTACGACCTGGGATGTAGGAGTACATCGCAGGTCGTAGAAATTGTTTTCGTCATTGCGAGGCGGCGTTTTCCCGCCGACACCGTACTTGCGCTCGGTGCATCTAAGAAAGCGTGAG
>DIDQ01000118.1:0-60236 GCA_002418215.1 Anaerolineales bacterium UBA5796
GTGATTTTCTTGCGGTCGGTCATAGTTTTCTCCGGTTTTAGAAATTTTGCTCGCCGTGGACGGCCAGCAGGTCATTGAGCAGGGCGTAGCCGGTTTCCAATCGGCCTGCGCCTGAGCCGATCAGGGTCACATCGCCGAGCAGACGGGTAGTGAAGGTGACGGCATTTGTCGCCCCGCCGACATTAGCCAGCGGATGTTTGACGGGTAGGGCGATGGGCTTTACGCTTGCCTTGACGTGGCTGCCATCCTGCTCGATGGCGCCAATCAATTTCCAGCGCTTGCCCTCGGCTTTGGCGGCCTGGATGTCTTCGGCCGCCAGTTGGGTGATGCCCTGGCGGGCTACATCCGCCAGGCGGAGGTCTGCCCCCATGACCAGGTTGCTCAAGATGACCACTTTCCCGGCCGCGTCGAAGCCTTCCACGTCGCCGGTCGGATCGGCCTCGGCGTATCCGAGCTTTTGGGCTTCGGCCAGCGCTTCAGTGTAACTGCCGCCTGCCTCCATCTGGGACAGGATGAAGTTGGTCGTGCCATTCAAGATACCCTGGACCTTTTGAATTCCGGCTGCGGCAAGCAAATTCACTCCCAAGGCCAGGGTTGGCGTGCCGCTCATCACTACACCCTCAAAACCGATACACGCCTGGTGTTCCTGTGCCAGGGCTTTGAGTTCATGGTAATTTAGCGCGATTGGGCCTTTGTTAGTGGTGACGACGTTAATTCCCGCCTTGAGCGCCAACCGGATGTAAGTGGAGGCCGGTTCCCCGGTCTGCAAATCGGTGAAGCTGGCCTCAACCAGGGCGTCGGGCTTGCCACGGGCCAGCATGGTCTCCACAGACCAGCCGCGCTCCGCCGCAGGGACGCTCTCCAGGCTGCCGGTCGCAGCCGCATCCAAAAGCCCCTGGAGCGGAAGCCCGTTTGGGTCATAGATGCTGCCGAGACGCATGTCGTTGACTCCGATCACGCTGAAGCGTATGCCAAAGCGTTCGGCCAGCGACTCGGCATCATCCCGAATGATTTGGGTGAATCCCTGCCCAACATTGCCAAACCCGACGACCATCAAGCGTACATTTTTCATGTTTCTCTCCTACTCGATTCCTTCAAGTGTCTGATCATGGACGGCGATGTCTTTCAAGCGTACCGGGACAATCGGTGGGCGGATGCTCGGCAGGCTGAGTTCCGCCGCAGGCTGCCCATTGTGAGCCGAGATCAGCAAGGCTGCATTCGGGACACAGTAACGCCCCTGGCATTGTCCCATGCCCAGGCGTGTGCGAAGTTTAACCCCAAACAGGTCTTTTCCGCCATTTTCGAGGCTTTCCCGGAATTGCCCCATGCGGACAGCCTCGCAGCGGCAGAGCAAGGTCTCATTGTCGGCCAGTTCCAGCAAGCCGGGGCGGACGCGGTAGCGGCGCCAGAGCCATTTTGCAAAGCGTTTTTCACGTTCGATACCCGGGGTCAATCGTCCGCGTGCGATGTCAGCCTGTTCGCCGGGTATTCTTCCCATATTTTCCAACACGGAAATCGCGGCCAACTGCCCCTGCAATTCGGCCAGTGGTTTCCCGCCTGCGCCGGTCACGTCGCCGGCCACGTATATGCCTGGCAGGCTGGTTTGCAGGGACACATCGTGCTCCGGGATAAAAGCCTGTAGATCATTGTCGTAACGGTGGGCGCAACCCAGGTGCAGGGTCAGCGCAATCGAAGGGATGAACCCGTAGCCCACGCAAACCGTGTCCACCTCATAGGTTCGCTCCGACTGCGGGATTGGCCGCCCCTGTTCGTCCACCCGGCCAACCACAACGCCCTGTACACCGGACTCTGGTGTGCCCAGGGCGCGAAAAACGGCATGACGGAACAGGATCGGTACGCCGCGTCTGGCCAGCGCGGCCGCACTTTCAACTGCTTCACCCAGGCGGCTCCATAAACCACCGAGGGCAGCCGGGGTTTGAACCACGCCTTCCAGCGCCGCGCAGGTATCCACCACCGCCACGACCTCCACGCCGTAACGCACCAGTTCGGCCGCGAGCAGCAGTTGCAGCGGCCCGCTGCCGCCCACCAACACCCGCTTGCCCGGCAACAGTCCTTGCTTCTCCAGTTGTATCTGCGCCGCCCCCGGCGTGACCACGCCCGGCAATTCCCATCCGGGAAAAGGCATGGGGCGGTCATAAACTCCGGGAGACAGGATCAGGTAACGGGTCCGCACCGACGTGACGCCCCGCGGCGTGGAATCCAGTTGAAGCTGGAACCTGGTCCCGTGCGGATCGCTCCGACCGTTCAGGCCTGATCCAGTTTCTTCGAAAATTCCCCACACCCGGGCATTCGTCAGCACTTCCACCTCGGTGTTTGCCAGGGCTTGCCGACGGGTTTCCAACTCTTTGAGTTTTCTCTGCTGGCGACGACCGATCACGCCGCCAAAAGGGGATTCTTTGAAAAAATGACCGCCCAGGTCGGGCGCGTCGTCAATCAGCACCACCGAGGCTCCGAGAGATGCCGCCATTTGCGCCGCGGCCATGCCAGCCGGGCCGCCGCCGATCACGGTGATCTCACAGGTTTTAGCGCCCATCGGATGTCACCACTTTCATGCCAGGGCGGGCAAAAATCCGGCAGGCTTGGCAGTTTGGCAGGTCGTTTATGGTTACAAGGCATTGCTGGCAGGTGCCCATCCCACAGAACAGGCGGCTTGGAGCATAAGGCTCGGCGTGACCTGCAAAAGAGCGGATTCCGGCCGCCATTAGAACAGTGGCGACAGTTTCGCCCTCGTGCGCAATTATTTTTTTGCCATCCACCTCGATATTGAAAATGATGCCCCGTTTAGCGTTGGGTAGGTATCGGGCCATTAGTGGGTTGCCTCCGATGTCGTAAACCGTTCGAGGGCGAATTCAGCCAGCAGGGCTTTATCTGCCGAGTCGGTGAGCATCCCCAAAACCATCTCGGCGGTGATGGCCGACATAGCCAGGCCGTCGCCGCCAAATCCAACCGCGTGAATCATACCGGGCAGCCCCGGTGTCCGACTAATGATCGGAGAGCCGTCGGGGGTCAGGGGACGCAAACCGGCGTAGGCCCGCAGCAGGTGAATATTTGCCAGTTTGGGGGTCAAATCGAGCAGTTGATGGACGAGATCGTGGATGCCCTCGTAGGTGCTGCGCCGGTCGTAACCGGCCAGTTCACGGGTGCTGCCGACGATGAAGTTGCCGTGCGCCACCTGGACCAGCGTGATCCCGACCGAACGTTTTGGCGTTTCGCTGCCGGATTCCCCTTCGGCCCGGGCTTTGCTCAACAAATATTTGGCGGCGATCAGCGTGCCGCGCATTTGTGGCGGCATCCGCTCGGTGACCAGCAACTCGCCTTTGAGTGGGAAGACCGGGACAGTGATACCGGCCATCTCGGCGACGCGCGGCGCCCATACCCCGGCAGCGTTGATGACTGTCTCCGTCAACACACGCCCGGCGCTGGTTTGGACAGCGACGATTTTGTCGCCGAGGATTTCTATGCCTTGTAGTTCGGTAAAGGTGGAGAAAATCGCCCCGTGCGCTTTGGCTGCCTGGGTGCAGGCCGCCACAAGATCGAGTGGGTTGATCTGGGCATCCTTGGGCGAGTAAGAGCCGCCGAGCACATTCTCGCCGAGGATGGGCATCACCTGCCGGGCTTGCCACCCATCCAGAAGCTGGACATCCTCCAACCCCATGTCGGTCAGGTTGGCGTTCATATCTCGGATGAGTTGCATTTCGTCATCGGTACAGGCGGCCAGCAAACTGCCGGTGTGGGCGAATTCGAAACGTCCCTCTAGTTGCTCGTGGAGGTTGTCCATTAATTTCAAGCTTTGATTTGCAAGAGCAAGTTTTTTGATCGAGGTTTTAGTTTGCAATAACGCGGCGGCTGCGGCCGCGCTGGTTGTCCCTGAACCAATATCCTGCCGTTCGATGACCAATACCTTCAGCCCCGCTTTTGCCAGGACATACGCTGAAACTGATCCGATAACGCCTCCGCCAATAATAGCCACGTCAGCTGCATTCGGTAGGGCGTCCAGGGGAGAATTCATAGTTTGCCTGTTTCTACGATAACTTGCCACCGTGAGCAATTCGTTGTAACATGGATAGCAAGACAATTCGATTGGTTGTTTGCTTATTTAGCAATACAAGCAGTATAATCCGCAAGTAAAGACTTGTCAATTCAACTCAAAATGGATCAAGGATCAGCGTATCGAGGTTATCGTGAACACTACACAACATGAACGGAATTTCCTGAAAACCCTGGCGCGAGGATTACGGGTTTTGGCTTATTTCACCCCTGAAAACTCCGAAGCCTCCCTGACCGATCTGGCTGATGTTCTGGAATGTGACGCCAGTACGGCCAGCCGCTTTGCCTATACCCTTGAGGAATTGGGCTACCTCGAGCGTGACGAACAAACGAAGTTGTATCGCGTTTCCCCAAAGATTTTTGCCCTGACGGTTTCCCTCTCGGGTCCGCGTAACATCCGCAAAGTCAGCCTGCCTTTCATGGAAGATTTACGCGATACAACCGGCGAGACGGTCGTATTAGGCACAAGGGACAGCGCGGAGATCGTGGTGATCGAAGTTGTGGAGACCAAACACTCCCTGGTCCCGCGTGGATGGGTTGGAGGCCGGGTCCCGGTCTATTGCAGCGCCCTTGGGAAGGCCACTTTGATGCATTTAACCGAGCCGGAATTGAAAAAACTGCTGGACACCATCAATCTTGTGCCTTTTACCGAGCATACTATTGTCAATCGGTTCAACTTTCTGAAGGACCTTGAAATGGCGCGGGAACGCGGTTGGTCTACGAACCGGGAGGAATATACCCGCGGGATCGTCTCGGTCGGCGCCCCAATCTATTCCGGCAACTGGGGAGCGCCCAGCGGAGCGATTTGCGTAGATGTGCCTACGGCTCGCATCCCGGATGAGAATTACATCGAGCAACTCGCGGTGGAGGTGACAAAAACCGCCATTGCGATTTCCAATGTAGGGAATTACAACAAATTGGAATAAAAAGCCAATAAGCAAGGCTCAAGAGTTACAATGGAGATTCAACCATCCGGCGGTTCTATCTGCCGGATTTTTTACGTTTTGTTGATTGTGGGTGCTTGACATCAGGGGAATTGCGATATACAATGTTTTTATTGCTAATTTAGCAATTCAATTTGCGGAAATGCCTATGCTGTTCTTGAGTACTCGCCACTCTTTCCAAGGAGGTATATGGTAAAAATTTTGCCGCTGCTCCACAAGGAGTCATCCCGCCGTCTGCATAAAATCAGTTGTATCCTATTCGCTAAGAGGAGAAAAAGATGAAAAAAAGATCTACCTTACTGGTCGGCCTGCTCGTCCTGATCAGCATCCTGGTGAGTTCGTGTGGCGGGGGCGCCGCTCCTACTCAGCAAGCGCCGACTTCGGCCCCCGCACCGGTCGAGGAAGCGACGCAAGCACCTGCTCCACAAGAGACCGAGCCGGCTGCTCCGGCCAACCTTGAGCCGGTTTACATTGGCGCCTTGCTGCCGCAATCCGAACCTGGCGCGCCCCAGGCCGGGACTCTGATCTTGCGCGGCATCGAACTGGGCGCGGAGTACGTGAACGAAGAATTGGGCGGCTCCGTTGATGGACGCCCGGTCGAGGTCGTGATCGGCGATGATAAAGGCACACCTGAAGTCGGCGCGACCGAATATCGCCGCCTGGTGCAGGAATACAACATCATCGGCGCGACCGGCCAGTATCACAGCTCGGTTGCCCTGGCTGCCATCGAAGTCGCCAAGGAATTAGGCGCCCCGATCATTATGACCCAGGCCTCCAGCAAAGCCATTACCGAGACCGGGTATCCGCAGGCTTTCCGCACCCACCTGATTGATCCTGTCCGTGCCCTTGCCCTGGTGGATTTTGCCAAGAGCCAGGGATACGGCAAGATTGGCTACATCGCCGACAACACTGACTTTGGCGTAGGTCTTTCCGCCGCGGTTGAAGAGGCCGCCGCCGAAGCCGGCCTGGAAGTGATGAGCACCATCTACGACAAAGCCGCTGTTGACCTGACTCCTGAGTTGCTCCAGTTGCAGGCCTGGGGTCCGGATGTGATCTTCAATGCCGGCACCGGCAACCCCGAGCACATCATCATAGATCAGGCTTATGAGATCGGCCTGTTCCCCGAAACCCCGATGGTTGCCACATCCGACTGGCCCTACCGCAGCGACGAATACTGGCAATTGCATGGCGATAAGGGCGTCGGGATCTACATCCTGACCTCCTATCACAAGGATATGGCATTGACTACCGCCGGCCAGTGGTTCCACGACCGCTATATGCAGAAGTATGGCGAAGCCCCCACCTACTCGTCCTACAACGGATTCGGCGATGCCCTGATCCTGGCGATGGCTGCCAAGATAGCCGGCTCAACCGATTATGATGCCATCATCAACGCCCTTGAAAGCAACGAATTCGAATTCTGGGCCGGAACCGTGACTTTCCCGAAGGGCGAAGGCGCACTCTGGCACCAGTGGACGCCGCCCGTGCTGATCACCCAGTACACCGCTGCCAACCAAAAGCAGGATGAAGCAACACTGGTTTACACCTTCAACTACACACCCTGATAACCTTCCTACTGGCTTCCCGACGCACGCGTCGGGAAGCCAACATTTACGCAATTATTCTTCATTTTTCGTAACGCGGAATTCATTCCGAAACCATAAGGCGACATAAATGTCGTGTTGCAAGATTTGCGCGCTTAATGAAAATATTGCGCGGTAATACTCTGGGAAGGATTTCCGAATTGGCAAGGAGGATCTTTCATGCGAAATAACCTGTTCCGCGGGGTGACCACTGCCATGATCACCCCATTTCTTTTGGATGGTTCTGTGGATTATGACGGCCTGCGCCGCAATACCCGTCACCAGCTCGAAAACGGGATCAGCAGCCTGCTCCCGTTAGGGACGACCGGTGAGGCCCCAACATTGAGCGAAGACGAAAAGGAGCGCGTCGTCCGCACTGTGATCGAAGAGACGCGGGGCGCAAACTCCAAGGCCAAGGTGATGGTCGGGGTGGGGACCAACTCGACCAGTAAAACCATCCATAACGCCCAACAAGCCCAGGCCTGGGGTGCGGACGCGCTGCTCGTGGTCACGCCTTATTACAACAAGCCAACCCAGGAAGGCATTCTGGCCCATTTTTCCGCCGTCTGCGCCGAAACCGATTTGCCGGTGGTGGTTTACAATATCAAAGGCCGCACCGGAATCAATATCGAGACATCCACGCTGAAAGCAATGACTGTTGCTAATAGGCAGGTGATCGCGGTCAAGGAAGCCTCTGGCGATATCTCCCAAATGATGGACGTATTGGCTCAAATCCCAGACCTGGCAGTTTACTCCGGCGACGACGGCATAACCTTCCCGCTGCTGGCCCTCGGCGGACAGGGCGTCATCTCGGTGGTTAGCAACTTGCTGCCAAAGCAGGTGGTCGAAATGACCGCTGCGGCTCTGGATGGCAATTTCGAATTGGCCCGGCAATTGCATTTCGAATTGTTGCCGATTTTCAAAGCGGCTTTTATCGAAACTAACCCGGCTCCGATCAAATATGCCATGCAAAAAATTGGATTGGCTGCCGGGCCGCTGCGCTTGCCGCTGGTCGAGATCCGCCCATCCAGCCGCCCGGCGCTCGATAAAGTGTTGAAATCCCTCAGACTATAGTCCAAAAGGAGCCTCGATGAACGTTACCCCGGAACTTTTCCTCAATTTTCTTATTGCGGGTATCATGATCGGCGCTTTGTATGCCTTGATGGCAATGGGGATCACTTTCATTTATAGCATCATGAAGATGATCAACTGGGCGATGGGGGAATTCTACATGATCGGCAGTTATGCCCAGTGGTTCCTGGTCTCGTTTTTCTTTGGCAGCGCCTTTTGGTTCCTGGGCGTACTGGCCACAGCGGTGATCTTATTCCTGGTCGGCCTGGTGGTGCAGTGGCTGCTCATCCGTCCCATGTTCTCGACCGGTATGGAGCGCAAGGACGAGTACGGCACGGTGGTGACGATTGCCCTGGCCCTCTTCCTGCGTAACCTTGCCACTGTCTTGAGCGGACCCAACACCCGCTCGCCCGATATTGACCTGGGGCGTATCATGATCGGCGGCCTGCCGGTCAGCGGCAACCGCTTCGCTGCTTTCCTGGGGGCGCTGATAATCATCGGGCTTTTTTATTACCTCTTGAATTACACCTGGCTGGGACGCGCCTTCCGGGCAGGCTCGCAGAATAGGGTCGGCATCCAAACCGTCGGGATCAACGTGCTGCGCATTGACCAGATCGCCTTTGCCATCGGCGTGACCCTGGCTGGGCTGGCGGGAGCGCTGCTCGCCCCGGTCTTCAATGTCTTCCCTGAAAACGGCGCGGTCACCACCATGAAAGGCTTCGAGATCATCATCATCGGCGGTATGGGGTCGTTGCCGGGCGCGGCGTTGGGCGGTTTGTTGCTCGGCATCGTTGAAAGTCTCGGCTCTGTTTTCATTGATACTGGCCTGCGTAACGTCTATGGTTTCATTTTCCTTATCATCGTCCTGCTGATCAAACCCACCGGCTTGTTCGGTGAGAAGGAGCGCCTGAGTTGATGGCAGCCCATCCTGCTCTCGGGATTTTGCTGCTCGACACTGTGTTCCCGCGTATCCCTGGCGATGTGGGCAACATCCTGTCGTATGGTTACCCGGTTGTGCTCAAAACGGTTCGGGGCGCTACCGTCCAGCGCGTGGTCTACGAAGCCGACGCCAGCCTGCTGGACGATTTCATCCGGGCGGCGCGTGAACTCGAAGCGCAGGGCGCTTCGGCCATCACCAGCAGTTGTGGTTTCCTGACTGTTTTCCAGGAAGCGGTCGCGGCTGCGGTGAGTGTGCCGGTGTTCCTATCCTCGTTGATGCAGGTTCCGACGGTTCATGCCATGACGCAAAAACGCGTCGGCATCATCACGGCCCACTCGGAAAAGCTCACAGAGGTGGCGCTCTCAAAAGCCGGGATCAGTGGCCGGGTCCCGTTTGTGGTGGGTGGGATGCAGCATTCGGCCGCGTTCAGCGATCCGATCCTGCAAAACGGATCGAGCCTGGACAAGCCTGCCATCGAAAAAGATATGGTCGAACTGGCGATGGCGATGCGGGAGGCGCATCCCGATTTGGGAGCGTTCGTTTTCGAATGCCACAACCTGGCCCCCTACGCCCGGGCGGTCGGGACCCGAACCGGGCTGCCGGTATTCGACATCATCACCTACGCCGATTGGGTCTACCGCGCGGTCAATCAGCGGACCTATCCGCACCCGGATGAGACACGGTAACAGGACACTTTTATGGACACCATCATTCAAACACAAGACCTGACCAGGCGCTTCGGCGGCCTGGTGGCGGTGAACGGAGTCAATTTCAGCGTGGCGCGCGGCGAGGTGCGCGGGCTGATCGGGCCAAATGGGTCCGGGAAGACGACCCTGATCAATTTGATTTCAGGCGTGTACGAGCCGACTTCCGGGAAGGTTTTCTTTAACGGCGAAGACATCACCGGCCTGGCCCCGAACCGGGTTGCTCAAAAGGGGGTGTTGCGCACCTTCCAGATCCCGCGCCTGTTTGGCAGCATGACCCTGCTCGAAAACATGCTCATCCCCCGTTTTGCCGATTTCTCGCTGGATTACCTGAAACAGCGCGGCGCGGCGGAAGAACGCGCCTTGGAATTGCTCGAAATGGCCGGGATTGCCCACCTGAGCGGCCACCAGGCCAAGACCCTCTCCGGCGGACAGAAAGCGTTGCTGCAAATGGCACGCGGTTTCATGGTCGAGGAGATATCGGTTTTTCTGTTGGATGAGCCGTTTGCCGGGGTCAATATCGTGGTCAAAGATACGATCATGGCCCTGATCAATAAAATGGCTTCCGAGGGGGTCACGTTCATCCTGGTCAGTCACGAGATGGCTTCCATCCGCCAGATGTGCCAGAAAGTGACCGTGCTGGCTGAAGGCTCGATCATCATCGAGGGCACCATGGACGAGATCGCAGCCGACCAACAAGTCATTGACGCGTATTTGGGAGGCGGCGCATGAACCTGCTCGAGATCACTTCCATCACGGCCGGTTACCAGGAAGGCATTGACATTCTTAACGGGATCAGCCTCCAGGTCCAGCCTGGCTCGGTGACGATCATCATTGGGCCGAACGGGGCCGGGAAATCCACCCTGCTCAAGACCATTTACGGCTTCCTGAAACCCCGCCTGGGACAAATCCATTTTGGCGGGCAGGATATCACCTCAAACCTGCCCCACGAGATCAAACACCTGGGATTGAGCTACATCCCGCAGGAATTCAACATCTTCCCTCAATTGAGGGTCGAGGAAAACCTGATGATGGGCGCCTGGATTTTCCGCCGGGACAAGGCCCGTGTCCAGCAGCAGTTGGAGCACACTTACGGGATTTTCCCGGCCCTGTACAAGTTTCGCAAGGCCAGGGCCAATACCTTGAGCGGCGGCCAACTGCGGATGCTCTCCATTGCCAAGGAGGTGATGACCTCTCCGTCATTAATGCTGGTGGACGAGCCTTCGGCCGGGCTGGCTCCAAAGATCGCGGCTGAAGCCTATGAATTCCTGATGCAGACCAGGCAGGCTCTGGGCGCAGCCATCCTGATGGTGGATCACAACATGGAGACCGCCCTGTCGCTGGCCGATTATGTTTATGTGGTGGATATGGGCCGGGTGCGCGTCTACGGGCCGAAAGCAGAATTCGACGTGGAGCGTATCAAGGGCATCATCCAGGAATGTCTGATGGGCGCTTAGGAGACCAGAATGCAGAACAAAACGTTTTCCCGATCGCTAAATTTTGTGCTGATAGGGGCGGCTTCCGTCGGCATCCTGGCCGGACCGTTGTTCCTGAACGATTACTGGCAGCACATCATGATCGTAAGCATGTATTACATCATCCTGGCTGCCAGTTGGAACTTGCTGGCGGGCTATACAGGCCAATTTTCGCTGGCTCACCAGACCTTCGCGGCCCTGGGCGGCTACGCCTCCGGGTTGATGATCTATCACCTGAAAGTCTCAATTGGGGTCGGGTTTATCGCTGCGGTGCTGGTCACCGCCGGGACAGGCTTCCTGCTTGGTCTTCTGGTGCTCAAGATGCGCGGTATCTACCTGGCGGTGGCGACCTGGGCCTTTTCCGAGTCCATGCGTCTGTCGATTGCGGCGCTTTACAAGTTTACCCGCGGTGAGCAGGGGTTGGCCGTGCCGTCGCTGTTCGATTCGTTGGCGCCGATCCGTTACTATTACCTGTTCTTTGCCCTGATGGTTGGCCTGCTGTTGCTGATGTATCTCGTACTCCGTTCGCCGATAGGATCGTTCATACGCGCCATCCGGGATGATGAACTGGCTGCAAAAGCGATGGGCGTGGACACTGTCAAATGGAAACTGTTCATCATGACCTTCGCCAGCACCATCGCCGGGATCGCGGGCTTTTTTTACGCTCACTACATCGTGATCCTGTCCCCGGTCATCCTGTCGTTCAACGAGATCGGCAAGGTCGTCATCATGGTCGTCTTTGGCGGGTTGGGCAACTTCGCCGGGCCGCTGATCGGCGCCCCGGCCATCGTCATCATTTCTGAGCTGACGCGTGACTTTGGCAGCTGGAATATGGTGTTCTACTCGTTGATAGTCATCGTAATCATGCGGCTCTATCGTGAAGGCCTGGCAGAGTTCTTCCGAAACTGGATCCAAAAGTTGTTTGGGAAAAAACCAGCACAAAATAACCCGCTGCAAGAATAAGAACCTGGAAGATGATGATCTCTAATAGCCCACTACCGATGCGCGGCTGTGAGCAGGCCAATGCCAAATCGGTGATACAGAACGCGTCAGGTCATCCTGCCCGTCTGAGAAAATCCCGGATCTGAATGACGGCTGCGGCGCCTTCACCGACCGCGCTGGCAACTTGCTTGGTGCTGCCCTTACGCACGTCCCCGGCCGCGAAGATGGCAGGGACGCTGGTTTCGAAAGAACCACGCCGGCTGTGTTCTTCTTCGGTATGTCCCAAGTCATTACCGGTCAAGATAAAGCCCGCCGGATCGAGATCAAGGATGCCCCTGGCTAAATCCGTGTTAGGCTGCTGCCCAATGAATACGAACATGGCCTGCGGATCGAGGGTCTGGGTCTCGCCAGAACTGCTATCTTTGATTTTTACGTATTTCAACTTGCCGCCTTCGCCATTCAAACCTTCGACCCCCGTCTTGTAACGTATCTCGATTTTCGGATGGTTGGTGATCTTTTCGACCAGCGCCTGGCTGGCGTTCAGTCTGTCGCCGCGCACCAGCATGGTCACTTTGTCTGCAAACCGCAGCAAGTGTAAACTTTCTTCGCAAGCCGAGTTCCCGCCGCCGACGACCAGCAGTTGTTTCGCGCCTTTGTAGAACGGCCCGTCACAGGTGGCGCAGAAATGCACCCCTGCACCGATGAAATCGTCCTCCCCTTCCACGCCGAGGCGACGGTAACGCGCACCGGTGGCGATGAGCAGGGCTTTGGAGTGATAGTGTTTCCCGTCATCGAGTTGGATGACTTTATAGCCATCCTCTTCCTCGATTTCCAGGACTTCACTGGCTTGAAGGATTTCCACACCATAACGGGTGAGTTGCCGGATCATTCGGTCAGCGAACTCCTCGCCGCTCAGGCCGTCGGGGAAGGCGGGAAAGTTGTCAATGGACTGGGTAGTTGCGGCCTGGCCTCCCAGCCCTGAACGTTCGACCAGGAGCACGTCCATCCCTTCGCGAGCTGCATACATGGCGGCGGTCATCCCGCAGGGTCCGGCTCCGATGATGATCAAGTCATAATAAGCCTGCCTCGCTTCGGTTTTCAACCCGAGTTTCAGGGCCAGTTCGGCGTTCGTCGGCTCGACCAGGAACGAGCCGTCTGAGAAGACAATCGTTGGAATGATGCGTTTACCGTCGTTCTTCTGCAGGACGAATTCTTCCGCAGATTTGTCCTGCTCGATGTCCACCCAGGTGTAGGGGATACGCTGCTCGCCCAGGAATTTCTTGGCCCGGCGGCAATCGGGGCACCAGTAAGCGCCATAGACAGTGATCCCGGCTGTTTCCATTGCTCCTCCTATAAGACTTTCATTTCTTCTTCACGTTCGGGGATGGTAAATCCTTTGATGGTGGTGGTGTCTACCAGGGCGTTGAAATTCCTGTTCAGCCAGACGCTCACCGACCACAGCCAGGGGATGATCCACATTGCCCGCGGACGGTGTACGAGGCGGGTCACAGCTTGCCCCACTTCATCAGCGGTCAACAACATGAACTTGGGCGTGGTCGCTTTCGTTTTGCGTTGGATGCCCGCGTGCTGGCCGAATTCGGTGGATACGCCGCCCGGATAAATGAGCGAAACATGGATACCCCAGGGCTTGACCTCGCGACGAAGGGCTTCGGAGAAGCCGTGGACGGCATGCTTGCTGGCCGCGTAGATCGTGTAAGTCGGTGTGGCAACCAGGCCCGCCATCGAGCACATGTTGATGATGTGACCCGAACGCTGTCCGATCATCACGGGCAGCACCTGGCGGGTGGTTTGAACTACGCCAAGCACGTTGACCGCGAACTGGGCCTCGATATCCTTGACCGGGTCGAGGGTCTCGAGCCAGCCCAGGCGGCCAAAACCGGCGTTGTTGACCAATACATCAATCCGCCCGAACTTTTCAAGGGTCTGGCCCACCAGCAATTTAATGTCTTCGAGATTGGACAAATCAGCCTGGACTGCCAGCGCTTCAGCCCCATTCCCCAGCGCTGCAATTTCTTGCGCCAGATTATCGAGCTTATCCAGGCGGCGGGCGGCCAGGACAACCCTGGCTCCTTGCTTTCCAAACTGGCGGGCGGTTGCTTCGCCAATACCCGACGAGGCGCCGGTAACGATAACGACTTTACCTTTGAGATCCATCGCATCTCCTTATGATTACTACAAAGATGGAACAGCCGGAAATAATCTTACAGTCAAATCTCACCGTGGTGATCCTTTTGGCGTACCTTCCCGAAATGAAGGGGGTGATGCGGACCCGGCGATCAACAGCAGCCTGACCAGGGATATAATTGAAATGGAACTCGGCTCAGAAACGGACGATCTCCTTCAGATGAGAAACAAAATCCTTGTCAGCGCAACCCTCCTCGCCCTGTTGTTTTTTGCGGCATGCAGCCAGGAAAAGGGTCTCTTACCCACGGCGGAACCCGGCCAGACTTCGACGCCGGCTCTGCCGCAACCTGCTGAGACTTTCCCCACCTCCACCCTGGACCGCATCCAGCAGGCTATTTCGACCCAGGAAGCAGCCCGGGGAAACGAGGACGGTAACGCCTCAGCCAGGACAACCCTCGTCATGCCGGACGACAGCCTGCGGGTCCGCTCGCCGGATGGGAAGATCGAAGTGGCGTTCGGACTGATCGCAGGCGTCCCCTATTACAGCGTCAACCGGGACGGCGTTCCGGTCATCCTCCCCTCCAAATTGGGATTCACCTTCCTGGCTGGCGCTCCGCTGGACGCCGGGTTGGCCGTCGTCTCTTCAGAGCAGACCGCCTTCGACGAAACCTGGACCCAGCCCTGGGGGGAGGTCAAAGCCATTCGTGACCGGCATAACCAGTTGCTCATCCGGCTCTCTGAAGGGGGCGCAACACCCCGCGAGATGACCGTCGTCTTCCGCGTTTTCGATGACGGGGTCGGTTTCCGTTACGAATTCCCCGAACAGCCTTACCTGGACGACATCCAGATCATGGACGAGGCAACCGAGTTCGCCCTGAGCGGGGACCACTCCGCCTGGTGGATCCCGGCCTTTCAGGAAAACCGCTACGAGTATCTCTACCGCCAAACACGGGTCAGCCGGTTGGCGAAGACCGGACTCAGCGTCCATACCCCCTTCACCCTGCAAACGGCGGACGGGCTGTACCTGAGCATCCACGAAGCGGCGCTCGTCAACTATTCTTCCATGACCTTGAAACCCGGAGATGACCTGGTCTTGAAAGCAGACCTTGTCCCCTGGTCGGACGGGGTGCTGGTCAAAGGCCGCACGCCCCTCAAGACCCCCTGGCGGACGATCCAGATCGCCGAAACTCCAGGGGATTTGATCACCTCTTACCTGGTATTGAACCTGAACGAACCCAATGCGCTTGGGGATGTCTCGTGGGTCAAGCCGGGCAAATACGTCGGCATCTGGTGGGGGATGCACCTCGGCAAGTGGACCTGGGGCAGCGGTCCCGATCACGGGGCGACGACGGCAAACACCAGGGACTATCTCGATTTTGCCGCCAAATACGGCTTTTCGGGTGTCCTGGTCGAGGGCTGGAACCTGGGCTGGGACGGGGATTGGACGGTACACGGGGATCAATTCGACTTTACCACCCCCTACCCGGACTTCGACCTGATCGGGCTGGCCGCTTACGCCGAAGGCCTGGGCGTCACCCTCATCGGCCACCACGAGACCGGCGCGGCCGTCGCCAACTACGAATCGCAAATGGAAGCCGCCTTTGCGCTCTACCAGAGCCTGGGGATCAACACCGTCAAAACCGGGTATGTGGGCTACGGTCAGGGCATCAAGCGCTACGACGGGCAGGGTAACTTCATCGGTCTGGAATGGCATCATGGGCAGTTCATGGTGGAACACTACCAAAAGGTGATCGAGACCGCCGCCCGTTACGGGATTATGATTGACGCCCACGAGCCGATCAAGGATACCGGCCTGCGCCGCCCCTATCCGAACTTCATGACCCGGGAAGGCGCCCGGGGCCAGGAATACAACGCCTGGGGCGGCGAGGGCGGCAACCCGCCCGACCATGTGACGATCCTGCCGTTCACCCGCCTGCTGGCCGGGCCGATGGACTACACCCCCGGCATCTTCGACCTGACCTTCGACCAGTACCGCCCAGACAACCAGGTCAACCACACCCTTGCCAAAGAACTGGCGTTGTACGTGGTCATTTACAGCCCGCTGCAAATGGCCGCCGACCTGATCGAAAATTACGAAGGGAACCCGGCCTTCCAGTTCATCCTGGATGTGCCCGCCGATTGGGATGAAACCCGGGTCCTGCACGCCCGGATCGGGGACTTCATCACCACTGTCCGCCGCGCACGCGACGGCGACGAGTGGTTCCTGGGTTCCGTCACCGACGAAAATCCCCGCACCTTGGAAGCCCGGCTGGATTTCCTGACCCCTGGCCTGACCTACGTGGCCGAAATCTATTCGGATGGCGACGGGGCGGACTGGAGGGCCGATCCCTATCCCTTGGACATCAACCGTTGCCTGGTCAATTCCGATTCGCTCCTGACCTTCGACCTGGCTCCGGGCGGCGGACAGGCCATCCGGTTTTATCCGGCTTCGGCAGGAGAGGCGGCTTCTCTGCCGGGCTGTGAGGAGCAGTAAGAAATCCCGTTCCTGCCACTGTGTACATTGGCAGGAACGGGATTTCAATTTTTGTTTTGGCAAACCTAGAATCAAAAGGGTGTGTTCCATTTCAGTTGAAACCGCCCCGAAGGCGTTGCCCTGAGCTTGCCGAAGGGTTGTCGCAAAAGCGGCAAACTCTGGCAGAAAACCCTTGCCAGACAAAAAATCTGGCGTCCGATGATTTTTCACCGAACGCCAGATTTTGCGTTTGTTACGCTCTGCGGCCCCGACGGGGTTCGAACCCGCGATCTCGGCCTTGACAGGGCCGCATGTTAGCCGCTACACCACGGGACCAGTAGTTGAGCGGACGATAGTTTACCATACCCGTTTTGCCGCGTCAAGGTGCTCCCGAACCATAAAGGGATGCGTCGGTGGGGGTGCGCCCGGATGGGTCATGAACCCAGACCCAGTCACCAACTGTTGCCCAATTGAACAGCCAGTGTGAATCGCCCACAGAAAGGTTGACACAACCATGTGACTGCGGATAACCAAAGCCGGTGCGCCAGAAGGCTCCGTGCAGGGCGCGGGCTTCGTCGAAATACATCGTCCAGGGGACATCCTGGATGTAGTAGAAATCCGAGGGGTCGTTGTTGCGCATCAACTCGGTTTCTTTTTTCTCATAGATTTGGAACAGGCCTGGCTTGGTCCACATGGGTTCCAGGCCGCTGGCGACCAGGGTGGCATAGACCATTTTGGAATTGTTGTAAACAGCCAGGGTTTGCTGTTCCAGGTTGACTTCGATCCAGCGCCCGTTGGTGACGCCTTCCGGGGGAGCAGGCCTGGGGTAAACTACGCCCACCAGCCGCCCTTCCACCCATTCGTTTGGGCCTACCAGGTACCAGTTCATGTTCCCATCGTTAACGGTGTCATACACCTGGACAATCGTATACGGATTCAACACTTTCCCTGTTTTGGCGCTTTGATAGCCGGGAGCTACGCGGAGTTGGGCAAAATCTATCTTGTTGACCCAGCCGAATGGGCGGATGGGCGTGGAATTCAGTTCAACCCCCTGAAATTCTGAATAGGCCCTTATCCGTTCCCCATCCCCGGCGATCCATTCGCCGGATCGTAGCCGGAAGTAGTGGCCCTTTCCCGGCTCGATGTGGTCTGTGTAGGAGAGATAAACGAAGCCAGGTAGAAGAGGTACGCCGCCCGCCTTAGAGATCGCTGCATCCATGGAACCGTACAGCGAAGTCCCGGTATAGGGATCAACCTTGAAATAATGATAGGGGAGCTGGGTCAGGCTCGGGTCCGGGTTCGAGGCGGGAAGGGGACGCGGGGGGACGGTGATCCCCAGACGGGCCAGTTCGCTCAAGTAGGCCGAAGGTCCGAGTGGCAGGCAATCGCCCGGAGGGGATGGGTAGGCGCCGGGGGGGCAGACGACAGCCCCGGCGTCCGGCTCAGGGTCGGTTGGGGTATCCTGCGCGGCGGCACGCGGAACCATTAACACCGTCAGCAGGGTGATTGTCAAAAGTATGGAGATTCTCAAGCGTTTCATAGGTGTTTTTATCCGGGTCAAGTATATCGAATTTGGCATAAAGTGTAAACTCGTTGTAAGGGCGGGATGTAAGCATTGGGCATTCTCTTGCTTGACACAATAGTACCCATGTGCTAAATTTGCTTCACATACTTGCATTTTAAGATAACGAACATGTCCGATGCAAGAGGAGGATGGATTTGACTAAGAACCGTGTACAACAGATGGTGGACCGTCTCCGTGAGTTGCAGGCTTCGTCACCGGATATCGAAGCCTCGGCAGTTGTCAGCGTGGACGGTCTTAGCATTGCTTCGGCTTTGCCGCAGGGTGTTGAGGATGATCGCGTCTCGGCCATGTCGGCGGCCATGCTATCGCTGGGAGAGCGGATTGCGTCGGAGTTGGGGCGCGGCTCTTTGGAACAAGTCTATATCAAAGGCCTGAAGGGGTATGTGGTGTTGATGTCGGTAGGGGAAGAAGCGGTGCTCACGGCCCTGGCTCGTGAACAGGCGAAGCTGGGTTTGATCTTCCTGGATATGCGCCGCGCCGCTGAAGATCTTGAGAAATTGATTTAGGAATGGTGTCGGTATGAGTCCTCAGCCTACTGGTTTGTATTATCCCAATAAATTCGGCAGGATCGTGATCAAAGCCCTCGAAGACGTGATGGGCAAGAATGGCTTGAACGCTATTTTGAACCTGGCTCAGTTGAGCCAATATATCGACAACCCTTTCCCGGATAACCTCGAAAAGGGGTTCGATTTTGCGGATATTGCCGCCATCAATATGGCCTTGGAGGATATGTACGGGCCGCGCGGCGGACGCGGGTTGTCGCTGCGCCTGGGCCGGGCCATGTTCTCGGATGGCCTGAGAAATTTCGGGGCGCTGGCTGGTGTGGGCGACTTGGCCTTTAAAGTGCTGCCCTTACAGGCCAAACTGCGCATCGGCATCCCGGCTGAAGCCAAGATCTTTTCGCAGATCAGCGACCAGCACAGCACAGTGACCGAAACCGAGAGCGAATTCATTTACACCATTCACAAGTGTTCCGAATGCACCGGCCGCGCCGGATCGGACAAACCGATCTGCTTCATTGCGGTTGGCCTGTTACAGGAAAGCCTCAAGTGGGTTTCCGGCGGCAATGAATTCCGCGTCAACGAATCCAAGTGTGTCGCCATGGGCGACGATCTCTGCGAGTTCATCATTCAAAAAGACCCTATCAGCTAAAGCAGGACAACAACGTGGCGGATGTCAAACCGAAAATCTTGATCGTCGAAGATGATCTCGATGTCGCGGAGATGCTTAATGCTTATTTCCGTGTGCAGGGCTACGAGGTCTTCACCGTCAATTGGGGCGAGGATGGCGTGCGCGCTTGCCAGACCGTCCGCCCGGAACTTGTGATCCTGGATATCCGCCTGCCCGATATAGACGGCTACGAGGTTGCCCGCCGCCTGCGCAGCAACCGCCGGACCCAGGACATCCCGATCATTTTCCTGACCGAAAAACGCGAACGCGCCGACAAGTTGCAAGGCCTCGAACTCGGCGCAGACGATTACATAACCAAACCTTTCGACGTGCAGGAACTACGCCTGCGGGTGCGTAATGCCCTCAAACGCGCCAGCCAGGATTCACTGACCAACCCGGTCAGCGGGCTGCCGGACGGCTCCCTGGTGGATGAACGCCTGAGCGAAATCCTCAAGAAGACCGGCTGGGCGCTGTTGATCGTCTCGCTCGAAAACCTGGACAGTTTCCGCGAAGATTACGGCTTCGTCGCCTCCGACGATGTGCTGCGGGCAGTCAGCCTCATGATCCATAATGCGATCCGCGAGGCTGGTCACCCTGATGATTTTATCGGCCACATCAGTCCCACCGATTTTGTCCTGATCGTTTCCCCGGTCAACCTGCCGGCCATTTCTGAGCGAGTCCGCTCCCGGCTGGAACAATCGCTCGATTATTTTTACCCAATCAAGGACCGCGAACAGGTGGCTGTGAGCGCAGAACGCCTGGCGATCAAGATGGGGGAGCTGCAATCGGCTTCTGTCCGGGTGGGATCGCTCGACCAGTTGAAGGTGGAGTTGCTGCGCCGCAAAAAATAGGAGAACGTTTGCGCATTACAGTTGTAACCCCAACGTACAATGAAGCGGAGAACCTGCCCAAATTGGTCTCCGCTTTATTTACGCTTCCCTTGGATCTAAACATCCTCATTGTGGACGATAACAGCCCCGACGGGACCGGTCGGATCGCGGACGGGTTGGCCGACTCTCATCCCGGACGGGTACGCGTCCTGCACCGGGCCGGGAAGTTGGGCCTGCGTTCCGCGTATCTCGAAGCGTTTACCCTGGCCCTGGCCGACGGGGCCGAAGCCGTCGCCCAGATGGACGCCGATTTCTCCCATGACCCGGCCGCCCTGACGGCCATGGCCGCCGCCCTCGAAACTGCAGACGCGGTGATCGGCTCGCGTTACGTCCCCGGCGGGTCGGTGGACGCGCGCTGGCCCCTGTGGCGGAAGTGGCTCTCGGCCTTCGGCAACTTCTACGCCCGGACCATTCTCGGCCTGCCCCTGCGGGACGTGACCACCGGCTACCGCCTGTGGCGGCGCGAGACCCTGTTGGGTATGCCCCTGGGCCGCATCCGCGCTAACGGCTACGTCTTCCTGGTGGAGATGGCTTACATGGCCCATTGCCTGGGTTATACCGTCGCTCAATCGCCGATTTATTTTGCCGACCGGCGTTGGGGTAAATCGAAGATGTCTTTTAAGATCCAACTGGAAGCGGCGTTCCGCATCTGGGAAGTGAAGTGGGCTTATCGTGATCTGAAGGCCAATGGCGTAGAAGCGCGCAGGATCTTTCAGGGTGAATGACGCCGGATAGTGATAGTAATGCGACATTTATGTCGCATTACGCGAGGTTTTCCACCAGTTTCCCCCATTCCTCAATTGACAGTGTTTCAGCCCGCCGCTGGGGATCAACCCCGGCGCGGGCGAGCATGGATTCGGCCTCGGACGGCTCGATCCCCAACCCTGCGGAGAGCGAATTGCGCAGGGTTTTTCGTTTCTGGCTGAACCCGGCCTTCGTCAGCCTGAAGAAGGTTTCGAGCCGGTCGAAGGGCAGGCGCGGCTCAGGCAGGATTTCGATCTTGAGCACGGCCGAATCCACGTTGGGGGCGGGGAAGAAAGCCCCGGCGGGGATGTGGGCCGCAATGGACGGCTGGCCGTAGACCTGCACGCTCAAGGCCAGCAGGCTCATCCCACCCGGCCCGGCGCAGACCCGCTCGGCGACTTCGCGTTGGATGGTCAGCACAATGCGGCGGGGCCTCGATGTGACAGTCGCTTCGCCCCTCTTCTCTTCACTTCGGGGAAACTTCGATGAAGTGACTGTCACGTTTGCTTCCAGCAGGTGGCGCAGGATGGCGGAGGTGATGTTGTAGGGGATGTTGGCCACGACGATGTAGTCTTTGCCGAGGCTGAGGGCGGCTGGGGAGAGTTTAAGGATGTCGCCCTGGATGACGGTCACGTTTTCGTAGGGGGCGACCACGCTTTGCAGGGCGGGGAGCAGGCGGGTATCGAGTTCCACGGCGGTGACGCGGGAAGCAGCCAGGGCCAGGTAACGCGTCAGGCTGCCCACCCCAGGCCCGATTTCCAGGACGCTTTCGCCGGGAGTAATTTCGGCCGCGGCAATGATCTTCTTTAACGCGCCGTCGTCTTGCAGGAAGTTCTGTCCCAATTTTTTATCCGGGCGCAGGCCAAATTGGCGGAGTACGGCGGCGGCGTTGAGCGGGGCGGGGGTAGGGGAAGGGGTCATGGGCAGAAGCTGGATGCGTCTTCGCCGGGGGGGAGCGAGGGCGCGGGCAGGATTGGGAGCGAAGGCCAGACGCCGGCTTCGAACTCGGTCACGTAGTCCCGCAGGACGTTGAAATCCACTTCCAGGATGTAGGTGTAGCCCAAGACCGGGTCGTCCACCCGCGTGCCGGTGAAGAGTTCTTCGGGGAAGTGGGCGAAGACCAGGTTGTCGCCCGAGAGGTGCGGGGCCAGGCAGGCAAGCTGGCTGATCTGTTCGGGGGAGAGGTCGGTCAGGACCGAGTTCTCGAAGGATTTGATCAGGTCGGGGATGCGGGTGACGACCGAGGCGCTGAGCAGTTTGTCGCGCAGGGCGCACAGGACGAGGTTCTGGTTTTCGGCGCGCTCGAAGCCGCCGTGAGGACGCAGGCGGGCCAGGATGAGGGCCTGTTTGCCGTTAAGGTGGTGGTAGCCGGCGGTGAAGATCAGTTCCTTTTTGGGCGGGTCGCTGTCGGGGGCGTTGCCGTTGACGTAACGGTCGAGCACCACGTCTATGCCGCCGACCGCGTCCACGATGCGGACGAAGGTCTGCATGTTGACCACGCCGTAATGGTCAACCCTCATGCCGAAGTTGAGTTCGAGGGTGCGGGCCAGCAGGCCGGGGCCGCCGCCGGGACCGTCGTAGTAGCCGAACCCGGGCTGGCCGTAGAGGTAAGCCTGGTTGATCTTGCCGTGGGTGATGCCGTAGTGGTCGGCGATGCCGGGGATCTGGACGTACAGGTCACGCGGGAATTCGAGGATGGTGATCCGGGGCGTGATGAAATCCACCCGGACGATGCGGATGGCGTCGGCCAGGCCGTAGGTGTAATTGTCGCCGCGCACGTCGGAGCCGACGGCGAGCAGGTTCATCACCGGCGGGCCGCCGCAATAAGTCTGGAAGGGGGTGGCTGTGCCGGTGACGGGAATGTTCGAGGTGGGGAAAGGGGTGCGGGTGGGCTGGGGGGTGGCCGTGCCGGCCGGGAAGACCGCCGGTACGGTTGAGGTGCGCGTGGGCAAATCGAGCGAGGGACCGAGCGGGGCGCGCCAGTAAGCCAGGAGGTTGACGCCGATGTACAGGGCCGCGATCCCCAGGCAGAGGCCCACTCCCAGGGCGGATATGGCGAGCACGGTCAGTTGGTTACGTTTCATGGGCAATCCAGGCTCTCTGTTTTTTTGGGGGGGAAAGCCTAAACACGAAGGCTTGCACTGACTTTATTGAAGTGTCACGGCGTACACAAAGGAGGGAAAAAGGTGCGATTTCCAAAAAGATTTACCTTCGTGTCCGTTGTGTCCTTTGTGGTTGAAGGTTTTCCCATTCGGCAGGGGGAACCTCAATTCAAAATATACAACACATTCGCCGGGACGGGGGTGAGGAAGTAGACCGTCACCCAGCCGGTCCAGACCTCGAAGTCCGAGTCGCTGAAGCCCAGGTCAATCCACAGGCTGCCGTCGGGGAGGCCGCCGCCGATGTCCTCGATGGTGGCGTAACCGTAATCGGGGATGTAGAGCGCCTGGCCGCGCATGGCGTTGTAGTTGGCGCGCACCATTGCCACCACGCCCCTCTCGACCAGTTTGCCGCTGGCGGTGTAGTTGTAACACCGATCTGTGCCCGACCTGCACGGCGAATACGAGGTGGCGTACATCCACACGGCCCGCCAGTATTCGATGGCCTGCCCGCCCACCCGCGCCGAGCGGACGACGACCTTCGTGCCGTAGCCTACGATCCGGTTTTGGGGCGGGCGGACGACCGTCTCGGCTTCGGCCTGGCGGGAGACTTCCACCCCGTCTTCGTAGCGGACGCGGACGCGGCTCATGCTCAGCCCCACCTGGCCCGGCTGGAGCAGTCCCTGCTGGTCGAGTTCGAGGTCGGCGGAGGCGGTGAATTCGGCGGTGAACGGGATCGGTTTTTGGACGAGCAGGATGGATTCGCGGACGCGCACGAGGCGTATTTTCCCGTCTTTGGGCAGCGGGGCGGTCTCGGACGGGCGGCTGGCGTCCAGCCCGAGGAGGGGGATCCCGGCCCCGGCCAATGCCTGCCCCACCGTCTCCGCCGAGGAGCGGATCTGCACCGAGGCCTCGCCCGCGCTGACGGTCAACGTCCGCGCCGGGCGATAGGCGATCTCGAGGCCGGGAGTTAACGGAGTCCCGGCCGGGGGCGAGATGAAGTCGCTTTTGTAAAGCTCCAGCCCCAGGTCCGAGAGCGCTTCGCCGACGGTGTAGGCCGCAGACTCGAAGGTCTGTTCCCCGTCCGGCGTGGACAGGGTGAGCGTGACGGCGCGTCGGATTTGGATGGTATGGGCTTCAGGGGGGATGGATTGGTCCGGGGTGTAGGGGATGCCGTCCACCAGCAATCGGTCGGCGGGGGAGAAGGACAGGCCAAGTGCGGCGAGGTCGGTAAGGCCGCCGGGCAGAGTTTGGATTTGTCCGCCTTCGATCAGGTAGAGCGTGGAAGGCTGAGGCTGCTGCTGGAGAGGGGTAAGGAGTAAGGCCAGCAGGACGAGGAAGCGTCGCATGGGTTGATTTTACTGCTAATTATGCGCTTTCAGGCTTTTCCAGCCCAGCCAAATCAACACGGCGCACAACCCCACCAACCCCAGGAAATAACGCCTGAGCGGTTCGACCCAAAGCACCAGGAGGATGAGCAGGCTGGTGAGCATGAAGAACAGGTCGAATGCTGAAATTGTGCCAGGCTGCGCTCCCGTTTCCTGCCGGTTGGTGTCTTTGACCAGGCGGCTGGCGAAGAACATGGCGCTTAAGGTGAAGATCAGGCTGCCGGGCAAGATGTAAACCCATTGATGGATCATCGGGATATCTTTCTTGGAAGGATTTTGGGATAACGGCGGAAGCCCTATGTGTCTGTCTCTTAAGTGTGACACTCGTCGCCGCAGGCGCATTCGATACCGCGGGCTTTTTCGAAGGCTTCCCGGCCTTCGTTGATCGAGAAGTAGATCAGGCCCAGCGCGCCCAGGCTGTCTATGAATCCGAATCCGGTGAGCTGGTAGACCAGGCTGGAGGCGAGCAGCACCAGCGACATGTAGATGCAAACCAATGTGCAGTTGGCGTCGGCCAGGATGGGGGCCGAATTGAGGGCGTGGCCCACCTTGCGTTTGGCAGCTACCAAGGCCCACATGGTGAAGATGGAAATGATCGAGATGACCAGCCCCGGCAGGGCGGTTTCAGGTTTGTGCCCGGTGAAAATGTTGACGATGGCGGTGGCGGCTAGTCCCAGGGCCAGCAGGTAAAAGGATGCGCCGGTGATGCGCAGGGCGGTCTGTTCGAACTGACCGCGCGGGGTATCCGGGTTTTGGCGGATGCGCAGGATCATGGCGACGATCCCCAGGCCCGACATGACCTCGATGAATGAATCCACGCCGAAGCCGAAGAGGGCCAGGGTCTCGTCCGAGTAGCCGAAGTAGACGGAGACCAGCCCCTCGGCCAGGTTGTAGAACACGGTCAGGACGCCGAGCCAGAGGGCGTAGGTGAAGTAGCGCTGGATGGAGACGCGTTCGGTGAGGAGGGTCATGGGGTGATTATAACTGATTGGGGGTGATGCTGCGCTACCAAAGGGGTTACGCCAGACATCCCCCTCCGGTCTAAAAAGGGGGGCGCGGCGCTCGTCCCGGCGGGCCAGGATGACGGCGAAATCATTCGTTAGGATTATTGATATGGGGATGGGAACGGCCTAGAATAAGCAAAACCAAACAATTCCAGGATAAAAGGAGAAGAAACCATGAAGAAATTTTCCGTTCTGATGGCGCTTGTGCTGGGGATGTCGCTCATCCTGACCGCCTGCGGCGGCGGACCGACCACCACGCCTTCTGTGGATATGATTGACTTTGCCTTCGAACCCACCGACATCACGGTCCCGGCCGGGCAGGAGATCACCATGACCCTGACCAATAGCGGCGCGGTCGAGCATGAATTCGTCATCATGAAGTTCGGCCAGACCGTCGGCGAGGATTTCGGCGATGAAGACGAAGGCAACATTTACTGGGAAGCCGAAGTCGAGGCTGGCAAGACTGACACCGTCACCTTCACCGCTCCCACCGAACCCGGTGAATACCAGGTCGTTTGCGGCATCGAAGGCCACTTTGTGGCCGGCATGGTTGGGAAACTGATCGTCGTCGCTCCCTGATTTCTCAATCCTATAACCTGGAGTACAATCAGAGCCTCAAGCGAGGCTCTGATTTTTATGTCTCCCGAACTCATCACCAGCCGCAGTAACCCGCTTATCAAACAAGCCCGCGCCCTGCGCCAGCGCAAAGCCCGCCAGGAAAGCGGACTGTTCCTGGTCGAGGGCATCCACCATGTCGGCGAAGCGGTCGAAGCCGGGTGGGAGGTGGAAGCCATCCTGTACGCCCCGGAGCGCCTGGCCGGCGATTACGCTCTCCGTCTTGTGGATGAACAGCCCCGGCGCGGCGTCCGCTGCCAGCCGGTCAGTGCGGAGGTGTTCGACTCCCTGGCCGAAAAGGACAACCCCCAGGGGCTGCTCGCCATCGTCCGCCAGCGGG
The DNA here is from genome assembly GCA_002418215.1 of Anaerolineales bacterium UBA5796. Lineage (GTDB taxonomy): Bacteria > Chloroflexota > Anaerolineae > Anaerolineales > Villigracilaceae > UBA5796. The sequence continues at coordinate 26,181 of DIDQ01000118.1, forward strand.
CCTGGACCCTTCGACCGGCTCCCCATCCGGGGACTTCGCAGGGCGACGCCTTTGGCCTGTTCCCGTCAAAGTTTCGTTTCGGGGCGGCCCTGGTCTCTCCCCAGGACCCCGGCAACCTGGGGGCCATCCTGCGGACGATAGACGCGGTCGGCGCGGACGGCCTGTTCGTGCTCGACGGCGGCGTGGACATCTATCACCCGTCCTGCATCCGGGCCAGCATGGGGGCGGTCTTCTCCACGCCGCTGGTCCAGGCCGGTTTCGACGAGTTCACCGCCTGGGCGCGGCGGAACGGCCTGCGCCTGATCGGCGCCTCGGCCAAAGCCGCCGCCGACTACCGCTCCCTCGACATTAGCGGGGAGCCTTCGGTATTGGTGCTGGGCAGCGAGCAAAAGGGACTCTCGCCCGCCCAGGCGGCCGCCTGCGACGTGATGGTCTCCCTGCCGATGCGCGGCCGGGCCAGCTCGCTCAACCTGGCCGTCGCCGCCGGGATATTGTTGTATGCGCTGGGCGAGAAGCAGGGTTTATAATGAGTGTGAGGTGAAACATGAACGTTGTTACTGTTAAAGAAGCCAAGCGCAATCTCGATGCGCTGATCGAAAAGGTTTTTGCAGATGCCGAACCCGCCCTGATCACAACCGAGACCGGCCAGCAGATCGTCCTTGTGCCGGCTGAGGAGTTCAACTCATGGCGGGAAACCGCCTATTTGCTGTCCAACCCGGCTAATGCTGAGCACCTGCGGAAGTCAATTAGAGAGGTCAATTCTGGTCAATATTCCGAACGAAAGTTGACCGATCTATGAAATTAGTTTTCACTGAATCTGCCTGGGAGGATTATCTGTGGTTTCAGGAGAAGGATCGCCAATTATTGAAGCAAGTCAACCAATTGATAAAAGAGACCTTGCGAACTCCCTTCGAAGGCATGGGGAAACCGGAACAACTCAAAGCAGATTTATCAGGTTACTGGTCGAGACGGATCAATGATGAACATCGTTTGGTCTACGGGGTGATAAAAGGCGAACTCGTGGTTATACCCTGCCGCTTTCATTATTCGAAGTGAACAAGACATAAAAAGAGCGCGGCGCGCCTGTCTCCAGGTCGGCGCCGCGCCCTTTTATTTAACGGGAGCAGGCTAAAGTCCGGGGTTAGAATTCGTCTTCGTCGTCTTCCCACAGGTCGTCATCTTCTTCGGGTTCCTCTTCTTCCCATTCATCCAACTCTTCTTCTTCATCCCATTCCTCGTCGTTGATGGCTTCTTCTGAGGGTTTGTAGGTCGTGCAGCCCTCGTTCGGGTCTATCTCGACCGCGGCGGCGCTGCAATAGCCCTCATCGAGAAAGACACAATCCAGGTAACGGCAACGTATACGGGGCATGATACTCTCCTAAGGATTTATTCTGGCTGGGTTTTCGCCAGGCGGATGATTCCAACAATAAACACGATCGTGATTGCCACCGCCGAAGCGACGCAGAACGGGCATACCGCGTGGATCACGTAGAACTCAAGATAGGTCAGGTAGAGCGAAAAGACGAAACCGAACAATCCCATCCCGAAGACCATCAGCGTGCCCTGTTCCTGGAAGAACCGACTGTCCCGGTTTTCCATGAAATGCACGGCCAGGATCGCCAGGAACCCGGCCACGCCGAACAGCGCCACCGGGATGCCGTAGATTTCGGAGTAGCGGCTGGCGTTCACGGTCGAGCAATCGCCGCTGCCCAGGCACATGGCGTCGTTGGCCGTAAGTTTGTAGATGGTCATGTAAATCGAAACCAGCAGACCCATGATCGCAAAAACGATCGAAGTCCAGTAGAGTTTTTTATTCATTACGATGTCAGTCCTCATATAGCCAGGCGTTTACTTCCGCCGCCAGCGGGAGCGATTTTACCCCAGAGGGGATAATCAGTAAAGCGTTTGCCAGCACCACCGAACGCAGGTTCCCGGAGCCTTGATGCCCGGCCAGGCGTGCTTGCGGACGTCCGTTTTCGTAGGTGACCACCGCCCGCAGGTAGGATTCCCGCCCGTCCGACTCCACCGCCTCGGCCAGCGCCACCCGCGTGACCGGGCGCGGGCGCGGCGTCAGCCCGGACAGTTTCTCCACCACCGGGCGGACGAAGACCTCGAAGCCCACGAAGGCCGAGACCGGGTTGCCGGGCAGCCCGATGAACGGGATGCCTTTGTATTGCCCAAAGGCCAGCGGCTTGCCGGGGCGCATGTTCACCCGCCAGAACGACAGCTCGCCGCTGCTTTCGATCACGGCTTTGACGAAATCGTACGCGCCCACGCTCACACCCGCCGACGAAAGGATCAGGTCTACGTTTGCAGCGGCGGCCTGCTCCAGGCGGGAGCGCACGTCGGCGGCGTTGTCGGCGGCGATGCCCAGCGGGGCCACCTCGCAGCCCAGGTCGGTCATCAGAGCGGCCAGGGTGTAGGAGTTGGCGTCCCGCACTTTGCCGGGCAGGAGCGGCATTTCGGGCGGCAGCAACTCGTCGCCGCTGGAGAGCAGGCCGATGCGCGGCAGGCGGTGGACCGGCGCCTGCGCCACGCCGAGCATCGAGAGCAGGCCAAGGTCCTGCGCCCGCAGGCGGTGACCGGCGGCCAGCACGACATCGCCTTCCGTCAAATCCGCGCCGCGCCTGCGGACGGAATCGCCCGCCCGGACGGGTTTGTAGAGCGTCACCTGCTGTGGGGCGGGCGTGCCGGGGGCGCGCTCGGTGAAGTCGGTGTCTTCGACCGGGATGACCGCGTCGGCGAGGCGCGGGAGCATGGCCCCGGTCATGATCCGGGCCGCTTGGCCGCGTGGCAGGTCGAAGTCCGGGAATGACCCGGCGGGGATGTCGGCCACGACCGGCAGCGTGACGGGGGCCTCGGCCGTATCCGCAGCGTGGACGGCGAAGCCATCCATGGATGAATTGTCGAAAGGGGGGAGTTCGGCGCCGGCGCGGATGTCCCGGCTCAAGACGCGGCGGTTGGCCTGGGCCAGCGGGATTTCTGTCGGCTGGACGGGGGAGAATTGGGCTAGGATGCGCTGTCGCGCTTCGGTAACACTGAGCAGGCTCATAAAGCGGCGACATTATACCATTATGGGCGTGTAGGTCACGTTTCAAACGTGACCTGCAAAAATCAACCCGGTTTGATGCGTTGGGCTTCGAGCACGTTGGGCAGGTTTTCGATGCGGGTCAGGATGCGGCTGAGTTGTTCGATGTCGCGCACTTCGAGGGTCAGGCTCAGTTCGGCCAGGCTCTGGTAGGTCTTGACGCCGATCTCGGCGATATTCACCCCTTCGTTGCTGAGCAGGTGCGAGATGTCGTTCATCAGTCCCTGGCGGTCGTAGGCTTTGACCCGCACCGGGACGGGATACGTCCGCACGTGCGTGCCCCACGAGACATGCACCAGCCGTTCGCGTTCGCGGGTGCGCAGGATGTTGGGGCAATCCTGGCGGTGGACGGTGGCGCCGCGCCCGCGGGTGATGTAGCCCACGATCTGGTCGCCGGGGGTGGGGTTGCAGCACTTGGCAATCGTGGTCAGCAGGCCTTTCAATCCGACCACGTCCACGGCTTCGGTGGCCGTCATTTCCGCGGTGGGCGTCCCGGTTGCCAGGATATCGGCGTTTTCTTCGGAATCGGAGAGTTCCTTGATGATCCGCGAAACCGACAGGTCGCCGCAGCCGAGGGCGACGAAAAGATCGTCCGCATTGCGGAATTCCAGGCTGCGGGCCAGGGTCTCGAAGTTGGTCTCGATGATGCCCAGGCGGTGGAGTTCGCGCTCCAACACGGCCCGGCCCTGGGTCAGGTTTTGTTCGTAGTCCTGTTTCTTGAACCAGACCCGGACCTTCGAGCGGGCGCGCTGGGTGCGGACCAGGCCGAGGGCCGGGTTCAGCCAGTCGCGGCTGGGGCCGCCGCGCTTATCGGTCAGGATTTCGACCTGGTCGCCGGTCTTGAGTTCGTAATCCAGCGGGACGAGTTTGTTGTTGACCCGCGCCCCGCGGCAGCGGTGGCCGATGTCGGTGTGGATGTGGTAGGCAAAGTCAATCGGGGTGGAACCGGCCGGCAGGTCAATGATGTCGCCGCGCGGGGTGAAGACGTAGACCCGGTCCTGGAACACGTCGGACTTCATCCCGTCCACGAATTCCTGGGCGTCGTCCACGTCGGTGCGCCATTCCATGATGCTGCGCAGCCAGTTGATCTGCTCCTCGAAGGACTTGTCGCGGGCCGCGCCTTCTTTATATCGCCAGTGGGCAGCGATGCCGTACTCGGCGTTCTGGTGCATCTCCTGGGTGCGGATCTGCACTTCGAGCGGGCGGCCGTCGTCGTAGATGACGGCGGTGTGCAGCGAGCGGTAGAAGTTGTCTTTGGGGGCGGCGATGTAGTCGTCGAATTCGCCGGGGATGGGCCGCCATTGGGTGTGGATCAGGCCCAGGGTGGCGTAGCAGGCCGGGACGTCCGGCACGATCAGGCGCACACCGCGCACGTCCCGCACCATGTCGAAGGATTTCCCCTTTTTTTGCATTTTCTTGAAGATCGAGTAGATGTGCTTGGGCCGCCCGCTGACTTCGCCGTGGATGTGGTGTTCGCTGAGGATGAGGCGCAGTTTGTCCACGATGGTGGCGACGGTGGCTTCCCGGTCGGGACGGCGTTCGGCGAGTTGTTCGGCGATCTCTTTGTATTTTTCGGGGTTCACGTGGCGGAAGGCCAGGTCTTCCAGCTCCCACTTGACCTGCCAGATGCCCAGGCGGCTGGCGAGCGGGGCGAAGATGTCGAGGGTCTGTTGGGCGATGCGCTTGCGTTTCTCGTCGGGCATGAATCCCAGGGTGCGCATATTGTGCAGGCGGTCGGCCAGTTTGATGAGGATGACGCGCACGTCCTCGCCCATGGCCAGGAAGGTCTTGCGCAGGGTTTCGGTGACGATGTCCCGGTTGCGGCCCAGCATCGCCGGACGGTCTGACCCATTGGTTTCCGCCTCGTTCTCGGACCCCTGGCGCTGGTCGCCGCGTGAGACGCGCGGGAGGTTGCTGAGTTTGGTCACTCCGTCCACGAGTTTGGCGACCACGTCCCCAAAGTCGCGGCGGATGTCTTCGAGGGTGATCTCGGTATCTTCGACGGTGTCATGCATCAGCCCGGCTGCCACCACCTCCGGCGGGACGCGCATGTCAGCCAATATTTGGGCGACGGCCAGGCAATGGGTGAAATAGGGTTCGCCCGAATTGCGCTTCTGTTCGCGGTGGGCTTCCTCGGCCATGTGGTAGGCGCGGATGACCAACTCCCGGTCGGCCAGGCTGTAATTGTCCGGCAGGGATTCGAGGAGTTTGTCAATGGAAGTGAGGGTGGCCGTTTTCATCGCCCCACTATTGTAGCCCAGTAAGAAGATTTGTAAAGTGTATAATCAATCCATGCCCCCGGTCAACAACGTCACCCGCCTGCTCGACTCGCGCAAAGTCAAATACACGGCCTTCGAGACTCCGGCTGAAAAGCTCGGCGCGCTGGAAACCGCCCGCCTGCTGGACGTGCCGCCGGAGGTCGTGTTCAAGACGATCGTGGTCTTACGGGATAAGGGGAAGAAACCCGTCCTGGCCGTCATCCCCGGTCCCAACCAGGTGGACTTGAAGGAACTGGCGAAGGCATTGGGCGAGAAGAAGGTCAGCCTGGCGACGGAGCGGGAGGCGGAGCAGATCACCGGGCTGCAGACCGGGGGGATTTCGCCGCTGGCCTTGCTCAACAAGGGCTTCCAGGTGGTGGTGGATGCCTCGGCGCGGGACCACGCCGAAATCCACGTTTCGGGGGGACAGCGCGGGCTGAACATCCGCCTGCCGGTGGCGGCCCTGGTCGAGTTGACCCGGGCCCGCCTGGCGGTCATCAGCCGTACATAAATAATTCACAAAAAATAATTTTCACCTACTCTTGTCGTATTTGTTTGGATATAATTGCTTTTGGAGAGTCAGTAGTTCACGAAGCGAGCGGGAAAAGCCCGAAAACAGGGGTGCGGGCGTACGCTCGCACCCCTGTTTTGGGTTATCTTCTCGTGAAATACTGATAATTCGTATCTTCTCAAAAAGAAGGGGAAGTGGGGTGTTACAGACGGGCGCGGCCCGTCCGCGACACCCCACACCCCGATTTGTTGAAAAGATGCGATATTTTGATTGTTATGGAGGAGGTGCCAAGTCAAACAATAGACCAACGCAATGCCCGCCAATAACTGTTCCACTTTTACCCAACTCGAAGGAGGAGAAATTCCATGAACAAGAAGTATTTTGCACTGCTGGCGCTCGTGATCGTCGCTTCGATGGTCTTGAGCGCATGCGGCGGCGCGGCCCCGACGGCTGCGCCCCCGGCTGAAACCTCGGCCCCCGAGCCGACCACGGCCCCGGCCGCGCCCGCTCCAGCCCAGGTGGAATTCACGGCCCCCGGTTACGGCGGCACGCTGACCACCGTCAAGGAGCGCGGCATGTTGATCTGCGGCGTCAACTCGCAGGTCCCCGGCTTTGGTTACGTGGATGCCGCCGGCGCGTTCTCCGGCCTTGACGTGGATTACTGCCGGGCTGTTGCGGCGGCCATTTTCGGCGATCCCGAAAAAGTCGAATTCCGCCCGGTGACGGCTTCCGAGCGTTTCACTGCCCTGCAGTCGGGCGAAATTGACATCCTCAGCCGCAACACCACCTGGAGCTTGCAGCGGGATACCGAACTGAACGGCAACTTTGTCCACACCACGTACTATGACGGTCAAGGCATGATGGTCCCGAAGGATAGCGGTATCACGGACCTGGCTGGATTGGACGGCGGTACGATCTGCGTCCAGACCGGCACCACCACCGAACTCAACCTGGCGGACGTCTTCGCAGCGCAGGGTATTGCCTATACTCCCGCCGTGTTCGACAACGCCGATAACACCTTTGCTGCCTACGCCGAAGGCCGCTGCGACGCCGTCACCACCGACAAATCCGGCCTGGTGGCCCGCCGCGCCGTTTTGCCCGATCCTGAGAATCACGTCATCCTGGATGTGACCATATCCAAAGAGCCGCTCGGCCCAATGGTCCGGCATGGCGACGACCAGTGGTTCGATATCGCCCAATGGACTGTCTTCGCCATGATCTCCGGCGAGGAATTCGGTCTCACCTCGGCCAACATTGACAGCATGATGTCCACCGCCACTGCCCCGGAAGTCCGCCGCTTCCTCGGCCTGGAGGGCGACCTCGGCCTGAAGCTCGGCCTCGAAAACAACTGGGCCTATAACGTCATCAAACTGGTCGGCAACTATGGCGAAGTCTATGACCGCAACCTGGGTCCCGACACCCCCACTTACATCCCGCGCGGCCTGAACAAGCTCTACCTTGACGGCGGGCTGCTCTACGCTCCCCCCTTCCGCTAAACCGGAACTCTCAAACCGGGGGTGGGCCTCATGCCCACCCCCTTTTTCTAAGCAAGTGTTTGAAAAGTCTGCATTTTCATCACGAAGGCACGAAGTCACAAAGACTCAAAAGGGAAAATATTTTGTGACTTCGCGACATGGTGGCTTGGTGATAAGGATTTCAAACACTCTCTAAGGAGCGTGACCTATGAGCGATAACAACTCACAGTCAGCGGCCACGCCTTTCTGGCGGGATGAACGTTACCTGCAAATCCTGGGGCAGGTGGTTTTCGTCCTCCTGGTGGGGCTTTTCTTTTATTCGATTGCCCGCAACATGATCACCGGCCTGGCGCGGCAGGGCATGGCTTTGGGATTCAACTTCCTGAAAAGCATGTCTGGCTTCGATATCGGTGAAATGCTGATCGAATACTCACGCAGTTCAACTTACGGTCGGGCGCTTTTGGTTGGATTGGTCAACACATTGATGGTCAGCGTGCTGGGGATCATTTTCTCGACCATTTTAGGCATCATCCTGGGGGTGGCGCGGCTTTCGACCAATTACCTGGTCAACAAGATTGCCGCATTCTATCTCGAAGTCATGCGCAACCTGGCCCTGCTGGTCTTCCTCATTTTCTGGTACCTGGGTGTTTTCCTGAAATTGCCCAGGGTGAAGGATGCGATTCTCTGGCCCGGGAACATCCTGCTGACCAACCGCGGCGTCGGCATCCCCTGGGGAGTGCCCACCGAAACCTTCGGGACCTATCGCCTGATCCTGCTTGGGGGGCTGGTCCTGGCGAGTGCGGTCGCCGTTATCCTGCACTACCGGGGCCGCCGCACCGGACGCCCGCCGCTGACCACGCTCTGGTTCTTCGTCACGCTGGTTGGCGCGGCAGCCATCGGCTGGATCGTACTCCCGTCCGCGCCCCTGGCCCTCGACCTGCCCTACGTCAAGGGGCTGAACCTGGCCGGCGGGCGCATCCTCAGCCCAGAGTTCATGGCCCTGTTTTCGGGGCTGACCCTCTACACCGCGGCCTTTATCGGCGAGGTGGTCCGGGCCGGGATCCAGTCGGTTTCCAAGGGACAGGTCGAGGCGTCCCGCGCGCTCGGCTTATCCGGCTTCCAGACCCTGCGGCTGGTGGTCTTCCCCCAGGCGCTGCGGGTCATCATCCCCCCGCTGACAAGCCAATATCTCAACCTGACCAAGAACTCGTCCCTGGCGGTGGCCATCGGCTACCCCGACTTTTTCTATGTATCGAGCACGGTCATCAACCAGAGCGGGCGGGCGGTGGAAATGATCTCCCTGATCATGCTGGTTTACCTCGCCACAAGCCTGCTGACTTCGGTCTTTATGAACTGGTATAACCAGAAAATTCGCCTGGTGGAGCGGTAGCCATGACTGAAATCACTTCCTCCCTGCCTCCGCTCATCGAGCGCCCCGGCCCGCTCGGCTGGATGCGCCGCAACCTGTTCAGCACCTGGGGCAACAGCCTGCTGTCCCTGGCGAGCGCGGCTTTTTTGATCTGGGTACTCAAAGGGCTGCTGGCCTGGGTGTTCTCAGCCGCCGAATGGGGCGTGATCCTGGTCAACATGCGCCTGATTATGGTCGGCCAGTTCCCGGTGGCGCTGGTCTGGCGCATCTGGGCGGCGATGTACTTCCTGGCCTTCCTGATCGGCAACACAGCCGGCTTGCGGATGCAGAAAACGCGCCGGAAGGGAGTCATCGTCGGGTTATTGCTTTCGCCGGTGGTGTTCGCCCTGTTCTCGTTCAGCCTGCCGGCCCGCCTGGCCATTGCCGGGCTGAGCCTGATCGCCCTGGCGGGTTGGTGGCTGGGCAGCCGCTGGCCGAAGGCTTTCCGCCGCCCGGTGTTGACCGGCTGGATCATCTACTTCCCGATCTTTATGCTGCTCGTGCGGGGGACTGCCGGCGAGGGCAGCCCGATGGAAATCGTCACCTCGAACCTGTGGGGCGGCCTGCTGCTGACCTTCATGCTGACCGTGGTCGGGATCGTCTTCTCGTTCCCGCTGGGAGTCTTCCTGGCGTTGGGACGCCGTTCGCAATTGCCCATCGTGCGCTGGTTCAGCGTGGGATACATCGAGCTGGTGCGCGGCGTGCCGCTCATCACCATCCTGTTCATGGCCCAATTGATGCTGCCGCTTTTCCTGCCCCAGGGCGTGACGATTGACCGGGTCATCCGGGCGATGGTGGGGATCACGCTTTTCAGCGCGGCCTATCTGGCCGAGAACGTGCGCGGCGGACTCCAGGCCATCCCGAAAGGGCAGTTCGAGGCCGCCCACGCCCTGGGGTTGAGCGGGTTCCAGTCCATGTTCTACATCATCCTGCCCCAGGCGCTTCGCCTGGTCATCCCCATCCTGGTCGGACAGTTCATCGCCCTGTTCAAGGACACCTCGCTGGTCGCCATCGTCGGCCTGTTCGACCTGCTTGGTATTGCCAAGACCGTGCTGGCCCAGCCCGACTTCCTGGGGTTGCAGCGCGAAGTGTACGCTTTCATTTCTTTGATATACTGGGTGCTGAGTTATGCCATGTCATACATCAGCCAGCGCCTGGAAGTCGCCCTGGGTGTGGGCGAACGCTAAAAAGGAGAGACCATGAGCCAGTCTGAAGAAACCATCATCAAATGCGTGAACGTCAACAAATGGTACGGGAATTTCCATGCGCTCAAAGATGTCAGCATGGAAGTCAAAAAGGGTGAAGTGATCGTCATCTTTGGCCCATCCGGGTCGGGCAAGTCCACTTTCATCCGCTGTATCAACCGGCTTGAGGAACACCAGAAAGGCGACATCATCGTGGACGGCATCGAGTTGAGCCATGACGTGCGCAACATCGAAAAGGTGCGTATGGAGACCGGCATGGTCTTCCAGCAGTTCAACCTGTTCCCGCACCTGACGGTGATGCAGAACGTCACCCTGGCCCCGATCCAGGTCCGCAAATGGGACAAGGCCAAGGCCGAGGAAGTCGCGGTGCAATTGCTCCAGCGCGTCGGCATCCCGGAGCAGGCCAACAAGTTCCCCGGCCAGCTCTCCGGCGGACAGCAGCAGCGGGTCGCCATCGCCCGCGCCCTGGCCATGCAGCCCAAGATCATGCTCTTCGACGAGCCGACCTCGGCCCTCGACCCCGAAATGATCAAGGAAGTGCTCGACGTGATGATCGAACTGGCGAAATCAGGCATGACCATGCTGGTCGTCACCCACGAAATGGGCTTCGCCCGGGCTGTGGCGAACCGCATGTTCTTCTTCGACAAGGGCCAGATCGTCGAAAGCGGCACCCCCCAGGACATCTTCAAGGCCCCCAGGGAAGATCGCACAAAGCTCTTCCTATCGCAGATCCTGTCGCACTGACTCTGGCGCAAATTGACCTGATGATGAAGCCCCCGTTCAACATGAACGGGGGCTTCATTTCCAACCGAGGCCTGACAATTTCCCATTAAAAACGGGAGAACCTGAAAAGCTAACTTATCTTTTTGAAACCTAACTTATCTTTTGCAAAAGCTAACTTATCTTTTGCAAAAGCTAACTTATGTTTGGGAAATGATAACTTATCTTTTGGGAAACATAACTGAGGTTTTGGGAACTCTTACACGGAAAATCAAAGGGCGTGCTCCAAGTCATTTGGAACACGCCCAGATCGATAGAAACTTAGCGCCCGGGTGTTTTCGTAGCGCGAACCGGGGTCACGAATCGAACTCGCCCACCAGCTCACCGTTGACGTACACCGAGTAATGCCCGCTGGCATAAGTCCCCATCTCGACTGCCTGCGAGAAGGCCTCGATCACCTGGATGCAGATCGCAGCCGGGTCGACCACTGAATACGCCTCGACCATGATCCGGTTTTCCGCATCCGGCTGCGCAACGACCACCCGCAACTGGTGGCAAGGGGTCGGCAGTCCGCCTTCGAGCAGTAACGAGATCTGGGGCGGGTAACTCTCCCGGACCACCAAATCAGCCGAGTCGATGAACACGTTGCCTCTCGACAAATTGGCGTCCCCGGCCTTGACCGCGTACGGGGGGGCACTGGGAGTGGGGGTATCTTGATCGCTCGTAACCGGTGTGTCCATATCTGGTGAACCGCCTTGTGAGCCTGTCGCGGCCGGGCCGCAGGCACTCAACACCAGGGCCAATACGAGTAACAATGTAATTTTCTTCATTCGGAACCTCCTTTGGGGGACTGCCTCCTGGACGCCCCAAATTTTGGCGGGGTTCCCCGTCCGAAGAAATGCTCATTATCCTTTAATCACCGCCACCGGGCGCAGGCGGGCCACTTTGCGGGCGATCCCGGCCTCTGAAACGGTCTGGACAACGTGATCAACGTCTTTGTACGCATCCGGGGCCTCCTCCGCCAGACCGGGCATGGACCCGGCCCGGACCTTGATCCCGCCCCGTTCGAGCTGGACCTTGAGCTGGTCGCCGCGGATCTCGCGTTTCGCCTGCGACCGCGACATCACCCGTCCCGCCCCGTGGCAGGATGACCCGAACGAACGGCGCATACTCCCCTCCGTCCCGACCAGCACCCATGAGGCCGTGCCCATCGAGCCGGGGATGATCACCGGCTGCCCGATGACCCGGTACTCCGGCGGCAATCCGGGTGAGCCGGGGCCGAAGGCCCGCGTCGCCCCCTTGCGGTGGACGCAGACCCTGACCTGCCTCCCTTCGATTTCATGGGTTTCGAGTTTGCCCATGTTGTGGGCGATGTCGTAGACCTGGTGCAGGCGGAAACCCTCCACCTTCCCGGCGAAGACCTGCTCGAAGGCCAGCCGGGCAGCATGGGCCAGCAGCTGACGGTTGGCGAAGGCGAAATTGGCCGCCGCCCGCATTGCCGCCAGATAGGCCTCGCCTTCGGGCGAATCCATCGGGGCGCAGACCAGCTCCCGGTCGGGCAGGACGATCCCGTAGCGCCGCACCGCCCCCTGGAACTCTTGCACGTAATCGGTGCAGACCTGGTGCCCCAGCCCGCGCGACCCACAATGGATTTGCACTGCCAGGCAGCCTTCGCGTAACCCCATCACGGCCGCGGCCTGGGCATCGTAGATCTCGTCCACCACGTCCACTTCGATGAAGTGGTTGCCCGCCCCCAGCGAGCCGAGTTGGGAGCGGCCGCGCTCCTTCGCCCGGTGGCTTATTTTGGCGGGATCAGCCCCCTCCACCCGTCCGCTTTCCTCGGTGCGGGCCAGGTCGGCTTCGGTGGCGTATCCGTTCTTTTTGGCCCAGGCGGAGCCGTCCTTCAAGACCTTGTCCAGTTCCGCCGCGGACAGTTTCAGCATCCCGTCCCGCCCCACCCCGCTGGGACAGTTGCGGTCGAGGGCCGTGGCCAGGGTCTCAAGATGCGGCTCGGCGGCCTCCAGTTCGATCCCGGAAGCCAGCAGGCGCACGCCGCAATTCGAGACCACAAACCCGCCAGCGACGAAATTGTGGTCGGGGTGGTCCATCGTGAAGTCGTAGACTGGCCCGTCGTAAGGGATGGGTTCGATGCTGGCGATACGGTCCCAGACCAGGCCGCTTTGGCCCAGGCCATCGGTGACGGCCCGGCTGAATTCGTCGAAGGTCGTGAAATTCTGGCTGATGCGCGGGCTGGTTTCCCGGCCTTCGTAGAGCGAGCGTTCGATGAAGCGGGCGTTGGCGGTTGTCCTGCTCAGGCTCTTGATGATAGCGGTTTTGGAGACCCCGGCCAGTTTCATGGCCGCGGCCTGTTCCGCAACTTCCCGCCGCTCTGCAACGAGTTTTTGTTTGGCGGCCAAGTAATGCGCCGCAACCGCAGCCTGCGCCCGGCGCTTGCGGTTGTACTCGAACCCGACCCTGCTCCACAACCGGATCAGGTTTTCGGGTCCAGTGCTGACGGCCAGCCGCAAGCGGATGGATTGGACGCCGTCGGCGTTCACCTGCTCGCGGCGTGACCCGATCGGCAGGGTCTGCACGCCGAATTCGCCCAACAGGGTTGCCAACTGATCCAAAAAGGCGCGCCCGCTGGCTTCGCAGTTTTCCCGTTTGTTCATCGAAAGGGTCGGCGCGGCCAGGTTGTAACTGAGACCGCTGTGGGCCTGCGGCGTGCTCATTTCTGCGCCGAAGAAGACGGCCAGGAACAGCCGCTTTTGCCACAATGGGGCGCGGGTGAGCCAGGCGGGGACTCCGTAATCCTGCCGGGCCTTGTTCCCGACCGGCGCACCCAGGCAGGCCAGGAGCGCCGCAAAGGCCGTGCTGTTGACCGCGACCCAGTGTTCGCGCCGTGTGAACTCGTACTCGTTGTAAGTGGTCTGGATGCGGTGGCTGCGCTCCCGCGACCAGACGCGGCTGGGCTTGAAGCCAAGCCGGGCGATGTCGCCGCGGATCGCTTCCAGGTCTTCGGGCTGGCCGTAGAATGAGACCATGCCTTGGCCGGTACGCCGGTCGAACCGCAGGTTGCCATCCCCAAAAATGAAACCGATGAGTTTGCACAGGTATGGGAGCGCCTCGGATGAGCAGGTCAACGGCAACAAGCCTCGCTTGTGGAGCGCGTTGAGGATCTGCCCGTGCGCGTTCCCACGATGGGTCTTCCCCAGTAAGACGAGGTATTCGCTAAAATCAGCCTCGCTGACCAGGGTCGTGTCTGGGGGAGTCTCGTATTCCACGCCGGTGAAAGGCGAGGCCGCTACCTGGTCGCCTGCCCGGAGGCTGCCGCAGGCCAGCATCCCGTCCGGGGTCCAAAACGGGTGGTCGGTCGTGGCGGTGATGGTGTGGCCGCTTTCCGTCGTGATCCGCACCACCGGCGCTTTGGGACTTTGCCCAAACCAGCGGACGGGGCGGGCGGGGTCCAGGCGCTCCGCAGCGATGTTCAAACACGGCAGGTCGGCGGCCTGCCAGCTTCCGGCCATTTCTTTTATGGTGCGGGTGTATCCCAGCGTGTGCAGGATCGGCGTATCCCCGCCCAGGCAGTTGATATCGTACCCAATGGCTCCGGGCGAAATCACCCCCTGGGGGAACTCGGTGGCGGCCACCCCGCCGATGGGGAAGCCGTAGCCCTGGTGCATGTCGGGCATGACCGTCACCGCGCCGACCAGCCCCGGCAGCGTGGCGGCGTTGACCGCCTGCTCCAGCGACTTGTCGTTGACAACCTGTTCGAGCAGTTCCCGCGTGGCGAAGATGCGCACCGGGCCGCGCATGTCCTTGCGGAAGGATTGCGGGATCTCCCATTCGTGGTCGGAGATTCTTACCAAATCGTGGATATTCATAACGTACCTTTCAGAGAGAGGAGAGTCGAGATTAGAGAACAGTATTTCTCGCTACTCTCTTCTCTCTACTTTTTACTCTTAAACGTCGAACACAATCACCACTTCCAATCCCCTGGCCGTTTCCTTAACTTCCAAGTTGTGCCATGTTACGGCTTTGATAGCTTTAGTGAGCGCCTTTAGCGGCGCGCCCTGCATGTTCACCGATAATCGCTCATCGAATATTCGAATATCGAACTCATCGAAGCCCAGGTTTTCCTGCTCGGCGTAATAGACCAGTTCGCTCAGGAAGGCCACCAGCAGGCTCTCGGCCTCGGCGGCTTCGGTCTCGAAAGCTTTCGTTTCGCGCCCGTGATCGGCCAGTTCCGCCCCGGCCAGCCAGTTCATGCCTCGGGCCGCTTCGGCCAGCAGGCCGGGCAGGTCGCCGGCCCAGACCCGCAAGGCCCAGTCGGCGGTGTGGGGAATTTCCTCGAAGCCCAAATCATTCTCCTTTGAATCGAGGGTGCGTCGCACCAGACACTCGGACAAATCTCGCTAAACGGTGCGGTTTTTCGCTTGAAGATTTCCCATTAAACATGGTGCGACGCACTTCTTATCCTTCACTCTTGAACATCTTGTTCTTCTCGAACAGGTGCGGGGCGATGATGTACAGGCCGCGTCCCTCCACGGCTACCGTGCCGTCGGGCAGGCAAAGCTCGCCGCGGGCGTAGACCTTGCGTCCCCGGTGGAGGGTGATGTAGCCCCGGGTGCTGACCTGCCGGTCGAGCGGCACCGGGCGGCGGTAGTTGACCTCCAGCTTGGCCGCAGCGACGGTATATCCCGCCTGCCAGACCGCCGCGCCCATCACCTCGTCCAGGATGGCGGCGGAGGCCCCGCCGTGGGCGTGGCCGGGCGGCCCCTGCTGGGCCAGGGTCAGGGTGAAGGCCGACGAGACGATCCCCTCCTCGTCCACGTACCAGGTCAGGCCGGGGGCGTGCGGGTTTTGGCTGCCGCAGATGAAGCACGAGCCGTGTTCGGGTAGTTTTCTCATTGTGGTGGCGTTCCTCCGTGAGTCAATTGTAATCTTATTTCCAGGGTGGGGATGTTATAAGTAGCTATGCGTAAAACGTCCCGAAGGTTGCTGAAATCCAGGCTCGCCTTGGGTACAAACCTTCGGGACGGTATGTAGTTTTAGTGAAAGGTTCGACCGATGAAAAAACTGTTTACCGGCCTGATCATCCTGGCCTTGCTCATACCCTTTACCCCCATCGAGACCACCGCCCAGGCCCAAAATGCCCAATCCGCCTCCATCCGGGGTTTCGGGCTGGCTGCCCCCGGCGCGGGCTGGCTGCTGTTTGGCGGGAAACTTTACTGGACCGACAACGACGGCGCGGCCTGGCGCGAGATCACGCCCCCGCAAGACGGGGAGGTTTTAGCGGTGGATTTTATGGACCCGGACACCGGCTGGACGCTTTTCGCCGCCCCCGACGGCTTTTCCCTGGCCCGGACGTTCGACGCGGGGCGGGGCTGGGACCTGTGGCCTGTCTCCCTGCCCCTCGACGTGACACTGCCCCCGGCGGCCGCCGTCGAAATGGACTGGCTCGACAGCCAGACCGCCCGCCTGACAGTGCGGCACCAGACCGGGACCAACTTCGACCTGCGTACCGGCTTCCTCACCCGCAACGGCGGCCAGACCTGGACCCGGGACGAGACTCGCCTGTCCCAGCCCGCCGCCGGGATGCCGTTCACGGAAGGGTTCGCCCAATCGAAAATGGCCGATTCCCGCTCCGGGTGGGCGCTGTCGGTGGAGGGGGAGTGCGCCGCCAAAACGGATTGCGCCGTCACCGAGCGGCTGATGCGCACCTTCGACGGCGGCCAATCCTGGCAGCCCGTGGCTTTGCCGGGGGCGGGCGCGTCCGCCTCGGTGCGGGAAATGCCGTCTGCAACGGGAGCAGGCTTCTCCCCCCGTCCGCTTTCGGCCACAGGCGTCCTCACCAGCCAGGGCTTCGATACCTGCGAAATCCCCTCGGCCAACGCCATGCTGACCTGGTGGAAGTCCAGCCCGTATTACGCCGTCAACCTGTACCTCGGCGGGGCGGCCCGGGCCTGCGATAACCTCAACCTGTCCCAGGCTTATCTTGCGGATTTGGCCGACCAGGGCTGGAAGTTCATCCCCACCTGGGTCGGGCCGCAAGCGCCGTGCTCGATCTTCAGGGTCAAGATGAGTTACGACCCGGTCGTGGCCTACCAGCAGGGCGCGGACGAGGCCGCCGCGGCCGTGGACGCCGCCTCGGCCCTGGGCCTGACCCTGCCCGACAAGACCGGCACGGTGATCTACTATGACCTGGAAGCCTACAACGTCAACAACGCCGCCTGCAAGGAGGCGGCCACGGCCTTCATCTCCGGCTGGACCGACCAGATCGAAGCCAGCGGGAACATCGCCGGGGTCTACGGCTCCACCTGCACTTCGGGGCTGGAAGCGATTGCGGCGCTGCCCAACCCGCCCGAGGCGGCCTGGCTGGCGAACTGGGTCCACATCAGCAACGGTTACTACAACCCGGAGGCCAGCGTCTGGAGCGTGGCCTGCCTGCCCGCCAGCACCTGGACGAACCAAACCCGCCTGCGGCAGTACGAGGGCGGCCATACCGAAGTCTGGGGCGGCCTGGGCCTGAACATTGACAGCAACGTGCTGGACGGGATCGTGGCGACCGTTGCCGGGAGCGGCCCAACGCCCAAAGTGGTGGACGACAACTCGTACCTGGTCGCTTACGACGGCTGGGGCAACTACCAGCTCCCGGCCGCGTTCGGCGGCGGCTACCGCTTCACCTCCCAGGCCGGGCAGGTGTTGACCTGCAGGAAGGCCGTCAACGTGGCGACCGTGTTCGTGATGACCTACCGCGGGCCGGACCAGGGCAAGGCCCAAATCACTGTGGACGGAAGCGTGGTCAAGACGGTTGACCTCTACCGGGCCGAGCCGCTGTGGGTCAACATCCGCATCCCCGACCTGCCCAGGCAGGCGCACACCATCGTCGTCAAGGCCCTGGGGACGAAGCGCCCGGCCTCCAAAGGCACCCAGGTGCGGGTGACGGGCTGCAAGTTCGGGGCGAACACAGTGGACGACTTGGCTTACGGATTCTCACGGATCGGCCGCTGGAACGCCAGGAACGACGCCCGGATGCCGGATGGGTGGTACCGGCTATCAGGCGTGAAGGGGGCGCGGCTGACGTTCCACATCACGGGGACGGCTTTCACCTGGAAGACCGCCGCCGGTCCCTGGTACGGCATGGCCCAGATTCTGGTGGACGGCGCGCCCTACCAGACGGTGGACCTGTACCAGCCGAAATGGTCGCTGAAGGCTATTCAAGTTTCTGGTTTGGCGGAGGGGGATCACCAGATCACGATCAAGGTGCTGCACCAGAAGAACCCGGCCTCGAAGGGCTTCGGGGTGGGGTTCGACGGGTTTAGCGTGCCGTAGACCTTTGCCGCGGGTTGCGCGGATATTTAAGGAAGACTTCGGAGATTTCGATAATCTCCGAAGTCTTTTTATGACTGTCACCTTGTTTTATGCTACACTTTTGAAAACGGAGGTGCTATGAAAGAGTGGAAAGATATTCTCGTGGAACTGGCCAAGAAATTGACTGCATTGTTCGCCTTTGTGGTCATGCTGGTCATTGTCATTGCCTTGCTCGGCAAAAACATCCCGGAAATATTCAGTGCGTTGGTTTACATTCTTGCCATCGGCGGGTTGTTGGCTTATTCGGTGTTGCAATTCATTCAAATCCGGGCCAGACACCAACCTGAAACCATGCAACAACCAGCCATTGAACCGACACTGGAAGCAACGCCTGTGGCTATGCCTGCTCCTCACCCACTGTCAACATTGCCGCCCACAGACGCGTTTTCTGCCCGCGAACGTTACCTGCGGGCCGTCATCAAGGATTGCAGCACGATGCGCCTGGCGGGGGTTGACCCGAATGCCTCCGACCCCAACCGCAGCGGCATGTCGCTGGAAAAGTTGTACATTTCTCTCGATACCCAAACACCCAAAGAAAAGCCGGAAGAAGATGAGAAGAAAAGGGGCAGGCAACTTCCGGGGCTTTCCGGCGAAGAGCGCGAACCCTTGAGCGCCCTCGAAGCCTGGCTGGCGAGTGACAAGCAGCGAATGGTCCTGCTCGGCCTGCCGGGGACGGGGAAATCCACCTTCGTGCGTTACCTGTCGCTGACCATGGCCAAAGCCGAATTATCCCGTCAGGCCGAACTGCCTAAAGAATGGAAAGGGCGCGCCCTGATGCCCTTTATGGTTTCGCTGGGCCGTTTCGCCGAGACCCTCCCGCCCGACTGTAACAAGGGATGCGCCGAACTGGTCGAAGAATACCTCGTGAAGACCTTGAAGAGCGACGACAGCACCAGGGACTTTGCGCCGCTGGCCCTGCAAACCCTTGAAAACGAAGGCGGGCTGGTGATGTTCGACGGCCTGGACGAAGTTGCCAGCCTGGGCCTGCGCCCCCTGATCGTGCAGGCTGTGGAAGATTTCTTCCAGAAGTACAGCCGCAACCCGTCCAATTTCTTCTTGGTGACCTGCCGCACGTATTCCTACCAGCACGACGCCGCCTGGAAACTGACCGGCTGGGCCACCCACGAACTGGCCCTCTTGAGCCGCGAGAAAATCGAGTATTTCGTCAAAGCCTGGTACGAAGAACTGACCCAGATCGAACCCGCCCGCAAGGACGAATATGCCCGCAAACGCAAGGAATTGCTGGAAACCCTCCAGCCGGACGACCGCCGCCGCCTGCTGGACATTGCCGTCTTCCCGCTCATCCTGACCATCATGGCCGTGGTGCATACCCATTTCGGCAGCCTGCCGGATACCCGGGCCGAGGTCTACGAGCGCTGCGTCGAGTTGCTGCTCATCCGCTGGCAGAGCGAGCGCTCGGTGGAGGGCAAAGTCCGCAAGCAGAGCATTCTGGATGCCTTGGATGTGTCGCCGACGGTGTTGTACCAGGCTCTGTGGGAGGTGGCATATAAAGCCCACAGCGAAACCCGCAAGGACGGCCAACAGGCGGCGCTGGTCACAGAAGACCTGTTGGACGGGGTGATGAAGGTTTACCTGAAAGAACGCGACAGGGTCGAGACTTTCCTGGAATATTGCCAGAGTTCGAACGGTTTGCTCATGCTGCAAGGGACGATCTCCACCCCCGGCAGGCCGCCGCGTAAAGTGTATGCCTTCCCGCACCTGACCTTCGAGGAGTACCTGGCGGCGCGCTACCTGGCCAATGAAGACCCGGACGATTACGCCTATAAACTGGTCGGCAAGAGTGACCGCTGGCGGGAATCTATAAAGCTGCTTGGCGAGCATTTGTGCTTCGGCGCGCCCAGCCGCCCGACCATGTCGGCCCTGATGGAGGCCCTGGCGCAGGGCGACCCAAAAGCCAACGAAGAAGAACAGGCGCGCATGACCTGGCTGGCTGGCGACCTGCTGGTGCTCTACAACCGGGCCTTTCCCAGCAAACAAGCTCCATCGGCAGAGCGCATCTTCGCCCAGTTGAAGGAGAAGGCAGTTGCGCCCCTGCCCGACCCGCGCATCCGGGCCAACTGCGCCGACCTGGCCGCCGAACTCGGCCACCTCCCCGACGATCTGTACGACTTCGTCGAAATCCATCGTCCATCGTCCATCGTCCACCGTCTGTTCTTCGCCAAACACCCCGTCACCAACCTGCAATACGCCCGCTTCCTCGAAGCCGAAGACTTCCACGCCGAAAAATACTGGACGGCATTCCCCAAATATTCCGAGCCGGGTAAAAAAGGTGAGATCGAACTGCCCGACGATTGGGGCGACGAAGGCTACCGCTGGCTGAAACAGAATTGGGGTGAGCAAAAGAAAGTCCCGCCGCGCTACTGGACTGACCCGCGCCTCGGCCTGGCCCGCAAGACCGCCCCCGTGGTCGGCGTCACCTGGTACGAAGCCAATGCCTACTGCAAATGGCTCCTAGAGCAAAAAGAATTGCCGGAACATGCAGCCCTTCGACAAGCTCATCCTTCGGGGACTTCGCAGGACGCCCCTTTCATCTCTCATCTTTCATCCTTCATCTTTCGCCTCCCCACCGAAACCGAATGGGTCCTGGCCGCCGGCGGTGAAGCGAACGGCCGTTTTCCCTGGGACGAGAAAGGAGAAGCCACAAACGATAAAAATGAAATCCTGCGCCGGGCCAATACGAGCGAAAGCGGCATCGGGCGCACCACCCCGGCCGGGATGTACCCGCTCGGCCGCACCCAAAGCGGCATCTGGGACCTGGCCGGGAACGTCTGGGAGTGTCAGGCCAATTTCCAGGAGGAAAAGGGCAACTGGATTAGTCGGCGCGGCGGCTCGTGGGGCGGCGATGTAGACAGCGCTCGTGTGTCCTTCCGTCTCAACTATCACTCGATCGGCCGATGGGACTACTACGGTTTTCGTTTGGTGGTGGTGGTGTCCCCTCCCAGATAATGTTTTGTTTGCTGTTTCCTGTTTTCTGTGTTCTGCCGCCCTCCCCCCGAAGGGGGGCGAAAACCGACCCCCATCCCCCGCCTTCCCCCAAATCTAAAACCGGATTTGGGGGAAGGAGCCGTTGCCATGCGCAAATTTCTTGGTTTTCAACCCAACTACTCCTACACCTCCCCCAAATTCCACGCTCTTTGGAATTTGGGGGAGGCCGGGTGGGGGTCTAACACCGGGCAGGAGCACTTTCCATCCCCGCCGGGGGACAAGCCCCCCGGCTACTCCTGCGAAGCCGCCTGAAGGCGGCTGGCCCGCTTGAGCGGGCCTTGTAGGAATAGCCCGGACGTTTTACGTCCGGGCGGGGTCATTGCCAGGCGGGAGTGTTATGGATGGCCGCTCAACCTGACGTGTCTCGTCGCTCAACCCGACGTGTTTCGTTGCCCAACCTGATATATCTCGTTATCCAATCTGATATATCTCGTTGTCCAACCTGACGTGTCATGTTGCCCAACCTGACGTGTCTCGTCGCTCAACAGGCCCGCCGGGGGACTCCTGCGAAGCCGCCTGAAGGCGGCTGGCCCGCTTGAGCGGGCCTCCTATGGGTAGCCCGGACGTTCCACGTCCGGGCGGGGATGGCTCACTCACGTTGTGGCTTCGTGTCTTGGCGTCTTTGTGGTGACTTTGGGGTTTATGCTACAATTCCCGGCATGAACGTGCGCGTCAAACTCATCGCCACCTACCGCGACCACCTCCCGCCGGGGACGGAGGGCAACGTGGCCGAGATCGAAGTCCCGCCCGGGGCGACGGTGGCGGAGGTCGTGTCCCGTTTCGGCATCCCCCTGGACGATTCGAGCGTGATCGTGCTCAACGGCCTGACCGTCCCGCTGGATACGCTGGTGACGGAAGGCGACGAAGTCGCGGCCTTCTCGGCCATCGCCGGAGGGGATGAGTAAAAAGTAAAACGTGAAAGGGAAGACGTTTTACTTTTTACTCCTCACTTTTTACTTCTCACTTCTCACTTCCCACTCACCAAGGAGCATCTATGTACGGCTGGCACGGCAAAATACTACGCATCAACCTGACTACCGGGAAAGTCTCCACCGAGGAGATTGACCCCAAGACCGCCCGCGACTACATCGGGGGACGCGGCTGGGCGATCCGTTACCTGACGAATGAAGTGGACCCCAAAGTGGACCCCTTCTCGCCCGGCAACAAACTCATCTTTGCCACCGGACCCCTGACCGCCACCACCGCCCCGACCGGCAACCGCTACATGGTCGTCACCAAGTCCCCGCTGACGGGCGCGCTGGCCCACTCGAATTCCGGCGGCGACTTCCCCACCTGGATGAAACGCACCGGCTACGATATGTTCATCTTCGAGGGACGCGCCCCGGGGCCGGTCTACCTTTGGGTAAACGAAGACCAGGCCGAGGTCCGGGACGCTTCGCACCTCTGGGGCCGGGACGTCCACGAGACGACCGACATCCTGCTGGCAGAGACCAGTCCCGAAGCCAAAGTCGCCTGCATCGGCCCGGCGGGCGAGAACCGGGTGCTGATGGCCGCCATCATGAACGACAAGCACCGGGCCGCGGCCCGCTCGGGGGTGGGGGCGGTGATGGGCAGCAAGAACCTCAAGGGCGTGGTCGTGATGGGCAAAAAGAATCCCGCCTTTTTCGACGACCAGGCCATGCGCAAGTTCAGCGTGGAACTGTCGAAGGAAGTCGGGGCGGACATCAAGAAAGGTTCCAACCTGCGCATCTACGGCACGGCCTACGTCCCGCAGGTGACCAATACCCTCGGCATCCTGCCCACCCGCAACTTCCAGACCGGCGTGTTCGAGGGCGTGGACCAGATTGACGGCGTGGCCCTCAAGAACAAGTACCTCATCACCCACAAACCCTGCTACCGCTGCCCGATCTCCTGCGGACGCCTGACCGCCGTGGACGAGGAGAAATACGCCGGCAAAGGCGAAGGCCCCGAATACGAGACCATCGCCTCGCTCGGCTCGTCCTGCGGGGTGAGCAACCTGGCCGCCCTGACCAAAGCCAACTACCTGTGCAACGAACTCGGCCTCGACACCATCTCCACCGGCCTGACCATCTCCGCCGCCATGGAACTCTACGAAAAGGGCGAGATCGGCATAGATGAGACCGGCCGCCCCCTGCCATTCGGCGACGCCGACGCGGTGATAGACATGGTGCAGAAGATCGCCTTCCGTGACGGCTTCGGTGACGAACTGGCCGAAGGCTCGTTCCGGCTGGCCGCGAAGTACAACCGTCCTGAAGTATCCGTTACCGCCCGCAAGCAGGAACTCCCCGGCTACGACCCGCGCGGCTCGCAGGGCATGGGCCTGCTCTACGCCACCTCCAACAAGGGCGCATCGCACATGGAAGGCGACGTGGCCTACGAGGAAGTCTTCGGCACTCCGGTCAAGGCCGATGGGCTGGCCACCGACGGCAAGGCCGAACTCGTGGCCCGCTTCCAGGACGCTTTCGCCCTGATCGACTCCGGCGGCATCTGCGTCTTCTTCGCCGTGCGCTACGTCTTCACCAAAGAGATGATGATCTGGCCGGTGCGGTTGGCCCAGTTGTTGAACTTTACGACCGGAGCGGACTATTCCCCGGCCGAGGCGTTGGAGGCCGCCGAACGGGTCTACACCCTCGAGCGCCTGTTCCTGATCGGGGCGGGGTCGGGACCGGAAGAGGATACCCTTTCGCCGCGTCTCCTGCACGAGCCGCTGCCCGAGGGTCCCGGCAAGGGCCGGGTGGTGGACCTTCACAAGATGCTGCCCGAATATTACAAAGTCCGCGATTGGCCCGGCGGCATCCCGTCCGAAGAGAAGCTGTCGGCGCTGGGATTGATGTAGGTCATGTTGTAGGTCACGTTGTAGGTCACGTTGTAGGTCACGTTTGAAACGTGACAAATGTTGTCTTGTAACGCGACATTTATGTCGCCCGGTTGTGGGTTGGCGACATGAATGTCGCGTTATGGTTTTCCTCACCCGAAGGGGGCAAGGTAGTTGTGAATTAATGTACTTGTTTTCCACCTTACAAAAGTGTAAACTGAAAGTGACAAATCCTTTTGTCCCCGGCTGGCGGACCTGATCCACCCTGGCCGGAAAAGATGATCAAGCCTTTCGTCCTTTTCACAATTTGCCTGGTTTTCCTGGCGGGCGGGAATGGGTGTACGCCATTGAATGCTGACACACCGACACCCGGTCCCGTCGAACGCCCGACGCCGAAACAAGGGGATGGCAGTGCGTTGCCCACGCCGGAAAACCAAGTCACACAGCCAGTAACATCCACGCTTTTCACCAATCTTATCGGCAGCCTCCTCGCCAGCCCGGAAAAGTACGCGGGCCGGCAGGTGGAGATCATCGGCTATTACCGGGGCTGGGATTTGTTGAAGGAGGTGCAGGGCACGCCGCCAGTCACACGCAGTGATTGGGTCATTGCCGATGCCAGCGGGGCCATTTATGTCACAGGAATTGCTCCTGAAGGACTCGATCCATCATCCCGGCAAGATACGAAAACCGTCATCCGCCTGGTGGCGACCGTCGAATCCAACCAAAACGGTGTTTATTTGAAGGCGCAATCGGTGGAAGTGATCTCAACCGATTAAGCCAGCTTTCGCCGGAGGGTGCGTCGCACCTGACATCCGGGCAAAATCCCGTTAAACGGAGTTTCCTTTCGCCTGGAAAGGCCCCGTTTAGAAAGGTGCGACGCACTCCCCGGTCAACACCCAATCTTTTTACAGAAGTGGAGGGCACGATGAAACCGAAAACCGGTTTTCGATTCACTTTACTGGCAGTTTTCCTGATTATCGGTCTGGTGGTCCAGTTGGGAGCGGCGCGGCCTGTCGAAGCGGGGGCAGGCCAGAAGTCCGCCTATCAGACTGGAGGTGAGATCATCGAAGTCACGGCGACTCTCGGCGAACCGGCAGAACTAAACCTGCAACCAAAACCCGATTCGCATCGCACACAGGACCCGAGCCGGGAACCCGGCCTAAATCTTCCCCCTGCGCCTCCTGATCCGGTAAAGAATCTGGTGGATGAGGTACCGTCCGCCAGGGATCGTGGTTGGTCAACCATCATGACGGAAACCTTCGAAGGGATTTGGCCTGGTACAGGTTGGATGACTGTAGATGGCAACGGTGTGAATTATGGGGAATATTATTGGGATGATGACGATTTTAAACCCCATAACGGTTACTGGAGCGCCTGGCCTGCCAACGGCGGCGCGAATGCCCTTGACCCGGAATTCAACAACTACCCCAACAATCTGGATTCCTGGATGGTTTATGGCCCGTTCAATTTAAGTGGATGCGCCTACGCGGACTATGATTTCTATTATTGGAATAAATCTGAAACAGGTTACGATTCTTTCCAGTGGCTTGCCTCGCCGAACGGCGTGAACTTCTACGGGTGGGGGTTGTGGGGCGATTCGGGGGGCTGGCAGTATGCCGATATGGATCTGGGACCCTACCTTGGCGATGATTCCGTCTGGCTGGCTTTCAAGTTCGTCAGCGATTCCAGCGTGACGGACATCGGCGCGTTCGTGGACGACATCAAACTCTGGTGCTACACCGAGACGGTGGTCAACTCGTGGACGTTCATGGTCTACCTCGACGGCGACAACAACCTCGAGTCGGCCGCGGTCAACGATTTCTTGGAGATGTCGTCGGTCGGCTCCAATGCGAATATCAAGATCATGGTGCAGATGGACCGCATTGGCGGCTACGATACCAGCTACGGCGACTGGACGGATACGCGGCGGTTCTACGTCACCGCCGGGATGCAGCCGACAACGGCCAACAGCTACAGCCTCGGCGAAGCCAACATGGGCCACCCGGAGACCCTGCTCAATTTCGTCCGCTGGGCGAAGGCGTTCGCCCCGGCCAACCACTACATCCTGGTCTTGTGGGACCACGGCAGCGGCTGGCGGCTGAGAGACCCGAACGAGGTGCTCACCAAAGGCGTCTCCTTCGACGATACCAGCGGGGGCGACAGCATTGACATGCCGGAGCTGCGCTCCACGCTCAGCACGCTCACCGGCGGCGGGGCCAATCCCTTCGACATCGTCGGCCTGGATGCCTGCCTGATGGCGATGGCCGAGGTGGACAACCAGATCAGGCCCTACGCGAGCATCCGCGTCGGCTCGGAAGAGACCGAACCCAACGACGGCTGGCCCTACGATACGATCCTTTCATCGCTGGTGGCAAGCCCGTCCATGTCGGCCTCGACCCTGGCGACCAATATCGTGGATTTCTATTACAGTTCCTACGGCAACAACAACACCCAATCGGCGGTCAACCTGGGATCGCCATACACCACGCTCAACACGGCGGTCAACAACTTCGCCGTGGCCTTGATGAACAACGGCCACAACTACATTGCCCAGATCCAGAACGCCCGCAACGTCAGCACCGAGTTCAGCTACACTTACTACATTGACTTGTGGGACTTCGCCGACTGGGTCCGCATCAACGTCCCGGACGCGGCCATCAACAGCGCGGCCGTAGCAGTGGAGAGTGCCGTCCTGAACGCGGTGATCCACGAACATCACGGTTCGGCCTGGCCCTGGGCGCGCGGCATCAGCATCTACTTCCCGAAGACCGCCGGCGAATACGATGCCCGCTACGACGGCAGTTCAGGCTTCTTGCAATTCACGGCGAGCACCCAATGGGACGAGTGGATCCACAGGTATCACCAGTTCGCCAGCTACCCGGCCATGTTCGTCAAATCCGCCCCGGCCAACGGCGCGACGGGGGTGAGCCTCACCCCGACCCTGAGCTGGGGGGCCAGCAGCGGCGCGACCTCGTATGCCTACTGCATTGACACCACCAACGACGGCGCTTGCGGCGGGTCGTGGGTGAGCACCGGGAGCAATACGAGCGTCACCGTCAGCCTCGGCGAAGCCACCACCTACTACTGGCAGGTGCGGGCCACGAACGCCTCCGGGACGGTCTACGCCAACAACGGCGGATGGTGGTCGTTCACGACCGGCAGCCTGCCGGCCGCGTTCAACAAGACCGGACCCGCCAACGGCGCGGCCAACCAGCCGCTCAGTCCCACCCTGACCTGGGGGACGAGCGCCGGCGCGTCCAGCTACGAGTATTGCTACGACACCTCCAACGATAACTCGTGCAGCGGCTGGACCAGCAACGGCGCCTCCACCAGCAAGACCCTCAGCGGCCTGAGCGAGTACACCACCTACTACTGGCACGTGCGCGCCAACAACGCGTATGGATCGCGTTACTCGAACGGCTCCAGCACGGCCTTCTGGTCCTTCACCACCGGCGGTTTGCCCTACGGTTTCAACAAGACCGGCCCGGCGAATGGGGCGACCAACCAGCCGCTCAGTCCCACCCTGACCTGGCAGGCCAGCAGCGGCGCGTCCAGCTACGAATATTGCTACGACACCACCAACGACAACGCCTGCAGCGGCTGGACCAGCAACGGCACGTCCACCAGCAAGACCCTCAGCGGCTTGAGCCAGTACACCACTTACTACTGGCACGTGCGCGCCCTCAACAGCTTCGGGACGCGTTACTCGAACGGCTCCAGCACGGCTTTCTGGTCGTTCACCACCGGCGGCGTGCCGGGCGCGTTCAACAAGAGCAGCCCGTCCAACGGGGCGGCGAACCAGCCCACCAGCCTGACCCTGGCCTGGGGGTCGAGCAGCAATGCCTCAAGTTATGAGTATTGCTACGATACCTCCAACAACAACACCTGCAATGGATCATGGGTCAACAACGGGACCAGCACCAGCGTGCCGGTCAGCGGCCTGAGCCTGGCGACGACCTACTACTGGCACGTGCGGGCGGTCAACAGCTTCGGCACGACCTATTCGGACAGCAATGCCTGGTGGTCGTTCACCACCGGCGACATCCCCGGCGCGTTCAACAAGACCAGCCCGGCCAACGGCGCGGCGAGCCAGCCCACCAGCCTGACCTTGAGCTGGAACGCCAGCAGCGGCGCGGCCAGCTACGAGTACTGCTACGATACCTCCAACAACAGTGCCTGCGACGGCTCGTGGGTGGGCAACGGGAGCAGCACCAGCGCGCCGGTCAGCGGACTGAGCCTGGGGACGACCTACTACTGGCACGTGCGGGCTGTAAACTCCTTCGGCACGCGCTATTCGAACAGCAATACCTGGTGGTCGTTCACCACCGGGAACGTGCCGGGCGCGTTCAACAAGGCCAGCCCCGCCAACGGCGCGGCGAGCCAGCCCACCAGCCTGACCCTGAGCTGGGGAGCCAGCAGCGGCGCGACCGGTTACTCGTACTGCTACGATACGGTCAACAACAACGCCTGCGACGGCTCGTGGGTCAATGCCGGGACCAATACCAGCGCGGCCATCAGCGGCCTGACCTCCCCGACGACCTACTACTGGCACGTCAAGGCGGCCAACGCCTTCGGCGAGACCCAGTCGAACGGCGGCGTATGGTGGAACTTCACCACAGCCAACACCGCCCCGCACTTCACCAGCGCGCCGGTGCTGGCGGCCACCGTCGGATCGGCCTACACCTACAACGTCACGACCAGCGACCCGGATGGGGACCCGGTGTCCATCACCGCGCCCACCCTCCCGTCCTGGCTGACCCTGACCGACCACGGTAACGGGACCGCCACCCTGACCGGGACCCCGTCCACAGCGGACCTCGGCGCGAACCCCGTCACCCTGAACGCCAGCGACGGGATCAACCCGCCCACGCCGCAGTCCTTCACCATCAACGTGACCAGCGCCCCAGCCCTGAAAAAGACTTTCAAGTCCATCGCTGCCCAGGACGGCTGGGTGCTCGAAGCGACCGAGTTCAGCAACACCGGCGGGACACTGAACGCTACGGCCACCACCTTCAACCTCGGCGATGACGCAAAGGACCGCCAGTACCGCGCCATCCTGTCCTTCAACACGGCCGGCCTGCCGGATAACGCCGTCATCACCAAAGTGACCCTCAGGATCAAGAAGCAGGGACTGGTCGGGACCAACCCGTTCAGCACCCACCAGTACATCCTCGTTGACATCCGCAAGGGCGCTTTCGGGACCAGCGCGCTGCAAAAGACCGACTTCCAGGCTGCGGCCAGCCGGAACCAGGTCGGCAAGATCCTCAATGCGCCGGTCGCCAACTGGTTCAAGTCGCTGCTGAACAAGGTTGCCTTCCCTTACATCAACAAGACCGGCATTACCCAGTTCCGCCTGCGCTTCAAGCTGGACGACAACAACGACAACGGCGCGGACTACCTTAAGTTCTTCAGCGGCAACGCCCTGGCTGCCTCCCGGCCGCAGTTGATCATCGAGTACTATGTCCCGTAGTTTACGGCGGGACACCGTGCCGTAAGCGCAGCCCGAGACATCGCCTACCAGGGGGAAGGCTTTCCGGCAGCGATAACTGAATAACCAAACCAGCAGCCTCCGGGCAAAACCGGAGGCTGTTGGTCTTGTCGCCAAGGAGCGCATTGTCCTGACCGGGCGTTGAGCGAGGGATACAAAATCGCTTAGGCGATTTTTAAAATCGTCATAGCGATTCTGAAAATCGTCAAGGCGATTTTTAAAATCGTCAAGGCGATTCTGAAAATCGTCAAAGCGATTTTCACAAGTCCCCAAGGCTGTTTTAAAAATCCCCTGGGGCATTTGCCTTAAATCCCCTGGCGGGCTGTCGGAGAACCCGTTCAGCATCGTTTTTTCACCGCAAAGTGCGCGAAGATCGCCAAGAAGCCCCTTTGAACTTCGCGTTCTTAGAGAGTGTTTGAAAACCTTATCACCAAGCCACCAAGTCGCGAAGTCACAAAATATTTTCCCTTTTGAGTCTTTGTGACTTCGTGTCTTCGTGGTGAAAATGCAGACTTTTCAAACACTTTCTTAGCGTTCTTCGCGGTTCAAATTCGCCTTTTGCGCCGTCAAACATTGCTTTCTGACAAACTGCCAGTATTACAGCGCAAAGTCTAAAAAACTATTCAAGTTTCGCTCAAACCATCCACGAATTTTTCACGAATGCACGAATTTCCGCTGCTCATTCGCGCATTCGTGGTTTTATTCGTGGATGGTTTACCAACCTGAAAGGCAACCTTGCGCTGTAATACTAGGGCGTTTTAAAAATCGCCTGGGGCGTTTTTCGGGAAGCATCTCTCACCAGCGGGGAAGACCTCGCAGACATCGCGGCGACGGTCGTGATTTCCTTCGTTGCCTTCGTGTCCCTTTGTGTTTAGAAAGTTTTTCCGATAAAACGGGAGAGCCATAAATCAGGATCAGGAATTTTTACTCGAACAGGGGTTTCAAGTCGGCCTGGCTGAAATACGCCCTAAACGCGGCGCTCTCGTCCAGCACCCCTTTGAGCGCGGTGAAAAGGTCCTGCATCGAATACGGGTTGGCTGCCCTCGACCCGGCGCTGAAATGCGCCTGCCCGTCTTCGATCTCGAACTCAAGATGCCCGCCCGCCGCCAGCCATTCCAGCCCCAGTTGCACCGCGACCTCCCGCTGGGCGGTGGCGGCGGCCAGTTCGGCCAGCGCAGCCTGCCCGCCCTTTTTGTTGACTGCGTACTTCGCCAGCCCAGCCAGCCGCTGCAAAAAGGCTTCGGGCGTTTCTTCGAGCGGGGCGATACCAAAAACATACACAATCTTCGGCTTCACAGCCTCCAGCGCCGCCCGCAATTCTGTTGGGGAAGGCGGCGTGGTGTAGATCGCAAACTCGTCGGCCTGGCGCAGCCCTGAGCGCGGCTTCCCCCGCGCCTTGTCCGCCCCTTCCGCCCAAACCAACACGCCCGCCTCCAGCGTCTCAATCTTCCTGCTCTCCAATCTCCAATCTCTAACCTCTATCCTTTTACTTTTTACTTCTACCGCGGCTTCCTCCACCACCCTCAGCGCCACGAACTCCAGTTGCACCTGCTTCAGGCCACGGAAATCGCTCGCCCGCAGTTTGTACGCCAAGTCCACCCGGCTGCCGGTCTCGGGCAGGGCCTCCGGGTCGCCGTTCCACCACAGCACCGACTGAACGTGGCCCGCCTCGTCCTCCACCGCCAGCTTGACGTGGTCCCGGTTCCTGCCGATCGCCGCCGCGTTGCGGATGGTCAGGTTGCGGGAGGCCAGCACCAGCGGCGGGTTGCCGGGGCCGAACGGGGCGAGACGGTCCAGGTCGGCGGCCAGGTCCAGGGTCAGGTCGGGGATCGGGAGCCAGGCGTCAATCTGAAGCTCCGGTTCCGGGACGAAGGCCGCGCCCTGCATCCGGGCCACGGTCCGCCCGATGCGCTCCCGGAATTTGGGGATGTCCGCCGTTTCGAGGGCCAATCCTGCCGCCATGGGATGCCCGCCAAAGCCCCGCAAAATGTCCTTCTGGGCGGCGATGGCCTCGGTGATGTGGACCCCGTCCACCGAGCGGGCCGAGCCTCGGGCCAGGCCGCCCTCCGGGGCGTTGAGCAGGATGACGGGTTTGCCGTATCGCTCCACCAGGCGGCTGGCGGCGATGCCGATCACCCCGCCCGGCCAGGCCGGGTTGGCCAGCACCAGCACGGGATAACCCAGCAGCGACGGGTCGGCCTGTAACTGGGCTTCGGCCGCCCGGGTGACCTGGCTGGTGAGCAGTTTCCGCTGCTGGTTGAGTCCCTCGATCTGGGCGGCCAGCACGTTGGCGCGGGAGGGGTCGTTGGTCAGCAGCAATTCGACGATGGGGTTGGCGTCGCCCAGGCGGCCGAGGGCGTTGAGGCGCGGCCCGATGGCAAAGCCGATGTGTTCTTCGGACAAGTTTGAAGGTTGAAGGTTCGAAAGTTTAAAGATCGTTTGTAAGCCAAGCCGGGTTGTATTGCGTAAAATTTGGATGCCGCGTTGGAGCAGGTAGCGCGTGTCGCCGCGCAGTTCGGCCACGTCGGCCACGATACCCAAGGCGGCAAGGTCGAGGAGTGATTCGGGGGTTGGTAATTGGTAAGTAGTAATTGGTAATTGACTCAATCCCCAATTACCAATTACCCATTCAGCCAATTTGTAGGCTACACCTACTCCCGGCAGCGTGGAGAGCGGGTGGCCTTTGGGCAGCAGTTTGGGGTTGGTGACGGCGCAGGCGTTGGGCAGGGTCTCGCCGGGGTCGTGGTGGTCGGTGATGACCACCTCCACGCCGCGTGAGTTGGCGTAGTCCACGGCGTCGTGGGCGGTGATGCCGGTGTCGCAGGTGAGGATGAGCTGCGCGCCGCCGTCTATGATCTCGGCCAGTTTGGGGAGGTGGACGCCGTGACTCTCTTTTGCCCGCACCGGGATGTAATAGGTCACGTTTGCGCCGAGGGCGCGCAGGGCCTGGTAGAGCAGGGTGGTGGAGGTCTGGCCGTCCACGTCGAAATCGCCCCAGATGCAGATCGCTTCTTCCCTGCGGATAGCCAAAGTCAGGCGTTCGGCTGCGGCGGCCATGCCGGGGAGTTGGTCCGCTGGCGAAGGGGCATACAGGCCCGGGTCCAGGAACGCTTTCGCCGCCTCCAGGTCGCCCATCCCGCGCCGGACGAGAGTCCCGGCGATGAGGGGCGGCAGATTCAGCGTCTCAAGCGAGTCAGTGTTGACGGGAATGGGGTCGAGCCAGCGGGTCATGGTAGTTGGATTTTAATCCAGTTTTCGATATAGGGGTTGCGAATCCAGAAAGTGTGTTCTAAAATAGACCAGCTTTATCGTATTCCCGACCTTCGAGAGGAGCGAGAGATGAATCTTGGACAATTTTCCCTCAGCCTGGCCGTAAAAGACATCCATGCTTCGCTGGCGTTTTACCAGAAACTCGGCTTTGAACTGTACGACGATCATCGGAATGAAAACTGGGCCATTCTCAAGAGCGGCGGGACCGTGATCGGGCTATTCCAGGGCATGTTCGAAAAGAATTTGCTGACTTTTGTCCCGGAGGATGTGCGCGCCGTCCAGAAACGCTTGAAAGCGAACGGGTTGGCGCTGGACGCGGAAGCGGACGAGGCGGCTACCGGCCCTGCCTATCTCACCTTGACGGACCCGGACGGCAACCCGATCATGTTCGACCAGCACGATCCCGATTACAGGCCGACCGTGCAGCCGGGCATGGAATGAGATTTGTTGCGGGGTCAACTCCTGCTGACGCCAGCGCCGTATTTGCGGAAGGTGAAGATCAACGGGATGCCCACCCCCAGATACGCGCCAAAATACAGCAATCCGCCGGGGCGTTGGGCGAAATCGAACAGGCCGAGGTAGACGAACGCCGCGGCGGTGATGAGCACGACCAGGGCGTAGGAGGCGACGGAATGGTGCAGGATGGCGTTCAGGCTTTTGTCCCAAAAATAGGGGATGACCGCCAGGGCGAGCGAGAAGTAGAACACGCCGAAACTGCGCAGGGTGAAGAGGGTCATGATCTCCGGGAAGATGCCGGCGTTGGTGCCGGGCGCGCCGATCTGCGCAGACAAGCCGTACAGGCCGAGGAAACCGACGAAGATGACGAATCCGGCGGCCAGCAGGCGTTGGATGTTGGTAGTGGCTGGCCCATCGAGCGCGTTGGAAGGCCGCAGGCGGAGATAATCGAAGACGCCAATGACTGCTGCGAGTGTGTTGAGGAGCAGGGTGAGGAGATAAAGCCAGGCAATCGGGTGGGCAAGGTTGAGTTTGTCGCGGAAGAAGAACACCACGGTCAATTCACCGATGCCGAACAGCCACAGGTAAATGAGCGCGGTGTAGACCAACTTCCACTGCCAGCGGCGGGCGGTGATGTAAGCCAGCCAGGCGTTGCCCAGGCACCAGCCGCCGATGGTCATGGTCATGAAGGCGGTCACTTTCCAGGCGAAGACGGGGGCGAGTTGTTCGGGGAGGATAAATAAAAACGCGCCGAGAACTCCATACAGGGCGGCGCAAAGGTACGTGAGCAGGCGGGAAAGGTTCGATAACATGGTTCCTCCAAATCTACCGGTAAGGTTGTTTTTAGAGATAACACGGGACAGGCTGAAAAGTTTGCGGCGTTTCCTGAGTGCGGCCTCTCAAAATCTCTGGATCAGGCTGCTGTTTGGCTATGGATATGACCTGAAATAGATTTTATCGGCAATTGGGAAGAACGTCCCGAAGGTTGCCGTTAAGCTCC
>DIDQ01000118.1:60253-61634 GCA_002418215.1 Anaerolineales bacterium UBA5796
AAACCTTCGGGACGGTGTTTCTGGGCGTTTCTGATGTAAGTGGTGAGTGTCACTTAAAAATGGTCCTTAAGTGCCAGTAAAAATAGCCCTTTTTGGGCTTTGCATTCTCCGGCTCATTGGGTATATTCGGATATCAAATATCCAATTACCGGTAAAGGAGAAGGCTATGAAAAAGGTGCTCAAATGGATTGGGATCGCGCTCGGCTCACTGGTCGGGTTGATCCTGCTCGCGGCGGCGGTGATGGCGCTCACAGCCAATGCCCGCCTGAACAAAACGTATGATTTTCCGCCCTCGGACATTACCCTGCCGACCGACCAGGCCAGTCTGGAATTCGGCAGGCACCGGGTCGAGGTGCTGTGCGCCGGCTGTCACGGCCCGGACCTGGGCGGGATCGAGGCCTGGTTCAGCAACCCCGCGCTCGGCAGGATCGATTCGGCCAACCTGACTTCGGGCGAGGGCGGCTTTGGGCGTGAAGCGGCCTCGGTCGAGGATTACGTGCGCGCCGTCCGGCATGGGATAGACCCGGAAGGGAAACCGCTCTTTATGCCGGCGGTGATCTCGGGTGCCAACCTGAGCGATGAAGACCTGGGCGCGATCATTGCTTACGTGCAGAGCGTACCGCCTGTAGACCATGTGACCCACGGGCGGAATTTTACGCCCCTGGCCAAGATCATGCTGGCAGCCGGGATACTCGGTCAATTGCCGGTCGAAGCTGTGAGCCATGAAGTTCATGTTGCCGCGTCTGCCCCTGGCGCTACGGTTGAGTATGGGGAATACATGGTCAACACCAATGACTGCCGCGTCTGTCACGGGCCGGAATTGAACGGCGGGCCGTATCCTGACCCGACCATCAAGATCGTTACCCCAAACCTGACTCCCGGCGGCGAACTCGTCTCGTGGACGGAAGACCAATTCTTTGCGGCTTTGCGGACCGGCGCCACTCCCAGCGGGCACGCCCTCGATCCGGCCCTCATGCCCTGGAAGGATTACAGCAAGTTCTACGACGACGAGCTGCAAGCCATCTGGCTGTATTTGCAGTCGCTGCCGAAGCTCGAACAATACAAATGAAATGCTCAGGCCTCCACGATCTTGTGGGGGCCTGATTTTTTGGCTCTTCAGGTTTACGTGGGGTGAAAACCCGCTTTACCACCGAGCACACGGAGAGGGTAGGACTGCACTTAAACGTGGACAAGCTTTGATCCGCTAATCTACGCCAATGCTTCGACAGGCTCAGCACAGGTCTGCGCTAATTTTTGCGCCGATTTCGGGCTAAATGTCTTTGATTAGCGGAGATTAGCGAAAATTCGCGGATTCTTTTCTGTGCTGTTCGGGTCTCCACGCCTAACTGCGGTGATACCACGGAGAGCACGGAGATTTTAA
>DIDQ01000118.1:61658-82143 GCA_002418215.1 Anaerolineales bacterium UBA5796
TTTCTCTGTGGACTCTGTGATCTCTGTGGTGAAAAAATGGGCGACCCCATAAAATATCAAAGAGCCATTTTTGTTACAGCGGCTCGAACCGGGCGGTGAAATGTCTCAAGAGTTCCGGCGCGTAGGTGAATTTGTAGCCGCGGATCGAGGGGGCGCGCTCCTTGATGCGGGCCAGCGAGTCGGCCACGTAGTCCATGTGGGTTTGGGTATACGTCCGGCGCGGGATGGCCAGGCGCAGCAGTTCCAGCTTGGGGTAGACCATCTGACCGCTGTCGGGGTCGGGATAGGCGAACATGACCGAGCCAATCTCCACCCCCCGGATGGCCCCCTCCCGGTAGAGTTCCACCGCCAGGGCCTGGCCGGGGAATTCGGCCTGGGGGATGTGCGGCAGGACCGCGTGGGCGTCGAGGTAGACCGCGTGCCCGCCGGCGGGTTGGATGGTGGGGACGCCGGCCTCGTTCAGCCGCCCGGCCAGGTAGGCGGTTTGGGCCAGGCGGTAGGCCAGGTAGGCTTCGTCCAGGCCCTCGTACAGGCCGACGGCCATGGCGTCCAGGTCGCGCCCGGCCAGGCCGCCGTAGGTGGGGAAGCCCTCGCGCAGGATCAGCTCGTTCTTCACGTTCTGGAACAGGCTCTCGTCGTTCATGCACAGCAGCCCGCCGATGTTGACGATGGCGTCTTTCTTGGCGCTCATCGTCATTCCGTCGGCCAGGGCGTACATCTCGCGGGCGATCTCGATCACGGACTTGTGCTCGTAGCCGGGTTCGCGCATTTTGATGAAGCAGGCGTTTTCGGCGTAGCGGGCGGAGTCAATGAAGAAGGGGATGCCGTACTCGCGGTAGACGGCCGCGACCGCCTTGAGATTTTCCATCGAGACCGGCTGGCCGCCCCCGGCGTTATTCGTTACCGTGATCATCCCGAAGGGGATCTTGTCTACACCGGTCTTTTCGATGAAATCTTTCAGCTTGGCAATATTCATATTGCCCTTGAACGGGTGCGGGTTGGCGACATCGAAGGCCTCGTCAATCACGAGATTCGCCGGGCGTCCACCCCGGGCCCGGATGTTGGCGTCGGTGGTGTCGAAGTGCATGTTCGAAGGGACGGACATCCCCGGCCTGACCAGGCAGGCGGAGAGGATGTTCTCGGCCGCGCGGCCCTGGTGGGTCGGGACGAAATATCTGAATCCAAAAATATCCTCGACTGCGGCCTTGAGCCGGTGGTACGAGCGCGCCCCGGCGTAGGACTCGTCGCCGCGCATCAGGGCGGCCCACTGGTCCTGGCTCATCGCGCCCGTGCCGGAATCGGTCAGCAGGTCAATGAAGATGTCCTCGGCCTTGAGGGCGAACAGGTTGTAGCCCGCAGCCTTAAGGGCGGATTCCCGCTCGGCAGGCGAGATGAGGCGGATGGGTTCGGTGACTTTGATGCGGAAGGGTTCGGGGGGGTAGAGGGGCATGGGGGTCCTTGGGTTGGGGGTAGGGAGTTGGAGATTAGGGAATTGGTGGGTTCAACAAGATAATTCCGAAGCCGGATGGACTTCGGAATTTTGCGCTGTGTTACTCTTGTTCGAGAATTTCCTCCAGTTGGTCAACAATGGATGGGAGGTTTACCTGTGTGGTATGCCAAATGATATTCAAATTCACCCCGAAATATTCGTGAATAACGATGTTTCGCATGGCGCGCATCTCATCCCAGGGAATTTCGCGATATTTGTTTGTCACGTCTTCTGGAACATGCCTGACAGTTTCTCCGATGATTTCCAGGTTGGGCAAGACTGCATCTATAGTTTTCTGGCCAGTTTGGAATTCACTTTGAGTCATATCCTGCGTGTAAGCAGTAATATGCTCGATACATTGCAAAATATCAGTAATACGGATTTCCCAATTCCTAGGTGACATGAACTGCCTCGCGCAAAATATCATTGCGCATTTCTTTGCGGAGCGCATCAGGTGTAACCAAGTCCACTTCGCGGCCAAGCACTTTTTCGAGATAAAGTTTCAGCCCTGCAAATTCGAACAAACCCACAGGACGATTGAACTCGACCAAAATGTCTATATCGCTATCTGCCCTTGCTTCCCCGCGCGCAAAAGAGCCAAATATGGCAATAGAACGGACGCCGAATCCATCCATCGCGCTTTTTTGCTTTTTGATAATAGCAAGGACTTCATTTTTCTTCATTTCATCTCTCGCGTTTGGATTTTAGCATATTTTGGCGGGCGAGATCTGGTGGAAGGGTTCGGGGGGTAGGGGGCATGGGGTTTCTTATGGTTTGGGATAGGTAAAAGTAAAAAGTGAAAAGCGAGAAGGGGGAAGGCTTTTCCTTTTACTTTTCTCCTTTTACTTGTAACTTTTCTCGATCTCCGCCAGCGTTTCTTGCGCTGATCGACTACCAACTGTCAAGTGTAGGTGCGTGAAAATCTCGATGGCACGGTGGGCGAGAGGAGCCTCACTAAAGTCTATTCGTCATTTTCAGAATTTTCACCGAAAAGGGTGTATTGCGCTTGATCTTCTTTCACGAAATGATTCCCAAATGCTTTAGACAAGCCAATAAACTGTTCCAAAGGAACTTTTAGCATGGATTTATGCAAGTAATTTTCGATTTCGCTATCGTTCATACGAAGTAATTCGTGTTTGAAGCCAATGGATTTATTCAACACCTCGGCAACTTGTTTCGGCCAATATCCCGCGCTCATTTGAATGATTGTGCCTTGTACTTCTTCGGCCATACGTTCAATTCGGCTGTTCGCACCAATACGGTCAACGAGAATGATAGTTGCCATAAAGAATTTTGAGTGGCCCAATGAAATCTCGCGTTCAAAGCGCGTTACTTTATCTAGCGATATTTCGGGGTTTCCTCTTCCGATAAACCCGATATCGAAACGAATGCCTTGACCAATTTCATAAAGCAAGGTTGCATCGCTTTCCCTTTTCTCATTTCGTGAGGAAAGCCAGAAGACTTTCTCGAACTCTTGTGGAGGCGGAGCAACGTGTTTGAAACCTAAAATATGCAAAAGAGAACCGAGCACCAGCTTTTCAAAGAGTTTGCCATAGGCAGATTTTTCTGAGCCTCGGATAGCGAGAGTTTGCGCCCCGATTGTATTTAGAAGATAGGTCATCCAGAGCCAGTTGATTTGCGCTTTTTGATTCCCATTGAATGTGATTTCGCCCTGTAATGGTCCTTTTTGTGTTTTCCGTGTGGTTATGACTTCATCACAAATTTGGATGTATCTATCTCGATATTCTGCAATTGCTTCAGGATTGTCTCGAAGGACATTTTGGAACGCTTTGTCTGTTAAGCCAAGGGTCCATTGAGCAAGCCATCGTTCTGCTTTTGATAAATTTTTCTTCGAAAGTATGTCTGTGGCAATGTTTGGGAGGTAGTTGACAAAATCATTGGAATTGGCTGAGCCTTTGATAAACATTTCAACTAACGCCAAGTTCAATGTGGCAATTCGGCGACGCGTAAGAGCCTCAGTTGAGTCCCTCAGGTTTTTGCCTGTCAGAATATCAAATACAACACCGCGCACGACATCTAAACCAATTTGCTCGACAAGCTGACTTCCACTGGCTGAAAGTAATTCCAGATCGCTCGATGAGATTAATTCAGTCAAGGGATTTAGAGATTTTGGTTTTTTGGGCATATCACCCCTCAAAATAATATGTTGGATGCGTCAATCGGCGCGCAGTTGATAGTGTGGACTTGCTGTACTTCTTTTCCCAACCAGGACTTGGTTTCTTCTCGAATGATGGAAATATATTCGGGATTTTGTTCCAGTAGCACAAAACGCCGTCCGAGTTTTATTGCTGCCTTCCCAACTGTTCCAATTCCTGCAAAAGGATCAAGCACTACGTCTCCTACGAAGGAATAATAGCGTATCACTTTCTCTGCCAGTTCTATTGGAAAAATTGCAGGATGACGCGGGTCATGCGCTGGTGTGATTCGCCAAACATTTGTACGCTCATAATCATCCCCAATTTTTGATGCTTTCACAATCTCTTTGTTGGGGTGGGCGCGAATATTCCAGTCTATTAATTTGTCAGTGTGTTTACGGTAAACGAGAATATATTCTGTAACAGGAACGGGTTTGTATTGCAAGGGGTTTCGGTCAGCCGCAAACCGCCTGCCTCTGCTCGTCGCCCATCCTGCACCTTCGGGTTTCTCCCAAATGATATCGTCAATAAAATCATAACCTTCTTCAGTAAAAAGCCTGTGCATGTCGAACGGAACGGCAATACGGCGCGAAGCTTCATTCCTGCTAGAGCGGCGTATCAGGACAGGTGAAACGTTCATTACGAAGAAACAACCTTCCGCTAAAACTCGATGTGCGTTCTGAATAATTTTCCTGATTTTTAGCAGATATTCTTCATAAGTGACATAATCAGTGTATTCGGGACGGGCGTTGTAATAAGGCGGAGAAGTGAAAATCAGGTTCACGCTTTCCGCGGGAAGTTCCTGTAGAAGTTCTTCACTATCTCCGTGTGCGATTGTGTTTCGCAGGGACGACAGAACATAAGCCCCATTTTGTTTTTTTGTCTTTGCTTTTTGATGCCCGTTTCGACCGAGCAAGCGCGCCTCAAGCACTTCGGGTGCTGTTGATTTGTCCTCTAAAATGAGAGATGTGTAGGCGTCAATGACAATTTCCCCGATTCTCTCGTGCGATGCTTTCCCCACCAACGGCACACGCCAAATGTGATACCGATCATCCACTTCCGGCAACCCAAATTCAATTGCGTTCTCCAATTTGGCGCGTTCAAGCCAGAAGGTCGCTACCTTTTTAGCAGATTTCA
The DNA here is from genome assembly GCA_002418215.1 of Anaerolineales bacterium UBA5796. Taxonomy (GTDB): domain Bacteria; phylum Chloroflexota; class Anaerolineae; order Anaerolineales; family Villigracilaceae; genus UBA5796. The sequence continues at coordinate 66,441 of DIDQ01000118.1, forward strand.
CATCCAGAACATTGTATTTTCTTTTGGTGGCAACTGTAGTTTTTGTAAGCATGGTGAGATTATTTTACCATCTACCCCTGAATTGTTTTCCTCCCGGTATTTGGATAGCCAAGTTGTTCCAGCGCGTCGCGGGCGGCTTTACGGTGTTCGATCAGGTCAGTGTAGGTGGAAGGAGAGGAAGGCTTTCATGGATTGCCTTCATCATCATTCATAAAATCCAAAAAAGTCAATTGAAAAGTATTCTTGGGTTCGCTCATTTTTCTTATCCTGTTCCCAATTTTTAATCCACCATATCCGTCAATGGTTTGATTTATTTTGTCAATACAGTAAGGCATTCTTTCCTGAATATCTTCGGTCGTAAACCGTAAAAACCCCCATTTTTTGGTGACAAGATCATTTTGACGGTGTTTATCTCTTTGTACGTCTTCGGGGTTTGTGTGATGAAAATTTCCGTCGGTTTCGACATCAATTTTGCCATCCTTGCATTCAATGGCAAAATCCAGGGCGTATCTATTTTCGCCGATGTCAATAAACAATTGCCGTTCGGCTGGAATCCCCGCCTTTTTTAACTCTGCCCAAAGCAAATCCTCAAGCGGGCTTTCATCGAACAGATCATTGATTTCATCTGCTGTTCTGAATTTTTCAATAGTGGTCGGGATGAAATGAATCCGTCTCTTTTTTAGACTGATAATCGGTCTTGGATGTCTTTGCAAATCCCCAATAACCACTTTGTAGTACATCTGGCTGGATTTGTAATCTTTCGGTTCCTTTGGAAACAACTTGTGCCGGGGGACTTTTTGTATGTTTTTTACTTGAGCAACATAATTTACTGAGTTGCCTTCCTCGCCAAAAATTTTTGTTTGATAAAAAGCGATCCAGACGGGAGGAAAGCAATCCTTCAACCATTTCTCAACGCTTTTTACAGGAATGCGATACCATTGTTCTGATCGTAGAATCGAAAAATCCAATACGTCATCAATAATTGCTACAAGAACTTCACCGTGTCGAGGCATGATCTTTATCTTCAAGAGCAATTATTCGCACGGCTTTGTCCCCTGCGGGGATGATACGATTTGGTTAAGCCAATGTAGTCAGGAGAGAGGGAGACTTTCATGAAATTACCTGTACGCCTCACGGCAGTGTTTGATGCGGTAAACCGTCACACCTCGCCTGAATTATACACCCCGCCCTTCTCACCCTCTCGTCTCACGCTCGTGGACGCCCATCAGGTACAGGATCGCGTCCAGGCCCAGGGTGTTGAGGGCGTGTTTGGCCGAGGCTTTGACCAGCGGTTTGGCCCGGAAGGCGATGCCCAGCCCGGCGATACTCAACATCGGCAGGTCGTTGGCCCCGTCGCCGACGGCAATGGTCTGTTCGAGGGAGATGCCTTCCTTTTTGGCAAGTTCCTCCAGCAGGGCGGCTTTCCTGGGGCCGTCCACGATCCCGCCGCAGACGCGGCCGGTGATGGCCCCGTTTTCGATCTCCAGTTCGTTGGCGTAAACGTAGTCTATGCCGAGTTTTTGCTGGAGGACGCGGCCAAAGTAGGCGAATCCGCCTGAAAGGATGGCGGTCTTGTAGCCGAGTTTTTTAACGGTGCAGATCAACCGCTCGGCGCCGTCCATCAGGGTCAGCGACCCGGCCACCTCGTCCAGGGCGCTTTCGGGCAGGCCCCGGAGCAGGGACAGGCGTTCGCCGAGACTCTGTTTGAAGTCCAGTTCGCCGCGCATGGCCCGTTCGGTGATGGCCGCCACCTGCTCCCCGACCCCGGCCCGTTTGGCCAGCTCGTCAATGACCTCGCCCTTGATCAGGGTCGAATCCATGTCGAAGGCCAGCAGGCGGCGGTTGCGGCGGTAGAGGTTGTTCTCCTGGAAGGCGATGTCTACCTCAATTTCGTCGGCGAGCGCCATGAAACCGCGCTGCAAGGCTGGCAGGTCATCCACCGGGCCGCGCAGGGAAAATTCGACACTGGCCTGGCTGGTGCTGCGGGCCGATTTGAGCGGGATGCGCCCCGAAAGGCGGGTGATCTTGTCTATGTTCAGGCCGTTGTCGGCCACGACTTGCGCCAGGCGGCTGATCTGGCAGGCCGTGACCCGCTGCGCCAGCAGGGTGACGACATGGCGCGGCTTGCCTTGCTTCTCCACCCATTCGTCGTAACTCTGGGCCGGGATGTCTACGAATCGGACGGCCAGCCCCAGCCCCCCGGCGGCCTCCCGGACGGCTTCCTTGACCGTTTGGATTTCTGTGGCGTCGGGGATTTGCACCAGCATCCCCAGTGACAGGGCGTCGTGGATGACCGATTGGCCGATGTCGAGCACGTTGACGTCGAACCCCGCCAGGACCCGGGTCAGGGCGGCGGTGATGCCGGGCCGGTCGAGGCCGGTGATGCTGATCAAAATGGGATCTGTCAAGGTAACTCCTGTGAAATTGCCCCATCCCGGCGGACCGCCCGGCAAGGCGGGCAGGCCGCGTTGGACCTGGCGACGGTTTGGCGTAAGAGGCCTTTCGATCTCAAAGCCTGCCCCAGAGTGTATAATATTTTTATGTCAAAGTCAAAGATCATTCGGCTGGTCCTGGCAATTCTGGTTTTGGGGGCCTCGGTCGTCCTGCTGTTGTGGGCGTTCCTGCCGGCGCTGCGCGAGACCCGCGTGCTGCCCATCCCGCCGGGCGGATTGCAACTGCCCACGCCCGAGGCCTGGTTCCCGCTCTTGATGGGGAGGGTCTGAGATGCCGCGGCGGTTGAGGCTTTTGCTGTTCCTTGTCGTTTTTTGGATGACTGTCATTGCCTGCGGATTGGGCGCGCCGGCGGAACCGGCTTCCATCCAGCCGAGCCAGCCCGCCGCGGAGGAGCCGTCTGCGCTTCCCACCGGGACGCCGGGCCTGCCCCCCGCTTCGCCGACTTTTGCGCCGACCCAGGCCGCTCCCGCGCCGGCCATCCTGGAGTCTCGCCGCCTGACGCTGGAACTGCCCGTCCAGATACGCGCCGGCGACGGGGATACGATCCGCATGACGCTGGAGGTGGACGACCTGGGCAACGTCACGCCTACGGCCCAGATCGGCGGCAACCAGGTGCAGGGCCAGGTGGTGCAAATCCCCAATTTATATGAAACCCATAACATTCTGGCGGAAGCCCGCCTGGACCTGGCCGGGGCGCAGGTGACGCCCGTCGAAACAGTCAGCGAGCCGCTTGGTCCGGGAAGGAGCGTGACCTTTTTCTGGAGCATCCGCATCACCGAGCCGGGGACGTATAAAGGCGTGGCCTGGCTTTACATGCGCTATATCCCCAAGAACGGCGGCCCGGAGCAGCGCGAGACCATTGCGGCGCAACTTTTCGAAATCGAGGGGGTTTCGCTTTTCGGCCTGAAGGTCGGCCCGGCGCGCTGGCTGGGGCTGGCAGGTTCGTTCTTCGGCTCGGTGCTGGGTTTTCCGTTCCTGGAAGACATCCTGCGCTGGCTGTTGAAGCGGCGAAAATAGGTTTTCAAATAAGTGACATATATCATAATGAAAATACGACATGGGTAATTTGCCGCGAAAGTGCTTCATGGTACAATTCGCCCGTTCGATGGCTATTTTCAATAAACTTCGCCAAATGGAGTGACTATGCAATCTGAATGGCTGTATATTGGCCTGTTTTTGCTTGTCGGTATTTTCATCCCGGTGGCTGCGATCGTGACTTCGACGATCCTCGGCCCGAAGAAACCCAACCCGATCAAGCAGAGCACGTATGAGTGCGGCATGGAGACCGTGGGGGTGAACTGGGTGCAATTCAAGGCCCCGTATTACATCTTTGCGCTCATTTTTCTCATTTTCGATGTCGAAACCGTCTTCCTGTTCCCCTGGGCGATTGCGCTGAACCAGTCCCAGCCGGGAGCTTTGGGCGTTTTCGTGGCGGTCGAAGGGGTGATTTTTATCCTGATCTTGCTCGCTGGCCTGGTGTATGCCTGGCGCAAAGGCGCGCTCGAATGGATGTAATCCGTTCATAGAGAGTCAAAAGGCTGACAGGAACCTCCTATCAGCCTTTTATTTGTAGTTATAAGGAGAAACCCATGACTTTCTGGAGTGACCCGATCAATTTCGTTGCTCAGTGGCTGCGGGATGTCTTCACGGGCTGGGGCTGGAACCCGGGGCTTGCGAATGCAATTACCCTGCTCCTGGGCGCCCTTGTCTTGATCCTTTTTGCGATGCTGCTCGATATTTTCCTGGTTTGGGTCGAACGCAAGGTGGTGGCCCGCTTCCAGGACCGCTTAGGCCCGAACCGGATCGGCCCGTTCGGCATTTTCCAGCCGTTCGCGGACATCGTCAAGCTGATCATCAAGGAAGACATCACCCCCGCCGGAGCGGACAAACTGGTCTATAACCTGGCCCCGATCCTGTCGCTGACCTCGGTGCTTTTACTGTGGGCGATCTTGCCGCTGGCCGCCACGATCTACGGCACCGACTTGAATGTGGCGCTGCTTTACCTGGTGGCAGCCGGTTCGTTGGGAACCCTGTCCATTATCATGGCAGGCTGGTCGTCGAACAACAAGTATGCCCTGCTCGGCGCGTTCCGCATGGTGGCTGCGATGGTGTCCTACGAAATCCCGATGGTGGTGGCCCTGCTCATCCCGACGATCATCACCGGTTCGATGAGCGTAAAGGAGATCACCCTAGCGCAAGGGGACGGCGGCGTCTGGTTCTTTATCGCGGCCCCGCTGGCAACGGTCATCTTCCTGATCAGCGCCATCGCCGAACTGGGACGTTCGCCCTTCGACCTGAACGAGGCCGAGTCCGAGATCGTGGCCGGGTTCCACATCGAATATACCGGGATGAAGTTCGGCCTGTTCTACGCGGGCGAGCTGCTGCACGCCTTCACCTTCGGCGGCTTCCTGGCGATCCTGTTCTTCGGCGGCTACCGCTTCTTCGGCCTGGAAAACCTGCACCCGTTCGTCGGCGCGATCATCTTCCTGGTCAAAGCCCTGATCGGGTACTGGGTCATCATGTGGGTCAAGTACACCGTGCCGCGTATCCGCATTGACCACATGCTGGGCTTCAACTGGAAGTTCCTTACCCCGTTGTCGCTGGTGGTATTGATGGTGACCGCGGTCCTGAACCAGGTGCTGGCCGGGACCGAAACCTGGGTCTACGCCCTGGTCATGTTCCTGGCGAACGTGGTTATCGGCTGGCTTACGCTGGAGGCCCTGCGGGCTTACTCCCGCAGCCAGCGCAAGGCGGAAGAACCCGCAGTCGAATCTGTGGCGCAGGCCGCTCAGCACTAGAGGAGCGAAACAATGACTGCGATACAAATCATTTTCATCTTATCGGCTCTTGTCATTCTCGGCGCGGCGGTGATGGTCGTCTCGACCAGGAACCTGGTCCATGCAGCCCTGTACCTTGTGGCAACCCTGTTCGGGGTGGCCGTGTTGTACGCCATCCTGGATGCGACTTTCCTGACCGTGGTGCAGGTGGTGGTCTACATCGGCGCGATTGCGATCCTGTTCATTTTTGCCATCATGCTCACCCGCCGGGAAATGCGCGACCAGGGCGAGCAGTTGAATAAAGGCTGGGGCGCGGCGGCCCTGATCGGCCTGCTGACCTTCGGCGGCCTGTTCATGCTGCTGAACAATTGGCGCGGCGTCAATGCGACTGCCGCAGCGCTGCCCTCGGGCTTCGACGGCGTCGTCGAACTGGGAACAGCCCTGGTGTCCACGGACGCTTTCGTCCTGCCCTTCGAGGTGGCCTCGGTGCTGCTGCTGGCGGCCCTGATCGGCGCGGTCTACGTCGCCGGGACAAAGAAATAGGAGGATGTAATGATCCCTCTTTCCTGGTATCTGATTTTGGCGGCTGCGCTGTTCAGCGTCGGATTGTTCGGCGTGCTGGCCCGCAAGAACGCTATCGCCATCCTGCTCGGCGTCGAACTGATGCTCAACGCGGTCAACATCAACCTGGTGGCCTTCTGGCGCTACGGTTCGCTGGCCTCGATTGCGGGACAGGTCTTCGCGATCATCGTCTTCGCGGTCGCGGCTGCGGAAGTGGCCGTCGGCCTGGGCCTGGTTATCTCCGTTTACCGTCGCCGCAACACCGTCGTGGCCGACGAACTCGACCTGATGAAATGGTAGACGTAACACGCAGCACGGAACACGCAATATGCTTTCCAAAACTTTAGCGTGGTGCGTGAGGCGTAATGAGGTGTCTTTATGACGACTGAATTGTTGATTTGGTTAATTCCACTCCCGCCTGCCCTGGCGTTCTTCCTGATCGTGCTGTTCACCAATAAGAGCAAGGCTCTCAGCCACACGATTGCGGTTGGGGCGGCGTTCCTGTCGTGGCTCGGCAGCATGGTCGTGTTCTTCCGGGCTGTTGGCGAAGAGCATTTTACGGCTTTTGCGAGTTCGATCCCCTGGCTGCCAACCGGCGATACCTGGTTCAGGATCGGCGTTTCGATTGATCCACTCGGCGCGGCGGTGCTATTCTTCGTCGCCTGGACCGTGCTGATGATCTTCCTTTACAGCGTCGGTTATCACAACTTCGGCCAGCCCAAAGGCGATCACGACCGGGCAGGCCTGCCCCCGCACGGCGCAACCGTGACGGACGAGCACGGCCACAAACATACCGTCCTGTCGGTCGAGCCGATGTACAGCCGCTTCTTCGCTTTCATCGGCCTGTTCGCTTTCGGCATGTACACCCTGGTGGTGTCCGACAACCTGCTGACGATGTTCGTCGGCTGGGAGATCATGGGCCTGTGTTCGTACCTGCTGATCGGTTTCTGGTACGGCAAGCCTTCGGCGCGGGCAGCGGCCATCAAAGCCTTTATGACCACCCGCATCGGCGACGTGTTCATGCTGCTCGGCATCGCTTTCCTGTACAAAGCCACCGGGACCCTGACCTTCAGCGAAATCTTCACCGAAGAGACTTTACACGTCCTGGCGAATACCCCGGCTTTCTTCGGCCTATCCGCTGCCGGGGCGATTGCCATCCTGCTTTTCATCGGGACGGTCGGCAAATCGGCCCAGTGGCCGCTGCACGTCTGGCTGCCGGACGCGATGGAAGGCCCGACCCCGGTCAGCGCCATGATCCATGCGGCGACGATGGTCTCGGCCGGTGTATATGCCGTCCTGCGCATGTTCCCGCTGCTCACGGCGGATTTCACCGGCCACGGCCTGACGACCGCCATGAGCGTGGTGGCCTTCATCGGCGCGTTCACCGCCCTGTTCTCGGCCACGATCGCCGTCGCCCAGAACGACATCAAGCGCGTCCTGGCCTACTCGACCATCTCGCAGTTGGGCTTCATGATCGCCGCCTTGGGCATCGGCGCTTACATTGCCGCGGCCTTCCACCTGATCACCCACGCTTTCTTCAAGGCGCTGCTCTTCCTCGGCTCCGGCTCGGTCATCCATGGGATGGAACATGGCGTCCTGCACACTGGCAACCATCACGTTGACCCGCAGGATATGTTCAACATGGGCGGCTTGCGCAAGAAGATGCCCATCACCTTCTGGACCTTCCTGATCGGCGGCTTTGCCCTCTCCGGTTTCCCGATATTGACGGCCGGCTTCTGGTCGAAGGACGAGATCCTGGCCGATGCCTTCGCCCACGGCCATTGGGCGGTCTTCATCACCCTGGCGGTCGCGGCCTTCCTGACCGCCTTCTACACCATGCGCCAGATCACCCTGACCTTCCTCGGCGAACCCCGGACGAAGGAAGCCGAACACGCCCACGAAACCCCCTGGACGATGACGACCCCGCTGGTCATCCTGGCGGTCTTCGCCATCGGCTATGGCTGGGTCGGCATCCCGGAGCATTTCCCCGTCCTGGGCGGGATCCTGCCCAACTGGTTCCACGAATTCGTCGGCGGAACCCTGCTCGAACATCCCGAAGCGGTCGAATTCAGTTGGATCCCGCTGGGGACCTCGCTGCTGGTCGCCCTCGGCGGCCTCGGTCTGGGCTGGCTGGTCTACCGCAACGTCAAATCCCCTGCCGAAGACCGGCTCCAGATCCCGGCGCTCAAGAATAAATGGTATTTCGACGAAGCCTACGATTTCCTGTTCGTCAAACCGGCTTACTGGTTCGCCGAAACTTTCACCTACAAGTGGATGGACAAGGGTGTCATTGACGGCATCCTGCACTTCTTCGGCAAAGCCGCCGCCTGGATCGGCGATACCCTGCGCAATTACATCGACTCGATCCTTATCAACGACTGGATTGCCGACAAACTCAGCCACCAATGGACCATCCATCCGGCGGCGCGCGCCGTGCGCAGAGTCCAGACCGGGCGCATCCAACAGTACATGCTGGCCTCCATCGGCGTGCTTTTCGTCGTCGGCGTGCTGGTGTACTACTTCTTTATGGCGTAACGGCAACGGAGTGAAACATGGACTTTCTTTCTAGTCACCTGCTGACCACCATCCTGTTCTTCCCCGTCCTGGCGGCGCTGGTCATCCTCTTCCTGCCCAAGGACGAGGCCAAACTCATCCGCTGGGCGGCTTTCGTTGCCAGCCTGGTCCCCTTCGCGCTGTCGCTCGTGCTCTGGTTCAACTTCGACAAAAGCGCGGCCGGGTTCCAGTTCGAAGAACAATATGTTTGGTACGAAGCCCTCAACTCGACCTTCCACCTCGGTGTGGACGGCCTCTCCCTGACCATGGTCCTGCTGACCACCCTGCTGACCCCGCTGGCCCTGCTGGCCTCCTTCAGCATCAGCGAGAAGGTCAAGGGTTACTTCATGCTCTTCCTGTTCCTCGAGACGGGTATGTTGGGTGTCTTCATGGCCCTCGACCTGCTGATCTTCTTCGTCTTCTGGGAAATCGGCCTGGTCCCGATGTACTTCCTCATCAACCAGTGGGGCAGCGCCAACCGGAACTACGCCTCGCTCAAGTTCATGATCTATACCATGGCCGGATCGCTCGGCCTGCTGCTCGCGGTCCAGATGCTGGGCGTGGCGTTCGGGACCTATGACCTGGTCTCGTTATTCGACAAGTGGCCCTACGCTGCGACCTTAGCCAACGTGGCCCTGGGCGGGATGTCCATCGGCACAGTCAAGACCATCGCCTTCTGGGCTTTCGTCGTGGCCTTCGCCATCAAAGTCCCCGTCTGGCCTTTCCACACCTGGCTCCCCGACGCCCATACCGAGGCCCCCACTGCCGGTTCGATGATCCTGGCGGGCGTGCTGTTGAAACTCGGCGCTTACGGTTTCCTGCGCCTGGTCCTGCCGCTCTATCCGATGCAGGCCCAGCAATACGCCTGGGCGCTGGCCTTCCTGGCCGTGATGGCGATCATCTTCGGCGCGTTCGGCTCCTACGGGCAGACCGACTTCAAGCGATTGGTCGCCTACTCCTCCGTCAACCACATGGGCTTCGTGCTGCTCGGCATCGCCGCCGCGGCTAAAGTCGCCGGGACGACGGACGCCCACATCGCCATGAACGGGGCGGTCCTGCAAATGTTCAACCACGGTCTCTCGGCGGCGGGCATGTTCTTCCTGGTCGGTGTGATCTACGAACGCACCCACACCCGCAACCTGAACGATTTCGGCGGCCTGTTCCCGCTCGTGCCGGTCTACGGCGGCATCCTGATCTTCACCAGTATGGCCTCCCTCGGCCTGCCTGGCCTGAACGGCTTCATCTCCGAGTTCCTGGTCGTGCGAGGCGCCTGGGGTGTGCTGCCCGGCTTCACCGCCCTGGCGATGATCGGCCTGCTCTTCACCGGCGCGTACATCCTTAAAGGGATCAAAAACGTCCTGCACGGTCCGCTGAATGAGCATTGGGTCCACGGCGAACACAAACTGACCGAGATCAGCCTCCGCGAGGTCCTGGTCATGGCCCCGCTGATGGCCCTCATCCTGTGGATCGGCGTCTGGCCCGCCTGGATCCTGGACGTGATCAACAAGGCCGTTGTCAGGCTGTTCTAAGCGAGGTACACAATGACATTTCCGATCCTGAGTATTATCGTTTTCATCCCGATGGTCGCAGCGGTCATCATGCTGCTGATCCCGGCCGAGCGCCGCAACGAGACCCGCGCCGTAGCCCTGGCCGCCGCGACGTTCGACCTGCTCCTGTCTGCCTGGGTCTACGTCCAATACCTGGTCAATGAGATGACCGGCTACCAGTTTATCGAGACCTACAAGTGGCTGCCGCAACTGGGCATCAGCCTGAAATTCGGCGTGGATGGCATGAGCGCCCCGCTGGTCATGCTGACGGGCATTGTCATGTTCACCGGCGTGCTCATCTCCTGGGGCGTGGACGACAAGCATCATCCCGCCGGCATCCAGGACAGGCCGCGGGAGTTCTTCGCTTTCCTGTTCATCCTGGCGAGCGGCGTGTTTGGCGTCTTTGCCTCGCTCGACCTGTTCATGCTGTTCTTCTTCTACGAGATCGCGGTCTTCCCCATGTACCTGCTGATCGCCATCTGGGGCTGGATCAAGACCCGCGAATACGCCGCCATGAAACTGACCCTGTACCTGTTCATCGGTTCGGTCATCTCCCTGGTCGGCGCGCTGGCGATGTACTTTGCCAGCGGCATGAACAGCTTCGACATGCTCCTGCTGGAAAAAGCCAATTTCTCGGTCAACTTCCAGGTGGCCTGGTTCCTGCCGGTCTTCTTCGGCTTTGCGGTGCTGGGCGGCATCTGGCCCTTCCACAACTGGTCGCCTGACGGCCACGTGGCCGCGCCGACCGCCGTCTCCATGTTCCACGCCGGCGTGCTGATGAAACTCGGCGCGTTCGCGGCCCTGCGGGTGGGCATTATGCTCCTGCCCGAAGGCGCAAAGTACTGGTCCTGGCTGGTTATGTTATTTGCCGGAATTGCCGTGGTTTATGGAGCCTTCATCGCCTTCCAGCAGACCGATATGAAATACATGATCGGTTTCTCGTCGGTCTCGCACATGGGCCTGGTCATGCTCGGCCTGTCCACTCTCAACAAAACCGGCCTGACCGGCGCGGGCGTGCAGATGTTCTCGCACGGCGTGATGACAGCTCTTTTCTTTGCCGTCACCGGCATGATCTACGACCGCTCGCACACCCGCCAAATCCCCGAACTGGGCGGCATGGGCAAAGTCATGCCCTTTGCCACAATTGGTTTCATCATCGGCGGCCTGGTCTCGATGGGTATGCCCGGTTTCTCCGGTTTCATCGCCGAATTCCCCATCTTCATGGGCGTCTGGTACGTGAACTCGCTCCTGGCTATCGTCGCCAGCATTTCCATCGTGCTGACCGCTGCTTACATCATGCGCAACATCCGGGACGTATTCTTCCGCCCGATGCCCGAAGCCCTCGAAGGCCACATTACTGATGTGACCGCCCTCGACAAGATAGCCATCGTGACCCTGTGCGCCTTCATGATCGGCATTGGCCTCTTCCCGTCCATAATGGTGCCGATGGTGCAAACCGGCGTCGAAAATATTCTCCGCCTGCTGGGAGGTGCGTAAGTGAACCCCACAACCTTTGCTGCAATCTTGCCCGAGGTCCTTTTACTGGTTCTCGGCATCCTCATCCTGGTGGTTGAGCCGTTCTGGAAAGAAAAAGACCGGCGCAACACCGGATGGCTGACCTTCGGCGGCCTGTTGGCTATCCTGGTCGTCAGCCTGCTGGCAGGACGTCCCGGCGAACCGACCTCCGTCTTCGGCGGAACGATCCGTTTCGACTGGCTCGGTTTCTTCTTCAAAATGCTCTTCATCTTCGCTGCGGCGATGACCAGCCTCTTCATGATGGATGTGGAAAAGCTCGGACGACGCGGCGAATCCTACCTGCTGCTGCTGGCCTCCACCCTGGGCATGAACCTGATGGCCTCCGCCTCGGACCTGGTGATGCTGTACCTGGCCATCGAGACGACCTCCATCCCGCTCTACGTCCTGTCCGGTTTCATAGTGGACGACGAGAAGTCCACCGAATCGGGCTTCAAGTACCTGCTCTTCGGGGCGATGACTTCGGCGGTCATGCTCTACGGCTTCAGCCTGCTGTTCGGCTTTACCGGGACCACCAACCTGTACGAGATCGCCGCGGCGGTTGCCGGGGCGCAGGTTTCGACGGTGACAGCCCTGGGCGTGATCGCGCTCGTTTTAGTCGGGATCGGCTTCAAAGTCTCGCTCGTGCCGTTCCACTTCTGGGCGCCGGACACCTACGAGGGCGCGCCGACGCCGGTGGCCGGGTTCCTGTCCACCGCATCCAAAGCTGCCGGTTTTGCTGTCCTGGTGCGCCTGTTCTTCATCGCTTTTGCCAAAAATGGCCTGGCTCCCGATTGGACGACCGGCCTGGCTGCCCTGGCGACCTTGACCATGACCCTCGGCAACCTCGTTGCCATGACCCAGACGAACATCAAACGCCTGCTGGCTTACTCTTCGATTGCCCACGCGGGCTACGTGATGATCGGCGTGGTGGCGTTTTCCAACCTGGGCGTGACCAGCGTGGTCTTCTACCTGATCGCCTACATCCTGACCAACCTGGCCGCCTTCGGCATCGTCGCGGTTTTCAGCCGGGTGGCCGGTTCGGATAAAATTTCCGATTACGCCGGCCTTAGCCGCCGCAGCCCCTGGCTGGCGATGGCGATGCTGGTCGCTTTCCTCTCGCTGGCGGGCATGCCGCCCTTCGGCGGGTTTGTGGCCAAGGTCTTCGTCTTCGCCGCAGCCGTCAAATCTGACCTGGTCTGGCTGGCTGTCGTGGGTGTGATCAACTCGATCCTGGGCGTGTACTACTACCTGACCGTGTTGAAGGTGGTTTACCTGTACCGTATGGAAGGCGAGGCCGAGGAATCCCACCCGATCCCGCTGACCCGCCCGTATGGCATCGCCCTGGTGGTGCTTTCGCTGGGCGTCCTGTTGATCGGCACGCTGTTCGCTCCGTGGTTCAGCGCGTCCGGCGCGGCGGCCCTCAACCTCTTCTAATTGACCCATACGAAACCCTTGTGATATAATCCGCGACCGATGACTCAGCCAGACGACCAGAAAAAAAACCAGGCTCGATACGCCTACAACATGACCATGGCGGGTGTTGCCGGGCAAGTAGGGTGCATGACGCTGATAGTCATCTTCGCCGCTCTCTTCGTCGGCCTGTGGCTGGATCGTACTTTCGAGACCAAACCGCTTTTCACATTAGGTTTGATGATCGGCAGTGTGCCGGTAACGCTTTTCATGATGTTCCGCATCGTGAAAGTGGCTACGAATCAGATCAAGCCAATTGATAAAAATCCCGCAAATGATACTACTCCCAAGGAGGATGCAAAATCGTGACAGATACTCCCAAAAAACGGGTATGGGGCCGCTGGGCTTTACTGGCGATCATCATCTTGAGCATACTCACGTTCTTCAAGCCATGGGGTTTTGGCTTGGGGATCGGCGTCATCCAGCCGCACGTGCAGTTGCCCGCCGAACCTGTCCCGCCGATTACCATCATGCTCGGTGTAGTGGCAGCCCTGGCCCTGGTTTTCTCCATCGTTTTGAAGCGTGTGGAAGGGTTGTTCATGGCGGCCTGGTTCGTGATTTTGGCTGTCCTGCCGCTCTTCTTCGGCTTCACCTGGACCAATACCCTGACCGCCATGGTCATTTCGGACACAGTCCTGCTGTTGATCGCTTTTGCCATCTACAATGCCTTCAAAAGCGGATCGCTGGTGCCGAAAGGGATTTCCGGGGCGGTCGAGGCCTTGCTCGAGGTCATCTATAACCTGACCGAAGGCACCGCCGGGAAGTGGGCCCGCTTCATCTTCCCCTGGTTCGCCACCATCACCCTGCTGGTCCTCGTCTCGAACTGGTCGGAACTGATCCCCGGCGTGGACAGCATCGGCGTGCTCGAACATGCCCCGGCAGGCGTCCACGGCTATGCTGTCCAGGACCTCGGGTTTGCCGAGACCATCGTCAAGGCTCCCGCCGCGGCTGAGGGTGAACATGCCGAGGCCGAAGCCGAATCCTTCGTGCTCGTACCTTACGTCCGCGCTCTCGCCACCGACTTGAACTTCACGGTCGCCCTGGCCCTGATCGCGGTAGTCATGGTGCAGGTCGCCGGGATCAGATCCCAGGGGACGCGCTACTTCACCAAGTTCTGGAATACCGGGACGATGTTCAGCAAGCCGATCTTCGGGGTGATTGACTTCGTCGTCGGCATCCTCGAGATCGTCTCCGAGTTTTCCAAAATCCTCTCGTTTGCCTTCCGTCTCTTCGGCAATATCTTTGCAGGCGCAGTCCTGCTCTTCGTTATCGGTAGTTTGGTGCCGGTATTTGCCCAGGCTGGCTTCCTGATGCTGGAATTCTTCGTCGGGTTGATCCAGGCCATCGTCTTCGGTATGTTGACCATGACCTTCATGGCTCAGGCCACCCAGGGTCACGGCGAACATCACGAAGAAGCTCACGCGTAAATTTCGGGCGGACGTTTCACGCCCGGGAAACACACCATATCTTAGTGGCGGTTCCCCCGCCCGAAAATCTCTGGAGGTTTACACATGGAATTAGAAGCTGCTGCAATTCTTGGCAAACTGATCGGCGCCGGCCTGGCGATGATTGGCGCCATCGGCGCGGGCGCTGGCATCGGTATCGTCACCAGCGGCGCGGTCCAGGCCATGGGCCGCAACCCGGATGCCACCGGCACCATTCAAACCAACATGATCCTCGGCATCGCCTTCGCCGAAGCAGTCGCCATTTACTGCTTGGTCGTGGCGCTCCTGATCCTGTTCGTTTTCTAAAAACAGGAGGATACTTTGGAAAAGTTAGGTCTCAACCTCGGATACATCCTGGTCCAGGTATTCAACTTTGCAATCCTGCTGATCGTCCTGATCAAGTGGGTCTACCAGCCCATCCTCGGACTGCTCGACAAGCGCCGGGCCACGATTGCCCAGGGCCTCGAAGACGCCCGCATCGCAGCCGAAGCGCGCGATAACGCCGAACAGGAAGCCGCAAAGATCAAGGCCGCGGCCCAGGCCGAAGCCAGCAAGGTCGTCCGCGAAGCGACCGAGCGCGCCGAAGTTGCCGTCAAGGACGTGCGCGCGGCTGCCGAAGCCGAGGCTGCCAAGATCCGCGAAGAAGCCAAAACTGATGCGGAAGAAGAACGCACCCGCATCCTGGGTGATTTGCGCGGCCAGGTGGCGGCCCTTTCCATTGCGGCTGCCCAGAAACTGGTTGGCGATGCCCTGGACGAAAAGCGCCAGCACACCCTGCTCGACGAGTTCTTCTCCGGCGTCAAATCCGGCAAGGTGGTTGTGCTCAGCGGTTCCGACTTCAAAGGCGCCTCCGCCGAAGTTGTCAGCGCCCTGCCCCTGACCAGCGCCGAACAGGACACGGTCAAAACCGACATCCTCGCCAAAACCGGCGCCCAGGCCGTCTCCTTCCGGGTGGACCCGTCCATCCTGGGCGGGCTGGTCATCAAGGTCGGCGACAAGGTGCTCGACGGCTCTGTCTCCGGCAAGCTCGAAGGCCTGCGCTCGAACCTGCGCTAGACTTTCCCCGCTAAACGAAACCTGACAGGCTCCAACCTGTCAGGTTTTTTTCATTAACTGTAACGCGACATTTACGTCCCTACATGCAAGGCGACATAAATGTCGCATTACGACGATTCGTGGTAAAACTTGGCTATGACCAAACCCCTCTCCCAACTCTTCGCCGATTTCCCCTTCGACTTTTCCCCCCTCGACGCCGACCCGCCAATCATAGACGTGACCGGCGACTCGCGCCAGGTCCGGCCCGGCTCGCTCTTCGTCGCCATCCAGGGCGGGTCCTTCGACGGCCATCGCTTCATCCCGGAGGCCGTCAGCCGCGGCGCGG
>DIDQ01000119.1 GCA_002418215.1 Anaerolineales bacterium UBA5796
ATATCAAAGAGCCAATAAAATTTGCGCAAATCGCCGTTTACAAGCGAAAAAGTACGTTTTTGTGTATTAAGCATGTAAAGGTTGAACCCTGGATGACCAACACTATCCGGGCTTTGTCACCCTGAAGGAGCGCTTTTCAGCGACTGAAGGGTCTCCTGGACGGTCGCAGAGATGCTCATCTGCACTTGCAGCGCAGGCGCAAGTGTCGCTCCGCTCAGCATGACCTCATTGGGCCTGGTGCGAATAGAGCCGGTTTTGTTCACACTTTTACTGTCCAATACGTAACTATTCAGGCTGTCATTGCGAGGCGGTTGTTGCCGAAGCCCTGGCCTGACGCCAGGACAGGCAATCTCCCGCTAAATGGGCAAACGGGAGACTGCTTCACTCGCAAAGACCGCTCGTTCGCAGTGACATCGCTATTTTTGAGTATATGGCTGAATAGATACACCAATACAAGATTAGCGGATTCCATCCCGCACTTTGGTGCGCGCGCAAAATATGTTGCGGCGGCTGCGGCGGCAGCCCGAAAATTCAATGCAAATGTCTATGCCGGAGAGACAACTGTCTATTGTCCCGGCTTCCCATAACCGGTACAATTTTGACATCAATGTTTCCTTTGCCGGGACGTTGACGGGGGAGACAAGGGGGCGGGTGCATTTCAGTCCCTTTGGGAGGCGCGGCGCACCAAAGGGTTCGAGCAGGCAGGTGGGAGGGATTGGAATGCAACACAGGCAAAATGGATCGGTGGGAAAGCCATCCAGGAGTTTCACGAGTGCAAATCGCTGCACCTCGCAGCGCACAAACAATACACTACACTAACGATTGAAAGGAGCACATCACTATGGCACGAAAAATTCAGGCCTGGGTAGAGTTCGGGCCGCGCCTGGAACCGAGGGAACCGCTGGATGCGGAGGGGCTGATCCTGCGCATTGTGCAGGCCACCAACCAGAGCCGGGGCAGCGTCAAAGCCATCCTCGACGAACTGGACAGCCAGCTCGAAATTGCCCTGCAGGAAGGCACCATCGTGCAACTTCCCAACGGCATGCACTTCCAGCCGATCGGCAAGCGCAACGGCAAGATAGAAATCAGGGTACGCATCAACCCGGACCTGCTCAAGCGCATCAATGCCATCTTCCGCGGCAAATGGCGCAACCCGGAGAATATCGGCAAGACCGAGGATGAGATCTTCGACCAGTGGGATGCGGCCCATCCCGGCGACCCGGTTGACAGGAGCAGCCTCTAAAATACAGCCACTCGATACCAAACCAGGACCAGCCTGACCGTGCAATCAGGCTGGTTGTTTTTTTTACAGATCGAACTAGTTCGATCTTGTTGTCGAACTAGTTCGATCGCGACATTGAACTAGTTCGATCGCGCTGTCGAACTAGTTCGAGTCACGAGTCGAACTAGTTCGATTCGCAGATCGAGCAAGCTCGACCGCGCCGTTAGGGTTATTCATTGCATCGTTGTTCCAAAAACGCAGGTGCTTCTGATTGGGCGTGACATGGGTAGATTCCACAACAAATGCCCCCACCCGGCCTCCCCCGAAAATCCAAAGTGCGGAATTTTCGGGGGAGGGGCAGAGCCTGTGTCCGCAAGTCAACAAAGCCTCCCCCATTTTCAAGAGCGGAAAATGGGGGAGGTTGGAGGGGGCGGGGTTGGCCGACTCGCGGTGTTTACTACATTGGCGAAAAATCTTCTGGTCTCCTTGTAAATATCAATAAGCATTAGCATTAACTAGACCTTGTAACACCTCTGATTTCGCTGCTGGAAGTATTTTCAACCAACCAGGTAGCAATTTTTTTTATTAATTCATCGAAATCCAGTTTTTTTCTTCCCTTTAAGGCGCATTCCCAAATTATAAGGACTTTCCATCCCAATTTTTTCAATTCAGCAATATTTTTTATGTCTCGCTCTTGGTTTCCTGTAATTTTCCCCCCCCAAAATTCCGGACGAGTTGACGGCCACTTAAATAAATGGCAATCATGCCCATGCCAGAAACATCCATTGATTTGAATTACTGCCCTATATTTTGGAAATACCAGATCGGGCTTCCCCGGGAGAGATGCAACATGTAAGCGATATCGAAATCCTCTTTTGTGGATGGCTGTGCGTATTCTGATTTCCGGTTTTGTATCTTTCCCCTGAATTCCTGACATCATTTTACTTCTGGTTTCAGGTGAAACTACATCGGTCATATTTCAACTTACTCCAGCAACATTAACATGCCTGGCCTGGATGTTTGGCGAGCAAGCCAGGCTTGCAAATCTGTAAAAGCCTGTCCCCGCATACGCAAGAATGCCTTTTTATTTTTTATTTTTTCTAGTTCAATAGTTATCACATGTCGAGCGCTGAAAAAGAAATAATATTCGCCAGCCGGCAACGGATCGTCTAAAAATACAGGCCCAAACTTTAAAATAAATTCAGCCTTCTTGATCTTCGCTTTTTCTGTGGCAGGTATAAGGATACCGGCTACAAAACGAGCAATACGAATATTATTCTGGGAATGATCACAAGAAGCATTTACTTCCACTATTACAGATTTGGAAACAGGTTCCAGTGCAGCCCTATAGGCATCTTTTTGATTTTCCTTGCAATTCATAAAATCATCTAAAACTTCTTCAATTGAAGGAACATGTGCCCATTTTTGCGATAAGTCTAAATATATATTCCCGGCATAAAATCGCTTCGTTTCATCTACAGCCAAATGTAACATAGTATTTAGTTTTGCTTTGGCGCGTATATCTTTGCTTGAAGACGAATTCATAATTTCAGCAGAGTACGGAGAAAGAGATTTATTTACTTTGGAGTTATTACTTTCCATTCGATCAGAATGTAATGGATTTAGAGAACCATACAGAGCATTCAAACAAAGATTGGCGTCCAGTTGTTTCCCAGCCTCAGCTTCTGCCATCGCATGTAACAATTGCAGGAATTGGGTATTCCAGGCACTGCGCCATTCCGCTAGGCTTTTTGTATCATTGCTTGTAAGAGCAGATAACGCATTTGTGACCATTGTAGCTGCTTTATGGCTATTTTCCTCCCATACTTGAAGAAGTAATAAAGGACTAAAGCTGTTCAATTCAGTTTGGATTTTGGAAAGGATAAGTTTTATGTTCAGGTTGCCTTTGATATCTTTACATTCTGTTTTGGTTAAACGAGAAACAAAGACTGGGTTTGGAATATTGGGTTCTGTAAACATAGTTTCTTCAAACAATTCTTGCAGTTCAGGATGTTTTGTCCATACAAGGACTCCGTATGGACCGTTATCCGGTCGCAATATCCCCATCACATACATAAGCAAAGTTGACACTTTTGATTTGTCTGAAGAAACTCCACCATCTAGCAAATCCATATCCAGGATTGCTAATCTTACACCAACCAATCTTTGACTTTTTAGTGGAAGTGCAGTTCTGGTTCCATCAAAATATGTGGAAGAAATGCCTAGTTTTGAAAGTCCTTTGAGCATTGGAAGGGCTTCCTTTTCATCATCATCAACAACGATAACCCTTGTTCCACTTAATCCATTCATTTTTTATTTCCTCCAAAGATCAATGCAACGACGGCTCCGTTAAATTCGTCAGGAAGAGAAATCTCTCCAATTTCTGGAAAAACTAACCGCCCCCCTTGAGCTTTCATAACCTGATCAGCAAGGTGCAATCCAAGTCCCATGCCATCCGGCTTTCTGCTAATAAATGGTTCAATTAAGTACTCAGGAGGATCAACAAACCCTGGGCCATTATCTGCAATCACAATTGCTGGTCCTTGGTCAAATTCCTTAGTCATTCCGATATAGATTTTCTTCTTATCAACTTGTTCTCCCCATTTGTTATCCAGCCACCAAATCGAATTATCAATTATATTCATCAGAGTTGATATCGTAAGTCGTTTGCTGCAATTGGTTTCAAAATTACCTTGCCTTGTATCGGAAATTAATTTTATGTTGTGGTTCTTAAGTCTTAACTCGGTGTTAAATACTGCCTGAGAGATCATAGTTCCTGCTTTTTCACGAGTTATCCCCGATCTTCTTATAAGGCTGGCAAAACCTTCGACTAAATCTGCCAAATGCTTTGCTAAATTTCTAATGCGGGGGCTGGCCTTTTCTTCTTGCACAGCTCTTGAAAGTTCATCTATCCCTTTTTCTACTTCATGAATAACTATTGAAAGACTTAACCCGGCACTTGCGCTTGTCAAAAAACGATCTCGGATAAGAATAAAGTCAGATTCAATCCTGTTAATGTATGGTCCAAGTTCACTTGTTAGTTTTTTCCTTTCTATAAGGTTGCGTAACTCGGAAAGGTCTTCAATAACCGGTTCTTTGATTTTTTTACTACTGTATGCATTCCGAATACGTGTCTTGTCTTTGTTACGCTCGGCTTGTATTTGAACAACCGCTTCGGTAACTGCGTCCTTGAAAGCTCGAAATGCTTCATTGTCTACAAAACCTTCTCGATTTGTTTTTTCAATTAAACCTGAACTGGCCTCAATATCTAAGGACGCAGCCCCAACTACCAAGTTGTTACTTATTCGCTGTGTTGGCACATTCACTCGTTTTCCGCCTAAATTCAGCCAATCATTGCCAGGTTCTCCATAATCATAAACCCGCATCCCGGCTCTATACACTCGTATTCCGCCAGACTCGTCAAGAAAATCTTTCAGCCCTTGTTTATCCGTTACTCCAAGTGATAATATTTTAGGCTCACGGTCAAAAATATAAAGATCAATATGGATTGGCCCAACTTCTCTTAGAAGAGTTTTGCTTGAAATATCCTTCGGTAAATCGAGCTTTACATTTTGAACATTTCGAGCATCGATTTTGTCTAGCATGGCAGGCAATGGGACAAATGAATAATTATAAAAAAGCTTAACAGTTTGAGTGTTATCCGGGTCTGCCTCTATATCGCAGTTTGCACGAAATAGAGAATATTCCAAAACTGTTTCCACCGTCAACAATTTATCCAACCAATCTTTATTCTCAGTAAGCACGAGTTCAGTATTGAATTCCCCGATTTCGTCAAAAGGTGAACAAATTGACATTACCGCACGTGCAAGTTCCCGAACCATGCCTCGGTTCCATACATTGCGTAGATTCTCAATTTCGATTTTTGTTCCTGTCTGACTCCCGGTAAAAACTTGCGGTTCTCGTTCTACAACTACAACGGGAACATCTTCTAAATATTTATGTTTTGTAAAATCGTTCCAATCTATCTCAACAAAAACTTCTGGCTGTTTTTTTTTGCGTGTGACTAGTCTGACCTTCAATCCCAATTTATGAGCAGCAAACCGGCCAACACCTTTCTCGCCAAGTGGCAAGCGGCCATATTTTGGCGTCCTTTCATCATTCTCTCGTTGTTTAGCTTTATAGTCAGTTCCGGGCTCAAGCCATACGTGTGTAACAGTATCAAAATCCATACCAATCCCTGTATCTTCCACCGTAATCAAACCCTTATTCTGGTCAGTCAAGTTTGACATTGTTACTTTTACACCAGGGGAGTCCGCATCATACGCATTTTTAACTAACTCAAACACCGCAATTCCGGGATCCTTGATAAGCTGATCACCTAATAGTAACAATAATCTAGCTCGTGGGCGGAAAGTAAACTCATTTGTCATGGCGCTCTTCCCATCTTGATGAGGCATTTTATTATCTTCATCCATTTTTAACCAAGCTCTTAACAACCTTTGTCATCACTGGAGGACATACACCATTCCCCATCAACTTAATTCGATCACGTCTGGTTAATCCAGGAATACTGTCTAACTGAAAATCTGGTGTAAAGCCCATCGCCAACTTTAATTCTTCCGGTTGTAGCATCCTCATCACATGTCCATTTTCACTTGGCGTTACATAGGCAAAGCGATCAAGTGTAGTAATTGTGCCTAATGGCTCCTCAATACTTTGCCAGCCTTTATTTTTTTTGCGTCCGGAACCATAATACACGAGCAAGAATGAAGTGTTATTGCCAAGAACTGAAATTGCCCGTTCAGCCGAATGAATTGTATTTTCTGCTCTGCCCGGTTTTCTCAAAGGAGTGAATTTATATTTTCCAGAATTATCAATAATTGTTGAGGCTGGTTTGGTAATGACATATTCGGCGGCTGGTTCCGCTGCTTTTCCAGTCAAGGAACACAATAAAAACAAACGCTCTCGTGACTGAGGAACACCCAGATTTTTAGCATTAATTATCGTTTTTTTTACAAAATATTTCAATTCCCATAAATTTTCAAGCAAGTCCTTAAACTTATCCCATGATTCAAATTCAGTCACATTTTCAATAACCATCCATCGTGGTCTAAACACTCTGGCAAATCGAACAGCCTCAAATGCTGTCATTTTGCTTTCTTCGTCTCTTTCAGCATTCCCCTTTGCCTTGGAATGATTTGTACATTCGGGGGATGCCAGGATTAAATCAATATTACCGATTGACGATTTAAATTGGCGAATCTCTTCGTCTGTTAATTTTTGCAAGTCTGTCTGGAATACCTCAGCTTTAGGGAAATTTGCCTTATATGTTTTTATTGCCAAATCCCACATATCAAATCCAGCAACAACATCAACACCAGCTTTTGTTGCTCCAAAGCTGCTTCCACCTGCACCGCAGAACAAGTCAATTGCTTTGATTTTTGTCTCATACATAAGCTTATCCTGTAGTTTCCTTAAAGCATAAACACTTGCCAACCTCTAATCGTTTTTTGCTTGTTGGCACATACCACGCGTTCATTCTTTTATCCCAGGCGCGTATTTGTAAAAATTGTTCCCATGAAAATTGATAGAGAGCATTAAGAGTATAGTCGGGAGCCAATATCACGATCAATAGGTATTCAAAAAGCTGTTTATCCGGGTTTTGTTCATCAGGGTAAATAGTTCCTGTTTTACTACCCTTTTGAATAGTTTTGATTGAAAATCTTTCCCCATTTCGTGAAAGCGCATCCACATTTTTTGATCCTGGTGCGGATGCCGTTAAATTAGATAGTCCAGGTGTATTACGAAAATAATTTATTGCAGCAGCTTCTCCGATTTCACCCACTGAAAAAGAAAGACCTCGGGTGCGCATTTCCCGCTCGACTTCAATTCGAAGTGATATTAGTACATCATCGTTCAGGGTTGTTATATCCACGTATGTTCCTGGCCTGAAATGTTTTATCTATTAAACCACATCATTTATGTGATTTACCAGCCACATCCAAATTTTATTCTAATAAACTGTATCAAACAATAAAAAATTTTTGCAAATTCGAAATTAGGGTTCCGGAGTTTTCTTTTACCCAATTCCCGAATATCGAATAGCTACTCCCCGCTCCCCTCTCCCCCAATTCTCTAACACTCCTCCAACCTGCCTCTGTTATAATTTTCCCTTCGAAAGGGAAAACACCTCCATGCTTCAAAAATTTGTCAATATTTTCGGGGGCGACCCCAATAAAAAAGAAATCAACAAGATCAGCGAGATCGTCGAGCAGGTCAACGCCTTCGAGCCGCAGTTCGAAGAACTCAGCAACGACGCCTTGCGCGCCAAAACGGACGAGTTCCGGGCGTTGTTGAAGTCTGAGTTGGAAGGCGTCGAGAACGAAGACGAGCGCAAGAAAATCGAGCAGGCCGTCCTCGACGAGCTCCTGCCCGAGGCCTACGCCGTCGTCCGCGAAGTCTCGAAACGGACCCTGGGCATGCGTCCCTTCGACGTGCAGATGATCGGCGGGATCGTGTTGCACCGGGGCCAGATCGCCGAGATGCGCACCGGCGAAGGCAAGACCCTGGTCGCCACCCTGCCGATCTACCTCAACGCCCTCACCGGGCGCGGCGTCCACCTGGTCACGGTCAACGATTACCTGGCCCGGCGTGACGCCCGCTGGATGGCCCCCATCTACCACTTCCTCGGCCTGTCAGTGGGCGTGCTGCAAATGGCTGCCGCCACCGAGAACGGCAAGAAAGCCTTCATCTACGATCCCGAAAAAGAATCCACCCAGGAAGACCAGCACCAGTTGCGCCTGGTGGACCGCCGCCGGGCCTACGAAGCCGACATCACTTACGGCACCAACGCCGAGTTCGGCTTCGATTACCTACGCGACAACATGACCATGCGCCTCGAAGACCGCGTTCAGCGGGGCCACTATTACTGCATCATTGACGAAGTGGACAACGTGCTGATAGACGAGGCCCGCACCCCGCTCATCATCTCCGGCCCAGCCTCGGGCGACCTGGAATGGTACGGGCGCATGGCCCAGATCGTCAAGCAACTCAAGCCTGAAGATTACGAACTGAGCGAGAAAGACCGCAGCATCTCGCTGACCGAGATAGGCGTGGCCCACGTCGAACAACTGCTCGGCCAGCCGCTGATGGACCCCGACCGGCCCGAAGACCTGAACCCGGAGCAGGCCCGGCTGATGGGCTACCTCGAACAGGCCCTGCGCGCCCAGTACCTGTTCCACCGAAACAAGGATTACCTCGTCCAGGCTGGCAAGGTGGTCATCGTGGATACCTTCACCGGCCGCCTGATGCCCGGACGCCGCTGGAGCGACGGCCTGCACCAGGCTGTGGAAGCCAAGGAAGGTGTGCGGGTGGAGCCTGAGAACATCACCTACGCCACCATTACTCTGCAAAACTATTACCGCATGTACGAAAAACTCTCCGGCATGACCGGCACCGCCCTGACCGAGGCCGAAGAGTTCAGCAAGATCTACAAACTCGAAGTCCTGCCCATCCCCACCAACCTGGAACACAACGCCACCCGTCCCGGCTCGCCGCTGGTGGAGCGCAAGGACAAGGACGAAGACGGCTACGAGTATTCGTTCTTCATGCCAAGAGACGCCACCTCCGATAACGGGCCGGTGCTTTGGCGGCGCAAGGATTACCCCGACGTGATCTTCCGCTCGCAGGAGGCCAAGCTGCGCAACATCGTGCGCGAGGTGGTCTTCAACCACGCACTTGGGCGTCCCCTGCTGATCGGCACCACCTCGGTCGAAAGTTCCGAGCGCCTGTCGGAGCGGCTGCGGGCCGAACCGGTGCGCCGCCTGATGCAGGTCCTGCTTATCCGGGATGCCTGGATGGGGGCCAACGGCCGCGAAGAAGACGGGCGGCTCATCCCTGAACTTGTACCGTTGAACGCGCCCCTCGAACGGATCCAGGCCCCGGACCTGCGCCAGTTCGCCCGTCCGCTGGAGTTATCTCTCAATCCCGAGGACCAGGCCAACCTGTCGCGGTTGATCGAACTGCTGGGGTTGTCGGCGGAGAACCATGACCGGCTGAAGTCGGTGCTCCAGGGCGGAGTCCCGCATCAAGTTCTCAACGCCCGCAAACATACTGAGGAAAGCCAGATCATCGCCGGGGCGGGCGCGTTCGGGGCAGTGACCATCGCTACCAACATGGCCGGTCGCGGGGTGGACATCAAGCTCGGCGGCGAGATGGCCGAGGAGATCATTGCCATCGTCAACCGGGTGCTGAAACGCACCGAGGCCGAAGACCCCTACGAGATGAGCATGGAGGAGCGCCGTCAGGCCCTGCTCAAGCTCGACCCCTCGGAATACGGCATCTACGAAGCCGAGATCAAACACTTTTTGCAATACTTCGAAGACATGGCCCAGGTGAAAGCCCTGGGCGGCCTGCACGTGATCGGCTCGGAACGCCACGAAGCCCGACGGATTGACAACCAGCTGCGCGGCCGCGCCGCCCGCCAGGGCGACCCCGGCTCGTCGCGCTTCTACCTCTCGCTCGAAGACGACCTGATGCGGCTCTTCGGCGGGCAGCAGGTCAGCGGCTTGATGGACCGCCTGAAAGTGGACGAGTCGCTGCCGCTGGAGGCAAAGCTGGTCAGTAACATCGTCGAAGGCTCGCAGCACCGGGTGGAAGGGGCCAACTTCGACGTCCGCAAGCACCTGCTCGAATACGACGACGTGCTCAACTCGCAGCGCGAACGCATCTATTCGCAGCGCGACCGGGTCTTCACCAAAGACGACCTGACCGACGACGTGGCCGGCATGCTCCAGGCCGAGGTCGAGACCCGCGTCCCGGCTGCCCTGGCCGACGAGGAAGGCCCATGGAAGCTGCTGGCCTGGCTCGAACAGACCCAGCCGACCTTCAACACCGCCGACGGGCTGTTCCCGTCTTACACCTATCGCCTGCTGCTGGACGAGATCGAGGACGGCAGCCGCGAACAGATCCTGTCCCTGGTGCGCCGGGCCGTCGAGACCGAGAACGGGCACATCTGGCGCGCCGTCGCTGCCACGATAGACCGCACCGCTGAAAGCCTCGACAGCCAGATGGATGAACGCCGGGAGGCCCTGGAGACCTTCCTGGAGGCCCTGGGCGACCGCGATGAGACCGACACCCGCCGCCCACAGGAACTCCTCGAGGAATTGCAGTCCCTCGCCCGCGTGCCCCTGCGCCTGAACAACGAACAACTGCGCCAACTGGCGGACGACCCCGAAGGCCTTGCAGACGATATCGAAGAACAGGTCGAACAGGCGCTCACCGCAATTGCCGTCTCCCGCCTGCTGTCCACACTCGAATACCGCCTGGGCGAATCGCTCAGCCTCGACAAGAACATCCTGGCCCGCCTCGAATGGGACGAATTGGTCGGGAAGATCACCGGCGCGGCCCGCCGGGCGCTCGAGGGCCGCCTCGAAATGCTGGTGAGCCAGGCCGGGCGCGACCTCGACATCCTGCTCCAGCGCGGCCGGCCGCAGAGCGACGATGAACGCATCCGCCTGCTGGGGTCGCTTTCCCAGGGGTCCCGCACCGCCTTCGACGCCAAAACCCACCGCCAGGTCCGGCAATCCTTCGCCCGCTTCAATTATCTCTTCCTGGCCGCAAAATTGCTGGAAAACCGCAGCGATGGAGCCGTGGCCGAGGACGTGCTGGAGCATCTCGAAATAGCCCAGGAGACGCTGGGACGCGCCTGGGGGACCAGCGAATACGCCCGCCTGTCCCGGAACGCCGCATCCCTCGCGGACTTTGGGCCGGCTGCCGCTATTTTCACCGAGTCGCGTCGGGAGGCATCTCCCGCCTCCCTGTCTGACGAGGAGCGCGAGACCCTGATGGAGTCGCTCAGCCGCGCCGTCCAGACCCAGATCTACCGCCAGGTGCTGCTCAACGCCATCACCGAACTCTGGGTGGAGTACCTGACCAAGGTCGAAGCCCTGCGGGTTGCCATCGGGCTGGAGGCTTACGCCCAGCGTGACCCGCTGGTACAATACAAGACCCAGGCCTCCGAAATGTTCCAGAACCTGCTGGGCGATATCCGCTCAGCGGTGGTCAGCCGCATCTTCCTGTACCAGCCCCGGGCTTACGCCGCCGCCCGCATCGTCGAAAGCGAAGAAACCGTCCTGTCCCAGCCCCAGCCGGTCACGGCCGCGGCCCAGGACGGCGGCAAAAAGAAAAAGAAGCGCAAACGACATTAGAAATCCGGTGTCCAGTTGAAAAAAGACAAGACAACGGCCTCTCTCAATATTTATAAGGTATTGCCCAAGGTCGAATTGCACCGCCACCTGGAGGGATCGCTGCGTATTGCCACCATGCTGGAGATCGCCGAACAGCACGGCGTCACCGTCCCGCCCAGCATCGTGGACTTGAGCAGCCTGGTCCAGGTGCAAGATGAAGAGCCGTTCACTTTCACCAATTTCCTCGAAAAATTCAAAACCCTGCGCCTGTTCTACCGCTCGCCGGAGGTGATAGACCGCATCACCCGCGAAGCCATCGAAGACGCGGCCCGCGACAACGTGCGCTACATGGAACTGCGCTTCACGCCGGTGGCCCTCAGCCGGGCCGAGGGTTTCCCGCTCCACGACGTGATGGCCTGGGTCTGCAAGTCCACCCGCAGGGCCGCCGACGAATTCGGCATCACCGTGCGCCTGATCGCCTCGGTCAACCGCCACGAGAGTGTCGAACTGGCCGAGCAGGTGGCCTGGCTGGCCGCCGGTCACATCGAAGACGGCATCCTGGGCCTCGACCTGGCCGGGAACGAAGCCGAGTATCCCGCCAGGCCGTTCGAAGGCATCTTCAAGGAGGCCCGCCAATCCGGCCTGAAGACCACCGTCCACGCCGGGGAGTGGGGCGGCGCGCAAAATGTGGGCGAGGCCATCCAGGTGTTCGACGCCGACCGCATCGGCCATGGCGTGCGCGTCCTCGAAGACCCGTCGGTGGCGGCGCTGGCCCGCGAGCGCGGTGTCGTGTTCGAGGTCTGCATCACCAGCAACCTCCAGTCCGGCGTGGTGTCCGCCGTCAGCGCCCACCCCCTGGCAGCCATGCTTGGGTCCGGGCTGAACGCCACCCTCAACACCGACGACCCCAGCGTCTCGCGCATCACCCTGACCCACGAGTTCAAGCTGGCCGCCGAAGACCTGGGCCTGCCGTTCGAGGCGCTCAAGGAACGGGTGCTGGCCGCGGCCAGGGCCTCCTTCCTGCCGGATGCCGAGCGTATGCTGCTGGTCGCAGAAGTGGAAAGCAAATTGGCTCGCTTATGACGCCACCACGCAGGCGCAAAGACCGTCAAAGGCGCTCCTTTGCGGATTTTGCGATTGTGTGGTGACCTTTAACCACCCTCACCCCACCCCTGCTTTGGTGGTCGAGTAGGACGAAGTCCGCCTCGAGACCAGGGAGAGGGGCAAGGGGCGAGGGATCAGACCAAAGGAGACTCCCATGCAAGATTTTTTCAACGCCCGTGACGTGCTGCAAGTGGGGGACAGGCAGTACACCATTTACCGGTTGGATGCGCTCGAAAAGGCCAGCCTGACCACCCTGAAAAAGCTGCCTTTCTCCATCCGCATCCTGCTCGAATCGGCCCTGCGCCAGTGCAACGACCGCGAGATCACCCAGGAAGATGTCAGGCGGATTGCGGCCTGGTCGCCGAAAGGCGAACGACCGGGCATCGCTTTCCTGCCCGCCCGCGTGGTCATGCAAGACTTCACCGGCGTCCCCGCCGTAGTGGACCTGGCGGCCATGCGCGCCGCCGTCGCCCGGCTGGGCGGCGACCCGAAGCGGATCAACCCCCTCGTCCCGGTGGACCTGGTGATAGACCACTCGATCCAGGTGGATTTCTTCGCCAGCGCCGACGCCCTCAACCGCAACACCGAAGTCGAGTTCCAGCGCAACAAGGAACGCTACGAGTTCCTCAAATGGGGCCAGAAAGCCTTCGACAACTTCCGGGTCGTCCCGCCCATGACCGGCATCGTCCACCAGGTCAACCTCGAATACCTGGCGGATGTGGTCGGAGTCCGAAGTCAGGAGACTTCGCAGTCCACACAATTAGTCCTCTTCCCCGACACCCTGGTCGGCACCGACTCGCACACCACGATGATCAACGGCCTGGGCGTGCTCGGCTGGGGCGTGGGCGGCATCGAAGCCGAAGCCGCCATGCTCGGCCAGCCCTCCGACATGCTCCTGCCCGACGTGATCGGCTTCAAACTCCACGGCAAACTCAAAGACGGCGTGACCGCCACCGACCTGGTGCTGACCGTGACCCAGATGCTGCGCGCCAGGGGCGTGGTCGGCAAGTTCGTCGAATTCTTCGGCCCCGGCTTGAGCAGCATGGCCCTCACCGACCGGGCCACCATCGCCAACATGGCCCCCGAATACGGCGCGACCATGGGCTTCTTCCCGGTGGACAACGAAACCCTGCGCTACATGCGCCTGACCGGCCGCTCCGAGGAAATCATCCAGCGGACTGAAACTTACCTGCGCGCCCAGGGCCTGTTCCGTGGCGCGGACACCCCCGACCCCGAGTTCACCGACACGCTCGAACTGGACCTGGGGTCTGTTGCGCCCTCCCTGGCCGGACCCAAACGCCCGCAGGACCGCGTCCCGATGGCCGCCCTGAAAGAGACCTTCCGCCAGGCGCTGACCGCCCCGGTCAAGGAGCGCGGCTTCGACCTCAAGCCCGAAGACGTGGAACGTGAGATCACCTTCGGGACGAATGGCGGCTCGATGCAGATGAAGCACGGCGCGGTCGTGATCGCCGCCATCACCTCCTGCACCAACACCAGCAACCCGTCGGTGATGGTCGGCGCGGGACTGGTCGCCAAAAAGGCTGTCGAAAAGGGATTGCAGGTCAAGCCTTACGTCAAGACCAGCCTGGCTCCCGGTTCGCGGGTCGTGACCGAGTACCTCAAGCAGGCCGACCTGCTCGATCCACTGGCGAAGCTGGGTTTCAACGTGGTCGGTTACGGCTGCACCACCTGCATCGGCAACAGCGGCCCGCTGCCGGGTGAGGTCGCCAGGGCCGTCACCAGCGGCGACCTGGTCGCGGCCGCGGTCCTTTCGGGCAACCGCAACTTCGAGGGCCGGGTCCACTCGCTGGTCAAGGCCAACTTCCTGGCCTCCCCGCCCCTGGTCGTGGCCTACGCCCTGGCCGGGACGGTGGACATAGACCTCGACCGCGAACCGCTCGGCACCGGCACCGACGGCCAGCCCGTCTACCTGAAAGACATCTGGCCGACCCAAAAGGAGATCCTGGATACCATCGCCTCCAGCGTCAGTTCCGAAATGTTCGCCAGCCGCTACGCCGACGTATTTACCGGCTCCGAGATGTGGCAGGAGATCCGCGTCAGCGAGGGCGACCTGTACGCCTGGGACGAGGCTTCGACCTACATCCAGCACCCGCCCTTCTTCCAGGACCTGACCCTGGATGTGCGGCCGATCAGTGATATCCGGGGGGCGCGGGTACTCGGCCTGTTCGGCGATTCGATCACCACCGACCACATCTCCCCGGCCGGGTCCATCGCCGCCGACAGCCCGGCAGGCAAGTACCTGCAAGAGCGCGGCGTCCAGCCCCGGGATTTCAACTCCTACGGTTCGCGGCGCGGCAACGACCGGGTGATGGCCCGTGGCACCTTCGCCAACATCCGCCTGAAAAACCTGCTGGTGGCCCCCAAAGAAGGCAACTGGACGAAGTTCTTCGGGACGGGGGACGGTCTTCGGTCATCGGTCTCCGGTCAAGAGATGCCGATCTACGATGCCGCGATGAAGTATCGGGAAGCAGGCATTCCCACCATCATCCTGGCGGGCAAGGAATACGGCACCGGCTCCAGCCGCGACTGGGCCGCCAAGGGTCCCATGCTGCAAGGCGTGAAGGCCGCCATCGCCGAATCGTTCGAGCGCATCCACCGCTCCAACCTGGTCGGGATGGGCATCCTGCCCCTGCAATTCGTGGACGGGCAGAACGCCGACTCGCTCGGCCTGAAAGGCAATGAGACCTTCGACATCCTCGGCCTGAGCGACGACATTCAGCCGCTCAGCCTGGTGACGGTCAAAGCCACCAAAGCAGGCGGCTCCGTGGTCGAGTTCAAGGCCCGCGCCCTGCTCAACACCGAAGTCGAAGTCAACTACTACCGCAACGGCGGGATTTTGCATACGGTGTTGAGGAATCTGGTGAGGTAGTAAGTGTTGCGTATTGCGTAAAGAGAGACTCGCCGGGAGGCGAGTCTCTTCACTTTTGCCTAAGGCACGGATATCAACAAGACCGGCTCACCGCCGGTCTCTCTTGTTTACTTCGGTTGCTTGGGTCCCGATTTCTTCTCCATATCCTTGCGGATTTGCTCGCGCAAGGTTTCGGCGGCAGCCGAGCGGGGCTGCTGGGCGGCGGTATCGGCCATGGCTCCGAACCGCTCTGAGAGCAGCATGGTCAGCAGGCCTTCCATGATACTGCTGCTGGTGGAACTGGCGCCATCTTCGCCGCCACCGCTACTGACGACCACACGCGGCACCACGTCCACGCCGGATTGCTGGATGGCCTCGGCGAAGCGGTTGAGCACCTGCTGGGTTACCTGGAACTGCGGCCCGCCGTAAGCCCGGACCTGTTCCTCTGTAGCCAGGGCTTGAGCAATACCCACGCGGGCAACTTTCTCCGCTTCGGCTTCGGCCAGGGCGCGGATTTGGGCTGCCTGCTGGATTGAACGCTGGTACTCGGCCTTCCCCTGGTCGGTCTGGATATTGATGTTCAACTCGGCTTCGGTCATCCTGGTCTGCATCTGGGCACGCGCCTCAGCCTCGCGCAGTTCTCGTTCCTTGACAGCGGCCTGCTCCTGCCGCCCGTAGGTTTCGATCTGCTCTGTGGCGATCTGCCGCGAGCGCAATTGGGTCAGGATGGTCTCGATCTGCTTATCTTCGGCAGATGAAGTCGGCGTGCCGATCAGCACCTCTTCCAGTTCGAGGTTGTAATGCTCGAATTTGGCCTTCATCTCCGAGCTGGCAATATCCTGGATGGCGCTGCGCTCCTGGATGAGTTGGATCAGCGTGCGGGTCTGGCCGATGTTCTTGAAATAGGCGGCCACCATAGGGTCCAGGGTTTGTTCGACCAGGCGTTTGATGTCGCCGAAGCGCTGGATCACCAGTGGGGCCTTCTGATAGTCAATGTGGATGACGACCGAGAGCGGCAGCGACGGCTCGAACGCATCCTTGGTGATCAGCGAGACCTCAGTCAGGTTCTCATCGTAGCGGTGCGCGCCGACTTCGGTATGGATCCATTTCAGAATGATGTTCGTCGTCGGGACGGAGATCACGCTCCCGGCGTAGGTGTTGAAGGCATACTTGCCGGGCAGCAGGGGTTCGCTCCACACACCCCGGTTCCCCCTTTCCACCAACTCGCCGTGACGATATTCTGACCCTGAAATATCGGCTCCCGTGGTGCCGGTATAAGACACCACCACGCCCACGTTGCCAACCTCGATGATGGTTTTTTGGATCATCTCTACCGTGGCGAACAGGCGGTCGATGTAATACGTGCCTTCCACCAATACCTGTAGCTGGCGGCCACGGAAGCCGCCCGCCGCCAGGAAGTGGTCGGCATCCTGGAAGTTGTTGTGATAGGTTTCCGGCTGGCTGACATCATCGCCAACGATAGGTGCGATGATCTCACCCTGGGTCAGGGATGGGCCGTCGTGGACCGTCACGATGCCAACCTTGTCATCCGTATCCTTGATGACCACGGGGCGAAAACCGCCGCGCTGGGCAATTACCTCGGCCATGCTACGGATAGTCTCGGCTTCCTCTTTGCTCAAAGAAATGGTGTAAATGCGCTCATCCGTGATGACGATGAACTGCACCAGGTTGATGGCATAGGTCCCCTCCCTCAGGATGCGCCGCTGGGGGCCGCGCTGCCCGCCGTTTCTCAGGAAGTTCTCGACATCCTGGAAATCCTGGACCGCGGCATTGGAGGCCAGCACCTGGGCCGGTTCCAACTGCATACCGTCGCGGGCAAAAATGTAGCCGATCTTGCCCTGCGAGATGGTTACCAGCGGCATGGTATGGACTACAAATTGGATAGGCATCAGGTAGTGCAGGCCACCGCGCAGGATTTTCGGCTGGTAACCGGCCTCCCCGTTCAGGGCGATCAGGCCTGATTTGACCGAGCCTTTGCCGCTGAACCGTTTCTCAACGATACCGATCCGGTTGTTGGGGATGAACCGTATTCCTGAAAGGATAATCAGGACGACGATCCCGATAGGCACCAGATACAATGCAAGAAGAATGTCCAACATTTTTTGTTCCTTTTGATTTTTATCGGCTACGTAATATGCACATCATAATACGCTTTCCCGTGAATTGGCCGCGAGAGAGATGGGTCCTTTGGGTCCGCGTTATGTTATTCACCCTGGAAGGCCTGGGAGTTGTCTTACCTGGACGCCGCCAAATACAACACCGCTGCCAGCAGGAGCACCGCAACTATCAAGGCCAGGCCGGCCACAGCCCAATTGCCCATGTAACCGAAGACTATGCCTGCCGCAATCGCCAGGGTGATGGCCTGCATGGCCCGCAGCGTCTCGAGGCGGCGGCCGAGCAGGGGCTTGATCCCGGCCGGCCACAACAGCAGGCCGCCGACCAACCCAAGCAGGCTGACCGCCGATCCGATCAGGAAGACCTGCATCCCGCCGATGCCGCTGAAGGGCAGGAGCATCGTACCGCAGGTGCCCTCGCGCGACTCGAACTGGTACTCCGGCAGGATGAAAACCTTCGCCAGCACGAAGAAGCGCAGGTCCACATCATTCTCCGAAACCGTCCATTCCATTGTCCCGGTCTCCCCGGCGGGGATCGTCAGGCGGGCTTCCTCGAAGCGGAAAAGACCCCGGTTGCTGATCGTGATTCGCACGAGCGGTTCGATCGTTTTCCCGGCGTTATTCGCCGCCTTGATGCTGACCACGCCGGTTTCGTCCTGGGTCAGGAAGACCGGGCAGGTCACGGTCAGGGGCTGTTCGCCTATTTTCTGGAAATTGTAAAAGGTGGCTTCCAGGTCAGGCCATAACAGCCCGACGGTCAGCAAGAGGCCAATCACAACGCCAACAGCGAAAAGGGCCAATCCCAGCTTGTGCTGGTATTTCGATGGGGTACTCATAGTTGCAGATCAACTTCCTTCTTGAGGAGATATTCACAAACCGTTCGTATTTTACACGCTTTTACCCGGCCAGTTTTGCCACCGTCACGCCTGCGCCGCCTTCTTTTTCGCTGCCTTCCTCGAACGAAGCCACGTGCGGATGGCCGCGCAGCATCTCGCGCACCGACTGGCGCAGTTTGCCCGTCCCCTTGCCGTGGATGATGCGCACGAAAGGCATCCCGGTCAGGAAGGCCTGTTCGAGATAGCGGTCGAGCCTGTCGAGGGCGTCCTCCGACATCTGGCCGCGCAGGTCCAGTTCCATGCCGGGGCCGGAGGTGATCACCGGGGCCGATGGTTTGCTGCTGTCCAGGCGCGGCGTCACTGCCGGTTGGTTCTCCGGCTGATCGCTGACCGCTGAAAGCTCTTCAGCCTTCCGCTGCAAATCGCCCAGCTTGGCCCGCACCCGCAGCGCCCCCACCTGCACTTCGGCGTCTTCCTCGCCCAGAGCCGTCACCACCCCCTCCCGGCCCAGCGAACGGACGGTCACTTTTTCGCCCAGGCGCAGCGGCCCGGACACGGCGGCAATCGGGGATTTCTTCCTGGTCGCTTTCTTCTGGACTTTCTCCTCGATGACTTCGGCCTGCTCGATGACCGGTTTCAACGCTTCGAGCGGCTGGCGGGCCTTTTGCAGCTCCCGCCTCAACTCCTGGATTTCGGCCTGGAGCGCCGCGGCCTGGGCCTCGGCCTGCTCCCTGGCCTTGTCCAGGATCGCCAGGCGCTCGTCCTCGATTTTCTCCATCTTTTCGGCGAGTTCCCGCCGCAGCTTGTGGACCTCACTGCGGGCTTTTTCGGCCTTGTTGCGCTCCTTGAAGGCCAGTTTACGCTGGCGATGGATGTCGTCCAGCAGTTTATCGGCGCGTAAATCGTCGGGGCTGACCTCGCTCCTCGCCGCAGCCAGGATGCTTCCGTCCAGGCCGAGGCGCTGGGCGATGGCCAGGGCGTTCGAGCGGCCCGGCAGGCCGATGGTCAACTGGAAGGTCGGGCGCAGGGTGCGGATGTCGAATTCCACGCTGGCGTTGACCACGCCCTCGGTCACGTGGGCGTAAGTCTTCAACTCCGGGTGGTGGGTCGTGACCAGGGTGGTGATGCCCCGCTCTAGCAAATGGGCCAAAATCGCCCGCGCCAGGGCCGCGCCCTCCTGCGGGTCGGTGCCTGCGCCGAGTTCGTCGAGGATCACCAGCGACTTCTCATCCGCCTGTTCGAGAATGCGGATGATGTTGGTCACGTGGCCCGAAAAAGTGCTGAGCGACTGCTCGATGGACTGCTCGTCGCCGATGTCGGCGTAGAGGGCTTCGAAGACCGAAAGCTCCGAACCGGATTGGGCCGGGAGGTGCAGTCCGCTCTGGGCCATCATTATCAGCAGGCCGACGGTTTTGAGGGCGACGGTCTTGCCGCCGGTGTTCGGCCCGGTGATGACCACCGAACGGGTTTCAGACGGCAGCGCAAAATCTATGGCGACCACGGTTTTTGGGTCGAGCAGCGGGTGGCGGGCCTGGTACAAGCGGATCAGCTTTCGGCTCTCAGCTTTCAGCGGTTCTTGCTTAGGATCAGAGTTGCTCTTACCTAACCGCTGACCGCTGACTGCTGACTGCTCTTGAATTATCGGCTCACTGGCCCTGATCGCCTCGGCATACTTCGCTTTGGCAAAAGCCAGGTCCAGCAGCGCCAGGGCCTCCACGCCCCAGGTGATCTCGTCGGCGTGGGCGGCGACCTGCCAGCACAACTCGGCCAGCACGCGGCGTTCCTCATCCCGTTCGGCCAGTTGCAGTTCGCGCCATTCGTTGTTCAGTTCCACCACCGCCAGCGGCTCGACGAACAGCGTCGCCCCAGACGATGACTGGTCGTGGACGATGGACTTGATCTGCCCCTTGAACTCGGCCCGCAGCGGGATGACGTAGCGCCCGTCCCGCTGGGTAATGAGCGCGTCTTGCAGCATGGTCGTGGTCTTGCCATCGGTCAGGTACTTTTGCAGTCTGGACATCAGCCGTTCGTGGGCCACCCGCACCTGGGCGCGGATGCTGCCCAGCTTGGGCGAGGCCGAATCGAGCACTTCGCCTTTGTCGGACAGCACGCGTGAAATGGCCTCGACCAGTCCCAGCGCGGCGGGCAGCGAGACGGCAATCCCGGCCAGGCGCGGGAATTGCTCAGTCTTCTTTTCGAGCAATTTCTTGAGTTCACGGGCCGAGATCAGCGTGGATTTGATGTCGAGCAGGTCGCCGGGGTCGAGCACGCCGCCGCGCCGGGCCAGGTCCACTTGCGGGCGGACGTCGTGAGCGCCGCCGATGGTCGCGTCGCTGGTGTCAAGCAGCAGGCGCGCCTCGCTCGTCTCCTGTTGCAGGCGGCGCACCTCGTCCATAACGGTGGCAGGCTTCAGGTCCCGGGCGAGCGCTGCCGAAGCCGAAAAGGCGCAGTTCCCGGCCAGCCGCTCCAAAATCTTGGGGTATTCGAGCACGGTGAGGGTCTTGGTGTCCATAGCAGGGGAATTAAACCACAGATTTCGTAACGCGGAATTCATTCCGCACAATACCAGAAGACAGTAAAATACTTCTTGGAAAGTGTCACTGCGAGGAACGAAGCAGTCTCCCTATCTAGCAGGAAGATTGCTCACCAGCACTTGCGCCAGGTGCAAGTGTCGGGAAAACCACCCTCGCAATGACAGTTAACCAGGTGACCCCATGACCCTCGACCTTGACCGTATCCAGGCTTTGCTCTTTGACGTGGACGGGACGCTCAGCGACACCGACGACGTTTACGTGCAGAAGTTCGAGCCGTTCTTCCGCCCGTTCCGTCCCCTGCTCCCAGGGCGGGACTCCTTTCGGGCTGCCCGCCGTTTCGTGATGTGGGTCGAGGCCCCCGGCAATACCCTGATCGGCCTGCCCGACATCCTCGGCCTGGACGACGAGCTGCTCGGCCTGTGGGAGTGGCTCAACCGCCGCCGCCCGCGCCCGATGAAGCATTTTCAACTCGTCCCCGGCGTGGACGGGATGCTGGCCCGCCTGGCCGGGAAGTACCCGATGTGTGTGGTCAGCGCCCGCGACGACCGTTCGACCCGCCTGTTCCTCGACCAGTTCGGCCTGACGGGTTATTTCGAGGAGATCGTGACCGCCGTCACCGCCGAGCACACCAAGCCCTACCCCGATCCGTTGTTCTACGCGGCGAAGAAGCTGAGCCTCAGCCCGGAGAACTGCCTGATGATCGGCGACACGACCGTGGACATTCGCGCCGGCAAGGCCGCCGGGTCGCAGACGGTGGGCGTGCTGTGCGGCTTTGGCGAACGCCCCGAGCTGGAACGCAAAGGCGCGGACCTGATCTTACAGTCCACGCCTGAATTGGCGGATCTATTGTTGGGGGGATAACGTTTACGTTGTCACTGCGAGGAACGAAGCAGTCTCCAGCTTACCGGGAAACGTCCGGCTGGTGCAGATTGCTTCGGGAAAGAGCGCCCTCGCAATGACTCTATTTAATCTTCCGGCTTGGCGAAGATCATCCGCCCGGCGGCGGTTTGGAGCACTTTGGTGACCATCACCTCGATCTGCTTGTTGAGGTATTCCTTGCCGTTCTCGATCACCACCATCGTGCCGTCATCCATGTAACCCACGCCCTGGTTCTGTTCCTTGCCCTCCTGGATGACCAGGATCGAGAGCGCCTCGCCCGGCAGCACCACCGACTTGACCGCATTGGCCAATTCGTTGATGTTCAGGATGGTCACGCCCTGGAGTTCGGCGATGCGGTTCAGGTTGTAATCGTTGGTCAGGATCGGGCAGCGCATCTGCCGGGCCAGGATGACGAGCTTGTCGTCCACCTCGCGCACGCCGTCCACGTCTATGTCGCTGATGCGCACCATTACGTTGGGCTGCTTTTGCAGATCGGCCAGCACTTCCATGCCGCGGCGGCCGCGCTGGCGGCGCAGCCCGTCGGGTGAATCGGCGATGTATTGCAGTTCGTTGAGCACGAAGCGCGGGATCAGCAGGGTGCCGGGCAGGAAGCCGGTGCGGGCGATGTCGGCCACCCGCCCGTCAATGATGACGCTGGTGTCGAGCAGGATGGTGCGGGCGCTTTGTCCCCAACTTCCGCCGCCGTTATTTCCCCCGCTTTCACTGTTGCGGTTGGTGAATGAAGACAGCATCCCCAT
Organism: Anaerolineales bacterium UBA5796; assembly: GCA_002418215.1. Lineage (GTDB taxonomy): Bacteria > Chloroflexota > Anaerolineae > Anaerolineales > Villigracilaceae > UBA5796. The sequence goes on from DIDQ01000119.1 coordinate 22,486, forward strand.
GATGTCGCCCTGGCGCATGATAAAGAGGGATACCCCGAAATAGGTAAAAAGCAGCACGCCCACAAAAGGCAGGAGGCTGCCAAACGGTTCCGGCAGCAGCGAGAGCGGGAAGGCCAGCAGGGCCGCGACCAGCAGACCGGTCACCAGGCCGAACAGCCCGGCGAAGAGCGTTTCGGCGGCCACCCGCCCCAGGATCGAACGCAATGCCCGCAGCGGACGGGTGGTCAGCAGGGGCGTCAGGACCAATCCCGCCAACGCGCCGACCAGTCCGAGAACCACGGAATAAAAAAGTTGATAAGATTTGTAAAGACTACCCAGAGCATATCCCCAGTAGGCCCCCAGGATAGCGATCACAACCATACCGACCAAACGGATAATAAAATCAATGCTCATTTGTTAAAATACTCCTTGAACCGAATGAAAACAGAATAAATTCCTTTGGATGATAGCATGTCTGGGAGATAGCGTCAATCGCCCATTCCCAGGTCTGATAAAAGTCAAACGCAAGAGCAGGACACAATCATTGTTATAATGGTAAAACATTTTCATCAGAAAGAAATGAGAATGGAATGATGTTTCATCACATCCGCCACCCTTTCGTATCTATCCTGGAGCGCGGACTTCAGTCCGCCAGGCATCGGCAAGCTGGCGCCTGCGTTCCTTTTTCGGATAGGTTCTCAACAATTTTAGAAGTAAGGAGGTAACATGGCTATTGATCGCTTTGGGCGTAATATTCATTACCTCCGCATCAGTTTGACCGACCACTGCAACTTGCGTTGCATTTACTGTATGCCGGAGGACATGACATTTCGGCCTAATTCCGAATTGATGCAGGATGACGAAATCCTGCTGTTCACCCGTTTGTTCGCCAGCCTGGGGTTCGACAAGATCCGTTTAACGGGAGGCGAGCCGACCGTCCGTGCCCATGTGGTGGACATCGTGCGGGGGATCGCCTCGACCCCGGGCATCCGCTCCGTTTCAATGACAACGAACGGTATGCTCCTGTCCCGGTTGGCCGAACCCCTGGCCGAGGCCGGGTTGCAGCGGGTCAACGTCAGCATTGATACCCTCGACCCCGTCAAGTTCAAACGCCTCACCCGCTGGGGCAAACTGGAGGATGTCTGGGACGGCATCCAGGCCGCTGAAAAAGCCGGTCTGACCCCGATCAAGCTCAACGCGGTGGTCGTCAAAGGCTATAACGAAGAAGACGTGGTGGACCTGGCGCGCCTGACGCTGGAACGTCCCTGGCAGATGCGTTTCATCGAGATGATGCCCTTTGCCGGGGCAACCGACATCCAGACTCAGCAGATCGTGACCGCCTCCCAGATCAAGGAGCGCATCGAAGCCGCCGTCGGCCCGATGGAAATCGCCAACGACGGCAAACTGGACGGCGAGGCGCGGCTCTTCCGCATCCCGGGGGCGCAAGGGGATGTCGGTTTCATCTCGTCGGTGACCATGCCGTTCTGCGCTTCCTGCACCCGCGCCCGCCTCACCTCGGACGGCGTGCTGCGCATGTGCCTGCTGCGCGAAAAAGAAATAGACCTGCTTGCCCCGCTGCGCGCCGGCGCCGGCCTCGACGACCTGCGCCAGTTGATCCTCGAAGCCGTCTGGCTCAAGCCCTGGGGACATGGCCTGGCTGAGGGCGCAATACCGCTCAACCGGGTGATGAGCGAAATTGGAGGTTAGATGTCCTTGACCGGAATCAAGGCCGTCCTCTTCGACATGGACGGCACCCTGCGCGAGAGCCAGCCGACCGGCGGTGAGGTCTTCACCGACTACGCCCTCTCCCTCGGCCTGCCCATTACCGAGCACAACCGTATCCTGGCGGCCCGTTGGGAGCATTATTATTTTGCCGGTTCGCCCGAAATCCGCGAGGACTTCCAGAAATTCGGGGATGACGACAAGGGTTTCTGGCAAAATTTTGGGCAAAGGCGGCTGGTCGCGCTGGGATGTTCCGTCCAGCAGGCCGATGAGTTGGCCCCGGCCTTCGCGATCCACATGGAAGAAAACTACAAACCCAAAGACATCATCCCTGAAGGGGCAATCGAAGCGCTCGTAAATTTACAGCAACGGGGCTACTTGCTGGGGGTCGTCTCCAACCGAGACCTGCCCTACCATGACCGGCTCAAGGAACTTGGGCTGGCCCCCTATTTTTCGTTCTCCCTGGCGGCGGGTGAAGTCAATTCCTGGAAACCCAGCCCCGGCATCTTCGAGGTGGCCCTCAAGCGGGCCAGGACGATGGCTTACGAAACCGTTTACGTGGGTGACAATTATTTTGCCGACGTGGTCGGGGCGCGCAACGCCGGGTTGCTGCCCATTCTTTACGACCGGCTGGGAATCTTCGACAACCCGGGCTGCCCGGTCATGACCTCGTTTTCACAGCTTCCGGCTTTGTTGAACGGGAGGGCCTGATGGCCTGGGAACGCAAACTCATGCGCACCGTGCGCGTCCGCAATGACCAATCCCTGGGCATCCTGGCCCGGCTGCTCTCCGCTATTTCGGATGCGGGCGGCAGCGTGGGCGGCATCCAGATGCTGAACGAGACCTCCCACCACGTCACGCGGGATATTACCGTCTATGCCGAGGATGAGGACCAGATGGCGCAGGTACTGGATGCCATGCGTGCCAATGAAGGCACGCGCATCGTCGCCATCCGGGACGAGGTGCTGGAGCTGCACCAAAAGGGCAAGATCGCCATCCGCAGCCGTTTCCCGATCGATTCCCTCGCCACCCTGCGCCGGGTCTACACCCCCGGCGTGGCCGAAGTCTGCCGCCGGATCGCCAGGGACCCGTCGCTGGCGAAACTTTACACCAGCACCAGCCACATGGTCGCCATCGTGACGGACGGCACCGCCGTGCTGGGTCTGGGCGACATCGGCGCGCTGGCCGGGATGCCCGTGATGGAGGGCAAAGCCATGTTGATGGAAACCCTGGTCGGCCTGTCCGGGATCCCGATCCTGCTCGACACCCAAGACCCGGATGCCATCGTCGAGACGGTCGCCAACATCGCCCCGACTTTCGCCGCTATCCAACTGGAGGATATTTCAGCCCCGCGCTGTTTCGAGATCGAGGAACGCCTGCAAGCCCGGCTCGACATCCCCGTGCTGCACGACGACCAGCACGGCACGGCCGTCGTCTCGACCGCGGCCCTGCTGACAGCCACGCGTGAAACCGGCGCCGACCTGTCCAAAGCCGTCATCGGGCAGATCGGGCTGGGCGCGGCCGGCAGTGCCATTGCCAACATGCTCATGCGCCTGACCGGTAATCCTGTGCTCGGCACCGACCTGAACGAAGACGCCCTCGCCCGCCTCGAAAGGAACGGCGGCCAGCGCGCCACCCTGACCGGGATCATGGCCCAGGCCGACATCGTCATCGCCACCACCGGCGCGCCGGGGCTGATCAAACCGTCCATGGTGCGGCCCGGCCAGATCATCCTGGCGCTTTCGAACCCCAACGCCGAGATCGAACCGGACGCGGCCATGCAGGCCGGGGCCGCCTACGCTGCCGACGGCAAGTCCGTCAACAATGTGCTCGGCTTCCCCGGCATCTTCCGCGGTGCCGTGGACGCGGACGCGCCCCGCATCACCCACGAGATGCTGGTCGCTGCGGCCGAGACCATTGCCAGCATGACCCCGCCCGGCGATCTGGTCCCCAATGCCCTCGATAAAAAGGTCCACCTGGCTGTGGCCCGCGCCGTAGCCGAGAAAGCCTACGAGCAGGGCATCGCCCGCGCCGAATACGTGCCTTACGTGGAAGATTGAAGTTTCCAACTTGCAAAGTTCAATCTCCAACTTGGAAACTTTAATCTCCAACTTGGAAAATTTAATCTCCAAGTTGGAAACTTTAATCTCCAAGTTGGAAAATATATTTTCCAACTTGCAAAATAAAATCTCCCGGTTGCAAACCAAACTTTGCAACCGGGAGATTTGCGTTATGGCCCAGGGAGTGCGTCGCACCTCCCCAAACGGGGCTTTTCAGGCGGGAAAATATCCCGTTTAACGGGATTCCTCCCAAAAGTCAGGTGCGACGCACCGCCCGGCTTACTTGCCGTTCTGGGCCAGCATCTCTTTCAGCGTCAGGCTCAGGCGGGTGACGCCCTCACGGATGGTCTCCGGCGAGGAGAAGGAGAAGTTTAGGCGCATGGTATTGTCGCCGCCGCCGTTGGCGTGGAAGGCTGCGCCGGGCACGAAGGCGACTTTCTTCTGCACGGCCACTTTGAAGACTTCGGCCGCGTCCATGCCAGCGGGCATGATGCCCCACAGGAACATGCCGCCCTGCGGACGGGTGTAACGCACTTCCGGCGGGAAGAGTTCATCCATCATTTCGAGCATCACGTCCCGGCGCTCCTTGTAAGTAGCCCGGATGAGCTTGACGTGTTCGTCCAGGAAGCCGCCTTTGGCGACCTCGTAAGCCACCATCTGGTTGAAGGTGGCGGTGTGCAGGTCGGCACCCTGTTTGGTCATCACCATCTTGCGGATGACCTCCGGCGGGGCGATCACCCAGGCCAGGCGCAGGCCCGGGGCCAGCAGCTTCGAGAAGGTGCTCAGGTAGATGACGTTGCCGCTGTAATGGCCGCCGTTCGGGCCGCGGAACTCGCTGTCGAGAGTGACCACTGCCGGGATGTGCTCGCCCTCGTAGCGTAACTGTCCGTAGGGATCATCCTCCACGATCGGGACCCCGTACTTGTCCGCGATTTCGACCAGCTTTTTGCGGCGCTCCAGGCTGAGCGTCGTCCCCGAAGGGTTCTGGAAGTTGGGCAGCACATAAATGAATTTGGGGCCAACCCGCAGCGCAGTTTCCAACTCGTCCACGATCATGCCGTTCTCATCCGACGGCACGGAAATGTACTGCGCCCCGTAGGCGTTCCAGGCCTGTAAAGCGCCCATATACGTGGGCGACTCGACCACGATGTAATCGCCGCGGTTGATGAACAGCCGCCCGATCAGGTCCAGGGCCTGCTGCGACCCGGAAGTGATCTGCACGTTCTGGGTCATGATTTCGATCCCGTAGCGGGTGGTATGGCGGGCGATCATATCCCGCAGCGGCGTAAATCCTTCAGTAGCCCCGTATTGCAGCGCCAATCCGCCTTGCTGACTTAGAACCGCATTGCAGGCTTGCTGGAATTTTTCGAGCGGGAAAACTTCCGGGGCGGGCAGCCCGCCGGCAAACGAGATGATGTCCGGCTGCTCCGTCAACTTGAGCAATTCCCGAATGACCGAACTGCGCATGTGCTTGGTGCGATGGGCAAATCGGTATTCCCAGGGTGTTTGCATTCATACTCCTTTGGTAGATTTTTCGAGCAAACACCCCCCGTCAGATAGACGGGGGGTGTGGTATCCCTTACATTTAGACCCAGCCTCGAAGCTCCATGGCCTTGACCACGCGACCGATGGCGACCATGTAGGCCGCATCGCGCATGTAAACGCCTTCCTTCTCGCTCATTTCGAGCACACCGTGGAAGGCGGAGGTCATCTTGTCGTCCAGCTTTTGCAGCACTTCGTTCTTCGACCAGTAGAAGTTCATATCGTTCTGAACCTGTTCGAAGTAGGAGGTCGTCACGCCGCCCGCGTTGCACAGGAAATCGGGGATGTTGAAGATCTTGTTGGCCTTGAAGAATTCGTCCGCTTCGGGGGTGGTGGGGCCGTTGGCGCCTTCGGCCACGATCTTGATGCGGCTGGACATCTTCTTGACCGACTCGGCATTCACCTGGCCTTCGAGCGCGGCCGGGATGAGCACGTCGGCTTCCTTGGTGATCCAGGCGTCGCCGTCTTCCACGACGTAACCGGCCCGGGTGGCCTGGTCCTTGTCAATCGTGCCATACTGATCGGTAATCGAGAGCAGGAAGTGTGGGTCCACGCCGTCCTTGTGGCTGTAGGTGTAGGCAGTGCGGTCGTTGCGGTCCCAGCATGAGACGCAGGCCACCTTGCCGCCCAGCAATTCGACGAAGCCGATGGCCGCATACTGGCTGACGTTGCCGAATCCCTGCAAGGCCGCCACCGATTTGGTCGAGTCCATGCCGAGATGCTTCATGGCTTCGCGCACGGTGTAGATCACGCCGTAGCCGGTCGCTTCGGTGCGGCCTTCCGAGCCGCCGCCGCCCAGGGGCTTGCCGGTGAACACGCCGGGAGTGTACTCGCCCACCAGCTTGGAATATTCGTCCATCATCCAGCCCATCATCTGCGGGGTGGTGCCCACGTCCGGGGCCGGCACGTCCTGGCGCGGGCCGATGTTCTTCCACATATTCTGCACCCAGCCGCGGGTCAGGCGTTCTTTTTCGGGGGTGGTCAGCGTGGCGGGGTCCACGATGATACCGCCCTTGCCGCCGCCCAGCGGGATGTCGGCCACGGCGCACTTCCAGGTCATCCAGGTGGCCAGGGCGCGCACGGTATCGAAAGTCTCGTTCGGGTGGAAGCGGATGCCGCCCTTGTTGGGGCCGCGGGCGTCGTTATGCTGGACGCGGAAGCCCTGGAAGACGCGCAGCGAACCGTCGTCCATGCGCACCGGGATGCGGAAGGCGTATTCGCGCATCGGCCAGCGCAGCACTTCAGCAATCTGCGGGTCGAGGTTGAGAAGTTTGGCGACACCGTCAAATTGGTGCTGCGCCATTTCAAAAGCGTTGATTGTTCCTGACATGTTTTCTCCTGCTAGGATGGTGGTACATCTTTGTAAAAATATATAAGCGGGCACCCGGACGGGGGCCCGCTTATTTTCAGAATATGTTGCGCAACAAGATCATAGATTTATTTTTGCCTTCAACTGCTGTGCAACTTAACCTTACATGATTTTATTCAAAGCGTCAATATGAGAGTCATCACTTCTTCCCTATGATTACCCAACCTTTTACCATTCTCCAGCATAGATGATCGCCAGCCCTTCCAACACCCTGGCGCTGTAAGCGTACTTCAACTCGTTCAACTGGCGGATGTGCAGCAGGTCGTGGACGGTCCAGGCCGCCAGGAAATCCCCGGCGGAGATGCCCGCCAGCGGCTCGTGGAGGTATTTCACCTCCCAATCGGCGCGGGACAGGGACCTGATCCAGGCCAGATTCCTTTCCCGTTCCGACAGGAATCCCGCCAGCGACTCCCCCGGGTCGCGCCCGTTATAGCCGCGTTCCGTCACCCACTCCGCCGGGCGGATCGGCGAAAACTTGTCAGGGCTGCCGGAGAACAGGTGACGGATGCGGGCCGGGAAGTCCTCCCGCTCTTCGTCCCACAAGTGGTTGACCACCTCCAGCATGGACCAGTCGTTCGCGCTCGGCTTCCAGCGCATCTGTGTTATGTCAATCCCGGCCACAAAAGTTTCGATGATTTTTGAATTGGCTTCCAGTTCGCGGATACAGTAATCGAGGTTCATGTTTCATCCTTTCGGTCTGGTCAGTGCGTCGCACCTTTCTAAAAGTGATTTTCCCAGGCTGAAAAATCGCCAGTTTGACGGAATTTTTCCAAACGTCTGGTGCGACGCACTCGCGAAAAAATCAAGGACTTTCACAGAAGACTTCCGAAATCTGGTCTAATTTTCAACCGTGGGTATTATATAATACGCCGGATTGTTTGGTAAAATCGCCGCCATGACCCACGCCGTTAAAATCGCCAATTTGATCAACGCCAAACCCTCCCAGGTGGACGCAGCCGTCCGCCTGCTGGACGAGGGCAACACCGTCCCCTTCATCGCCCGTTACCGCAAGGAAATGACCGGCTCACTCGACGACGAGCAGGTCCGCATCGTGGCGGATGAGATCGTCCGCCTGCGGGCCATTGACGAGCGCCGCGCCGCCATCCTGTCCTCCATCGAGGAGCAGGGCAAACTGACCGACGAACTGCGCGCCGCCATTGAAGCCGCCGGGACGATGACCGCCCTCGAAGACCTGTACGCCCCCTACCGGCCCAAACGCCGCACCCGGGCCATGATCGCCCGCGAGCGCGGCCTCGAACCGTTGGCCGAACAGATCCTCTCGCAATCCCTCGAAGGCTCGCCCGAGGAAGCCGCAGCCCAATTCATCACCGAGGACGTCCCTACTGTCGAAGATGCCCTGCAAGGCGCACGCGACATCGTGGCCGAAACCATCAGCGACAACGCCAACGTCCGCCAGGCGACCCGCGAAAAAGCGCTCAAGTTTGCTAAACTGACCGCTGAAAAAATCGAAGATGCGGTGGATGAAAAGCGCGTCTACGAATCGTATTACGAATATTCGAATACCGTCAGCCGTTTGCAGCCCCACCAAATCCTGGCACTCAACCGCGGCGAAAAGGAAAGCGTGCTCCGGGTCCGCGTCCAGGTCGCCGAGCGCGACTGGCTCGACCCGATCCAGGCCGAGTTCGAGGAAGACATCCTCAGCCCCTTTGCCGAGCAACTCGAACTCGCCATCCAGGATTGCGCCGAACGGTTGCTGCTGCCCTCCATCGAGCGGGACGTGCGCCGCGAACTGAGCGAAAAAGCCGACACGCACGCCATCAACGTCTTCGCCACCAACCTGCGCGCCCTGCTCGGCCAGCCGCCGCTCGCCGGCCAGACTGTGCTCGGCCTCGACCCCGGCTTCCGCACCGGCTGTAAGGTGGCGGTGGTTGACCCCACCGGCAAACTGCTCGACACCGGCACGATCTATCCCCACGAGCCGAAAAACGACTGGACCGGCGCGCTCAAAACCCTCGAAGCCATGGTCGAGCGCCACAACGTCACCCTCATCACCATCGGCAACGGCACCGCCTCACGGGAAACCGAAAAACTGGCGTCAGAATTAACACGCAACACGCAACAAACCAAGTACCTGATCGTGAATGAAGCCGGAGCCTCTGTCTACTCCGCTTCGCCCCTGGCGCGGGCCGAATTCCCCGACCTGGACGTGTCCATCCGCGGCGCGGTCTCCATCGCTCGCCGCGCCCAAGACCCGCTGGCCGAACTGGTCAAAATTGACCCCAAGTCTATCGGCGTCGGCCTCTACCAGCACGACGTGGACCAGACCGCCCTCAGCCACTCCCTCGATGGGGTGGTCGAATCGGTCGTCAACCATGTCGGCGTGGACCTCAACACCGCCAGCCCGGCCCTGCTCACCCACGTGGCGGGCGTCGGCCCCAAACTGGCCGCCAGCATCGTCGCCTACCGCGACGAAAACGGCGCGTTCACATCCCGCGCCGACCTGCGCAAAGTCTCCGGCCTCGGTCCCAAAGCCTTCGAGCAGAGCGCCGGTTTCATGCGGATTCGGGACGGGGCTGATCCATTGGACGCTTCCGCCATCCATCCCGAATCCTACCCCATTGCCCAGGCCGTCCTCGAGCGCGCGGGACTGTCAGCCGGGTCGCCGCCAAATGAACGGAAACCGGCCCTGGAGTCCCTCACCGCCAAAATCCCCACTGACAAATTAGCCGCCGAACTGGGCTGCGGCCTCCCCACCCTGAACGACATCCTCGAGCAGCTCGTCCGCCCCGGTCGTGACCCCCGCGCCGACACTCCCGCCCCCATCCTGCGCTCCGACGTGCTCAAGATGGAGGATTTGCTCACCGGCATGACCCTGAAAGGCACGGTGCGCAACGTGGTGGACTTCGGCGCGTTCGTGGACATCGGCGTCAAGCAGGACGGCCTGCTGCACAAGAGCCAGATCCCGTTCGGGACGGTGCTCAAGGTCGGCGACATCCTCGATCTGGAAATCCTGAAAATCGAACCCGAACGCGGGAGGATCAGCCTGGGGTGGGTGAAGGCATGATCCCTGCGTGATATACTTTCGCAAAATTCGCAGGGCGATTTGAGAAGTCGCCCTGCGATATATCAGGAGATGTGTTATGGAAGAAAGCAAAGCAAGAATTGCCTGGATTGATCTGGTACGGGTGATAGGCGCACTGTTGGTGGTGATGATCCACGTCAATGGGCAGGCGCTCAGAGACTGGGGCGAGATTCCGGTGAGTTGGTGGATGGTCAAGAATGTTTACAATGCCACGGCGCGCATTGCGGTGCCATTGTTTTTTATGGTCAGTGGTTATTTGCTGCTTCAAAAGAGTGACGATATCCTGGTATTTTTCCGCAAACGATTTTCGAAAATCCTTGTCCCTTTTCTGGTCTGGTCTATCGTCTTTCTCTTTTATCTGGATAAAGCGCAATCTATTCGGGTAATGGTGGAAAGGATACTGGAAGACAGGGTTGTTTCACATTTGTGGTTCCTTTATCCCCTGATCGGGATATACCTCATCGTGCCGTTTTTATGGGGCTTCACTGCTCCCGATAAACGCGTGTTTTTATACATCTTCGTTGGTTTCTGGTTCATTGCCCAGCCTGTGTACACTTTGGTTGAACGATATCTTGGTGTAACGATTGCTATTCCCTTATCTTTTTTCGAAGGTTATGTTGGCTATTTTGTTCTGGGGTATTTGTTGGGCACAATGAAAATAGACCGCCGTATGCTCATGGTGGGGGGCAGTTTGTGGCTGGCGGCTAACTTGTTTACGATCTTGATCACGTATTTTCTTACAATAGAAAAGGGGAAATTCAATGGCATGTATTACACTTACCTTCAACCAAACATCATCTTTGCTTCAGCCGGGGCTTATTTGTTGCTGATGTGGGCGGGTGAACAAAAGATATTTCAGACTTCCTGGTTGCAAAAATCCTTGCTCGTCGTATCCCAAGCCAGTTTCGGTATTTACTTGATCCATCCGCTGATTTTGAGGATATTTCGAAGCCTGACAGACCAGTTCAAAGCCTTGACTGCTCACCCGGTCTGGGGGACGCCGCTCGTGACGCTCGCCTTGTTCACACTATCGTTTATCGCTGTGTATATCTTGCAAAAGATCCCCATCCTAAGGCGGACGGTTTCGTAAGGGGAAATTTTCCGGCAAGAGCCTGGCGAGTTGGAAACTCTCCATAAAATAAAAATGCCCCTGCTTTTTTACGAACAGGGGCATCTGTTTTTAGATATGGAGATTTACAACTCGCAGTACCGGTCAATCTTCTTGCCGATGACTGCCAGGCTGTCTTCCCAGAACTTGCGCGAGCGGATGTCTATCCCGAAGCGGGCGGCCAGGTCGGCGGCGGGGGCTTCGCCGGTGGAGGCCAGCAGGTTCTTGTAATCGTCCACGAAGGCCGGGCCGCGCTGCTGGTAGATGGCGTACAGTCCCAGCCCGAAGAGCAGGCCGAAGGCGTAGGGGAAGTTGTAGAACGCCAGGCCGGGGAAGTAATAGTGCGGCTTCCAGGTCCACATGTATTTGTGGCGGAAGTTTTCGTCCAGGCCCTCGCCGTAGGTGGCCGCCTGGGCCCGTTCCATGATGTCGCACAGGTCAGCCGCCGAGAGGTCCGATTTTTCGCGGCGCTCGTGGACCTCCTTCTCGAACAGGAAGCGCGAGTAAATATCCACGATCACCTGGGCATCGCCGATCAGCCGGGTCTCCAGGATGGCGAGTTCCTCCTGCGGGTCGGTGGCCTGGGCCAGCACAGCCTCCATGATGATGGTCTCGCACATGATCGAAGCCGTTTCGGCCAGGGTCATGGGCGTGTCCTGCTGGAGTTCGGTCTTGCCGGCCTGGTAAGCGCACTCGTTATGGAAGGCGTGACCCAGTTCGTGGGCAATGGTGCTGACCTGGTCGAGCGTCCCGTCGAAGTTGCACAGCACGCGGCTTTCCTTGACGCCCGGCACGCCCATGCAGAACGCGCCGCCGCGTTTGCCCTCGCGTTGTTCGCCGTCAATCCAGCGGCTGTCGAAAGCCCGTTCGGCGAAGGCTTCCAGTTCGGGCGAGAATTTGCCGAAATTTTCAAGGATGAAAGCCCGGGCTTCCTCCCAGGAATATTCCTTGTTGGCGTTGCCAGACGGGGCGAAGACATCCCACCAGGCCAGGCTTTCCTTGCCGAAGCGTTTGGCCTTGGCCTTGAAATACTTGCGGAACATGGGGAAGGAGGCTTCCATCGCGCCCATCATGGCTTCCAGGGTCGGGCGGTCAATGCGGGCCATGTCTATCGGGGCATGCAGGGCGTCTTCACGGCCGCGGCGCTTGTCGAGCGAGTTGGCTGTGCCTTTGATGCCGTTCATGGCGGCGGTCAGCGGCTCCTCGACCGATTTCCAGGCGGCCATCTCGGCTTCGTAAGCCCGGCGGCGCACGGATTCATCCGGGTGGGAGTGCAGGTTGATCAGGGCCGGCATGGGCAGTTTCTTGACCTCGCCGTCCAGCTCGAAGTCCACGGTCAGTTGCGAGGTGACGGTCCCCTGGAGCTTGTTCCACGCCATCGCGCCGCTCAGCCCGAGTTCGGCAGCCAGGGCCTCCTCGTTTTCGGCCATCATGTATTTGGATTGTTCGGCGGCATCTTTCAGGGCAAAGGCGTGGGCTTTGGCGGTTTCGTCAGCCGCGATGATCCCGTCCAAAACGGGAGCCAGCTTGCCGGTCCAGGCCTGGAACTGCACCGCCAGGTTCTGCATCCGCACGCCGACCATCTGGAACTCGGACATCTTCTTCATTGCCAGCGTGTCCCGTGAATCCGTAGAGACAAAAGAGTGGATGAAGGCGCGCACCGTGCCGGACAGTTCATACATCTCGTTGAAGCGTTTCACGCTCTCGCCGACCAGCCCCGCCAGTTCCGGGACCGGTGTGCCGGCGTCCGTTTTGGAGACTTTTTCGGCAAACAGGCGTTCCAGCTCGCCGACCTGGGTTTTCACCTGTTCGACGGCATTTTCGAACGCTTTGGACTCGAGGCTTGGATAGACATTGGTCAGATCCCAATGAGGAATGGTGGAAGCAGACATCTTTTCTCCTGAATAAAGTTGTGAATGGGGAAACGAACCGACCGGGCAAGTATACTCCACTCTGGCGCTTGCCTTTTCCTTTGAAACCCTATACAATTTCATTACCATGAACGCTGATACAGTGCGCCTCCTTTTGCTCGGTTTTCTGGTTGCCATGTTCGCCCTGGCGGTGATGTTTTTACGGCAGCGGCGCTTGTCCACTTGGGCTTATGCGCTTTGGGGGTTGTTCGCCCTGCTCGTCCCGGCGGTTGGGCCGTTCCTGGTCATCCTGTCCCGGCCCGGGAAACCTCGCCTTTTGCAGCGCAAGAAGCGTTTGTCTCATCCGTAATTCCTGCAGGTGACAATTATGAAACAAGATCGTTTTCTCATCGGCATCCTGGCAGCCATTGGGGTTTTAGCCGTCGCGTCGGTGGCGGTATTCCTGATTCGTGGCAATGACCAGACCTACCTCCCGGACGATACGCCCGAAGGTGTAGTCCATAATTTCGTGTTGGCCATCCAGCAGCGGGATGTGGAGCGCGTCTACAGCTACCTGGCCGACAAGGACTACAAACCGACCTATGAAGAGGTGCGCCAGGCCATCCTGGTGGAAAAGATCGGTGATGTCAATAACGGCGTCCAGGTCCTCGGTTCGGAGGTCAAGGGGAATGAAGCCACAGTTGATGTAAGCATCATTTACGCCGGCGGCGGGCCTTTCCAGGAAATTTACAGTAACAACGGGACGGCCCTGCTGATAAGACAAAACGGGGCCTGGAAGATCGAATCCATGTCTTACCCGTTCTGGTCCTGGAACTGGTATTCGGAACCGCCCAAACCGTAATTTGTAGAACGATTTGCAGGTCACGCTTCAAGCGTGACCTGCGGAATCATGGAGGTCAACATGAGTACCGTGCGTCGTCTTTACTTCTATGCCGTGACCATTGTCAGCATGGAGGTCGTTTTGTGGGGGTTGATCGGGCTGGCGCGTGAGACTTTCTCACCCGATGTGATAGGCAGCACTGCCGAACGCCTGGCGCGGGCGCTCTCGCTGATCCTGGTGGGAGTGCCGGTCTTCGTGGGACACTGGTGGGGCGCGCAGCGCAGCGCCCAAAATGACATGGACGAGCGCACTTCGGGTGTGCGTGCCCTGGCGCTGTACGGCATCTTGCTCGGCACGCTGGTGCCGGTGGCGCAAAACGGCCTGGCGCTGGTCAACCGCCTGTTCCTGTCCATTTTTGATGCGCCTATCAGGAATGCGGTCATTGGCGGGAATCAGACGATCACCGATAACCTGATTGGGATGGTGATGAACGCTCTCATCGCGGCGTACTTTATCCACATCTTGCGCGAGGACTGGAAGGTGGTCCACCCCAGCGAAACCTTCGCGGACGTGCGGCGGCTGTACCGTTACCTGTGGGTGATCTACGGCCTGATTATGGTCGTGGGCGGCCTCCACCAGGTGATCAGCTACATCTTTGCCGCATCTGTCTATTCGGACGTTTCCCTTCAAGCTTTGCCTAATGGAATATCCCTGCTCGTGGTCGGCCTGCCGTTATGGGTAATGGTCTGGAAAACCGCCCAGGATGCGCTGGCCGAAGCGGGCGAACGCTTCTCCATGCTGCGGCTGGGAATCCTGTATGCGCTGGCATTGGCAGGAGTCATTACAGTCTTATCCTCTGCCGGGGTGGTGGCGAACGTGCTCTTGCGCTGGATATTTGGCGAAAGTTTTACCTTTTCACAAATCATCAACGACGTGCGCGGCGCGCTGGCCATCGGCATCCCGCTGGGAGGGGTATGGGCTTATTACGGCCACTGGCTCGCGAGGGATATGGCCCAGGTGAGCGAAGCCCCGCGCCAGGCCGGGATGCGGCGGCTGTATTTTTACATTCTTTCACTGGCAGGATTGGTCGCCTCCTTCGTCGGGATCGGGTCGCTGCTGGCGTTCCTGATCCATACCCTGCTTGGTTTCGGGACATGGGCCGGTTTCTTGCGCAACAACCTGGCCGGCGCGCTGGCGATGCTGCTGGTCAGCCTTCCACTGTGGTTGTTGACCTGGCGACCGATGCAGGCCGAGGCCCTGGGCATGGACGACGCCGGGGACCACGCCCGCCGCTCGATGGTGCGCCGGGTTTACCTGTATCTCGTATTGTTCAGCACCGTCATCGGCGGGATGGCCAGCGCGGTGGGGATGTTGTTCATCCTGCTTTCGGCGTTGCTGGGAAGCCGCTCGAACTTCTTCTTGCGAGACTTGCTGGATGTGCTGCAATTGTTTGTGTTGTTCGTGTTGTTCCTGGCCTATCACTTCCAGGTGCTGCGCCGGGACGGGTCGCAGGCCGAGCGCGCCCTGGCCGCCAAACACGCGGCCTTCCCGGTGCTGGTGTTCGACTCGGGCGTGAACGGGTTGTCGCAGGCCATCGAGGAGGCCATCCAGAAGCAGACGCCGAAGCTGCCGGTGGTGCGCCAGAGTATCGAGAACGGGCTGACCGCCGAGGCGCTCAAGACGACGAAGGCGGTCGTCCTGCCGGGAGACCTGGCGGTTGCGCCGCCGGAAGCGCTGCGGGTGTGGTTGAGCCAGTTTAACGGGAGCAGGCTGGTGGTCCCGCGCGAGACGCCGGGCTGGGTCTGGCCCGGCTGGCCGCGCCGTTCGGAAGCGGATACCGCCCGGCAGGCCGCGAACGCCGTCCGTCACCTGGCAGAAGGGCAGGAGGTCCGCTCCGGCGGCGCTTCATCCGGCTGGATGACGGTGGTCTACATCATGGCCGCCTTGTTCGGGGTCCAGTTGGCGTTTATGCTGCTGGCCCTGGCCATCTCGACGATTTTCGGGTAAACGGAGTCCAGCGTCTCTGGACGTTAGGATTCTTGGGTGGTCGGACTCCAAAATCTCCCGATTTTGGAGTCCGAAGTAAAAAATTTTGACTTTTAGACTTTCTCAGGATATACTTTTTCGCACCCCACATAGAAGAGAAGAGGATGAGGCGATGAAGGTCACCATTCTGCAAGAGAACCTGGCTCACGGTTTGAGCATCGTATCACGAGCAGTTTCGCCGCGCAGCACCCTGCCGGTGCTGGCGAATGTGCTGGTCGCTACCGACGAGGGGCGGCTGCGCCTGTCGGCTACCAACCTGGAACTGGGAGTCACCTGCTGGCTCGGGGCGCGGATTGACGAGGAAGGTTCGACCACCGTCCCGGCGCGCACGATCACCGACCTGGTGAACACCCTGCCCGGCGACCAGGTGAACCTGTCGCTGGATGCCAGCACCCAGACGTTGAACGTGCGCAGCGGCACTTCGAACACCGACATCAAGTGCATTGATGCCCAGGAATTCCCGCCCCTGCCGACGCCGAACCTGGATGAAGCCCTGCACATCAATGTGGCTGATTTCAAGGAGATGATCCAGCAGGTGGCCTTCGCAGCTTCGACGGACGAGGCCCGCCCGGTGTTGATGGGCGTGCTGGTGACGGTGGACAAGGACAAGATCACCATGGCTGCCGCGGACGGTTTCCGCCTGTCGGTGCGCAAGGCGTTGATTTCGTCCGCCGCGCCGCAGCCGGTGAGCGCCATCATCCCGGCCCGCGCCCTGAACGAACTTGCCCGGGTGGCTTCGGACGGGAGCGAGACGATCGCGATGTCCATCCCCCAGGGGCGCGGGCAGGTCATCTTCCGGGTCAAGGACGTGGAGGTGGTCTCGCAGTTGATTGACGGGACTTTCCCGGACTACCAGCAGATCATCCCGCGCTCGTATAAATCCCGCACCCTGGTCTCGACCGCTTCCCTGCTCAAGGCCTGCAAGCAGGCCGAGATCTTTGCCCGCGAAGGCTCGAACGTGGCCCGCCTGGACATCAAAGCCAGCGGCGAATTGGAGCCGAGCGAGATCGAAATCTCGGCCACCTCCGAGGAGACCGGCTCGAACGAGACCATCGTCGAGGCCACCGTGGACGGCATCGGGCTGTTGATTGCTTTCAACGTCAAGTTCCTGCGCGAAGTGCTGGAAGTGATCAAGTCGCCGAACGTGGCCATCGAAACCAGCGCCCCTAACGCGCCCGGCGTGATCAAGACCGTCGGCGATGACGATTTCATCCACGTCATCATGCCGATGCACCTGGGGTAGAGCCGGTTACCGGTGTCATTGCGAGGGCGGTGGTCTTCCGCCCGAAGCAATCCCCAACCGCCCAAGCGGGAGACCGCTTCGCCATCCTTCGACTTCGTTTCACTTCGTTCAGGACGGCTTGCAGTGACAGAATTAAGATAAGCGGCAGGTTTTCAAATTCTGCCGCTTTTTGATTTGGAATCTCACCGTATGCAGAGCGTCCCGAAGGTTTTCGCAATCCATTCTCGTTTTCTTCCCAAACCTTCGGGACGGTGGGTAACATCAGTTAGAATATCCCCATGACTCTCCCCACTCCCTCGTCCGATTCGGTTCTCAATATTTACCTGACCCTGACCCAGTACCCCATCCTGAGCGGGCGCATCCGTTCGCGTATGCGGCACGAGCTGTTTTCGCGCGGCATCATCAGCCAGGATGATTTTGAGGCCGAGGCGCGGCAGAAGGCCATCGACTCGCAGGGGCGCGAGGGATTATACAATCCCTACGCCGAGGAAAGCTCGGAGGTCTGGGAGATGCGGCTGGGGCGCATCCGCGACGCGTTGACGGACTTCTATTTTGCTTATAACCTGCCCTACCAGGATTTCCAGTCCATCGTGCAGAAGATCTTGACCGAGCGCGGCAGCCTCGAATCCGATTTCGTCTGGTTCAACCCGGAGCTGGCTCCCCACGATATGCTATTCGAGCAGGCGCGCATGATCGCCCGGATGCCGGAAGAGGAACGCGCCAAATACCGCGCCCGCTTGCAGGAGATCAAGGTGGTGCTCATCCGCACCATGGTCAGCGACCAGTTGCAGTACATCAAGCTGGCCCGCAAATGGTTCAAGGTGGCCGACCTGGACGAGATCCGCCGACGCAAGATCGGGATGGGCAAGGTCGGCGGAAAGGCAGCCGGGATGCTGCTTGCCATGCGCATCCTCAAGGAGACCGCGCCGCCCGAACTCCGGGATAGTTTCCGCACCCCGGAATCGTTCTACATCGGCTCGGACGTTTTCTACAATTTCATGTCCCAGAACGGGCTGATGCACTGGAACGACCAGAAGTTCAAGTCGGAAGAAGAGATCCGCTCCGATTTTCCCCTGATCCGGGCCGAGTTTTCAAAGGGACAGTTCTCGCCGGATATCCTCAAGCGCCTGGAAGAAGTGATCGGCGAGGCGGGCAACCGCCCGTTGATCGTGCGCTCGTCGAGCCTTTTGGAAGATAATTTTGGCACCTCCTTCGCGGGCAAATACGAGAGCATCTTCTGTCCCAACCAGGGCACACCCGAAGAAAACCTGTTCGCCTTGACCAATGCCATCACCCGCATCTACAGCAGCGGGCTGCACCCTGACGTGCTGCTCTACCGTCACCACAAGGGCCTGGCCGAATACGACGAGCGGATCGCCATCCTGATCCAGTTCGTGGAGGGGGAGCGCTTTGGCCGTTACTACCTGCCGCACGGCGCGGGCGTGGCCTTCAGCCGCAACCTGTACCGCTGGTCGCCGCAAATACTCAAGGAAGATGGGTTCGTGCGCCTGGTCTGGGGCCTGGGGACGCGGGCGGTTGACCAGACCGGGAACGACTACCCCCGTCTGGTGGCGCTTTCGCACCCGCTGCTCCACCCCGCGGCAGACGTCAAATCCATCAAACGCTATTCCCAGCAATACGTGGATGTCATTGACCTCGAAGCCAACGCTTTTATGAGTCTGCCGGTCAAGGCAGTGCTCTCCGCCCGCTACCCGGCGATGCGCTACGTGGCCCAGATAGACCAGGACGGCTACCTGACCGCCCCGCGCACCAACCTGGTGGAGGTGGGCAAGCTGGTCATCACCTTCGACGAATTGCTGCGCCGCACGCCCTTCGCCGGGCGGATGCGCGAAGCCCTGAACCTGCTCGAAGACCATTACAACTCCCCGGTGGATACCGAGTTTACGGTCGAAATCATCAACCCCGGCGAGATCAGGCCCGAGGTCCGTATCACGCTGCTGCAATGCCGTCCCCAGAGTCACATTGATAACGGCGGAGACGCCCAACTGCCGCAGAACCTGGCAGAGGGCGACATCATCTTTTCCACCCATCGCATGGTCCCGCGAGGGGTGGTCGAAGAGATCCGTTACGTGCTCTTCGTCCCGCCTGAAGGTTATTTCAGCCTGGGGACCCAGGCTGAGCGCAACAAACTGGAGCGCAGCATCGGCGAACTCAACGCCGCGCTGGCCGACGAACAATTCATCGCCGTCGGCCCGGGGCGTTGGGGCACGGCCAGCCCCGACCTGGGTGTCCACATCGGCTACGCCGACATTTACAACACCCTGGCGCTGGTCGAACTCTCCGGCGAGGGCATCGCCAACGCGCCGGAACCGTCCTTCGGCACTCATTTTTTCCAGGACTTGATGGAAGCCAGGATCTACCCGCTGGGGATTTACCTGGACGACCCCGATGTGGTCTTCAACCGGGATTTCTTCTACAAGACCCCCAACCGCCTGGACCGGTGGCTTGGCCCCGATAAAGCGGCCAACTCTTGTCTGCGGCTTATCGCCGTGAAAGATTATCGCCCTGGTCACCACCTGTCCCTGGTAATGAACGACGACCTGGGGAAAGCAGTTGCCTTTTTGAAGAAAGACGAAAGTTAAAGAAGGAGTGCAGACTTAAGTCTGCACTCTCTCATGGGGAAAATTCTGTCGGTTTCACTTCATCAACTGTTCCACCCGGCTCTCGCCGGTGCTGTAATATTTGGCATCCTTGTGGTGGACAATGATCGCCGCAGTGGATTGCTCGGGGATCAACTGGTAGGCCGCGCTCAAGCTCATACCCAGTTCCTTTTCCACCGGCAGCAAGTCGAAGACTTTGCGGTGGTCTTCCAGCTCGGGGATGGCGGGGTAGCCCCACGAGTAGCGTTTGCCCTGACCTTCGGCGAGTCCCAGCTCGCGGCGGATGTGGCGGTGCAGGTACTCAGCGGTCGCTTCGGCGGTCTGGACGGCCAGCCCGTGGGTGAAGTAGGCTTCAGAGTAGTCGCCTTTGGCTTGCAGGGCGTCGAAGCGTTCGGTGGCTTCCTGTCCGACGGTCACGACCTGGAAGGCGACCACGTCCATCTGGCCGGAGTCAACGCTGGCGAAGTAATCGGCGAGGCAGAGATTGCTGTCGAAGTTTTGGCGGGGGAAGTGGAATCGTGTCGCGTGTTCCGTTGTGTCGGGTTTGTAGACAATGAGGTCGTCGCCGTCAGCCTGGCAGGGGAAGTAACCGTAGACGGCCTGGGGTTTGAGCCAGCCGGTTTGCAGGGCTTCTCTTTTCATGGCGGCCAGCCGAGTCCCAAATTCTGTTTGCAGCCGCTCCCACTCTGCACCGTGGGCGTTCTTGGCCCCCCACGAGAGACGGTACAACTCGCTGAGGCTAAGGTGTTGGAAGACCAGCTCGAGGGGCATGTCTTTGACGAGCCGGTAGCCGAGTTTTTCGGGCAGTCCGATGGGAGCGGGCACAACGTTCGACCGTTGGCCGCTGGCCGTTGACCGTTGACCCCATTGGGAAGAACGACCCAACTCAAAGTCCGCTTCCTTGCGCAGGTTTTCGAGCAGGGCGGGTTTGCGATCGGGGTTGATCAGTTGATCCATCGTTTCAAGGCCTTCGAAGGCGTCCTTACAGTAGAAGACGCCCGGTTCGTAGTACCCGCCGTCCTCGGTTTGCAGGATGCGGCGTCCGAAGCGGCGGTTGATGGCCGCCCCGCCGACCAGCACGGGGATGTCCAGTCCGCGCCGCTGCAACTCGTTGACGATGAGCGGCATCTGCTTCGAGGTAGAGACCAGCAGCGCCGACAGGCCAATGGCCGTGGCGTTGACCTCGGCGGCCTTGCTGATGATGGTTTCGGCGGGGACCTGTTTGCCCAGGTCTATCACGTCGTAGCCGTTGTTGGCGAGGATGGTTTTGACCAAATTTTTGCCGATGTCATGCACGTCGCCGTAGACAGTGGCGATCACGACCAGCCCCTTGCTGACGCCCTCGACTTTTTCAAGGTAGTTTTCCAGGTGGCTGACGGATTTCTTCATCACCTCGGCAGATTGGAGCACAAAGGGCAGGATCAACTCACCCGCCCCGAACTTGTCGCCGACTTCTTTCATGGCGGGGAGGAGGACGGTGTTCAGAATTTCAACCGCTTTGATGTGATTCTGCTCTCTTTGTCCCTTGTCCCCTATCCCTTTCTCAGGGGAAAGGGGGTAGGGGATAAGGGAGTCGATATCACTCTCAACCCCTTCCTTATGGCGGTGGACGATCTTCCAGTGCAGACGCTGTTCGGGGGTCATGCCTTCGGTGGGGTCAGTCTTATCGGGACGGGTCTCAGACCCGCCCGTACCCATCGCCTCATAATGTTCGATGTAACGCTGCAACGCATCCGGGCGGCGGTTGAAGATCAGGTCTTCAGCCAGTTCCTTTTCGCCGGCGGGGATGTCGGCGTAGGGGGTGACGTGGGCCGGGTTGATGATCGCCATATCGAGTCCGGCCTGGACGCAGTGGTAGAGCATGACCGAGTTCAGGGCCGGACGGGCGTGGGCTGATAGCCCGAATGACAGGTTCGACACGCCGAGCGAGGTCAACACGCCGGGCAGGTTCTGCTTGATGAGACGAATTCCTTCGATGGTCTCGATGGCGGATTCGGCAAATTCGGGGTCGCCGGTGGCGAGGGTGAAGGTCAGGGCGTCGTAGACCAGGTCTGCGGGCTTGAGTCCGTGCTCATCCACGGCGATGTCGTAGAGGCGTTTTGCCACGTCCAGTTTGCGCTCACGGGTCTTGGCCATGCCGCTCTCGTCAATGGTCAGGACGATGACGGCGGCATTATATTTTTTGGCAAGCGCGAAAACTTTATTCGCTTTTTCAGGCCCAGACTCAAGATGGGTGGAGTTGATGAGGCAGCGGCCGGGAGCGGTCTGGAGGGCAGCTTCGAGCACGTCCAGTTCGGTGGTGTCTATTACCAGGGGGACTTCGACGCCCATAGCCAGTTTCTTGACCGTGCGGCGCATCAGGTCCACCTCGTCGGGGCGCTCGGTGACGGCGGTGGAGATGTCGAGGGCGTGAGCGCCGTATTCGACCTGCTCGCGGCCGATCTCCAGGATGGCGTCGTAATCTTCTTCGAGCAGCAGGCGCTTGAACTTGCGCGACCCCTGGGCGTTGCAGCGTTCGCCGATCAGGGTTGGCGGGGGGTCCTGTCGCATGGAGATGGCCGACATGGCGGAGGCAAGTTGAGGTGTGGAATGAAGCGGACGTGTTCCGTGGGGCGTGTTCCGTAATTTGTCCACCAAAAGTTTGAGGTGTTCGGGCGTCGTCCCGCAGCATCCGCCGACCACCGAGATATTGTGTTTGGTCACAAAGTCGTACAGGTCGTTCGCAAACGGTTCGGGTTCGAGGGGGTAGACGGCCTGTCCGTCCACGTTGAGGGGCAGGCCGGCGTTGGGGATGCAGGAGACGGGCAGGGTGGAGGTTTCGCCGAGGATGCGGATGGGTTCGCGCATGTGTTCGGGGCCGGTGGAGCAGTTGAGGCCGATGACGTCTATGCCGAGGCCTTCGAGGATGGCCAGGGCGGCGTTGACGTCGGTGCCGAGGAGCATCCGCCCGGTCGTATCGAGCGTGACCTGGGCCTGGATCGGCAAGTGGACGCCGGTCTCGGCGAAGGCCTGGTGACAGCCGGTTATGGCGGCTTTGACTTCGAGGATGTCTTGCGAGGTTTCGATGAGCAGCAGGTCTACGCCGCCGCGGATGAGGCCGACAGCCTGCTCGCGGAAGACGTCCGCCAGTTCGTCGAAGCTGACGTTCGAGAGTTCCGGGTCGTCGGCGGAGGGCAGTTTGCCGGATGGGCCGATGGAGCCAGCGACGAAACGGGGATGCGAGTTAGGAGTTAGGCGTTGTGAGTTAGGCGTTGCAGATGACGTGTCTACCTGGGTACCTGTGTACTCGTCTGCCAATCGACGCGCTAACTTTGCGGCTGTCTCATTGATTTCAAGAACTCTGTCCTGCAAGCCATATTCCTTCATGGTGATGCGGTTGGAGCGGAAGGTGTCGGTTTCGAGCACGTCCACGCCGACTTCGAGGAACGAGCGGTGGACTTTTTCGACGGCTTCGGGGTACGAGATGACGAGGTAATCATTGCAGCCGTTGTACTGTTCGCCGCCGAAGTGTTCGGCGGTCAGGTTTTGGAGTTGCAGGCTGGTGCCCATGGCCCCGTCGAAGACGAGGACTTTCGTTTCGAGGGCGTCGAGGTATTTTCTATTTGTATATTTTCGAGTCATGATTACTCCTGATTTTTAGCCGCGAATTTCGCTAATTCACACGAATTATTTTTTAACCGAGAAGGGACAAATTTCGCCCAGAATGCTATTGTATCTTGACAGCCTGGTTTTTAAGTTGTACAGTATTTCTGTACGACTTGGAGACTTTTATGACCATCGAATTCACCTACACCAGCGCCCGGGAGCAGTTTGCCAGCCTGCTCGACCGCGTGTCCAAAGACCGCGAGGTGGTGATTATCCAGCGGCGCGGGGCGGAGGATGTTGCCATGATCTCCGCCGATGAACTCGCCAGCCTGACCGAAACCGCCTACCTGCTGCGCTCACCGCAAAACGCCGAGCGGATTTTGTCCGCTTTGGGGCGAGCGTTGAAAAACGAGGGCGAAATCCAGTCCCTGGAAGACCTGCGCCGCGAGGTGAGACTTGGCGGCGAAAACGCGTGAGGCGGTCTTCCAGCCCGAATTCATCGAAGACCTGCGCTATTGGGTCGAGGCAGATCGCAAATTAGCGCTTCGCGCCTTCGATTTGATCGAAGCCATCCTGCGCGACCCATTCGAAGGTATCGGCAAGCCCGAACCGCTCAAATATCTTGCGCCGGGATGCTGGTCGCGGCGGCTGACGCAGGAGCATCGCATTGTCTATCTCGTGCGTGATGAGCGGATTGACTTTTTGCAGGCGAGATACCATTACAGCAAATAGTTTTCTCAATTCTATCTCCGCACGGGGACAAGCCCCCGTGCTATTCGCACGAAGCCGACTCAAGTCGGCTCCCCCTAAAAGGGGGTATGAGTCCGCTTGAGCGGGCTTTGCAGGCGTAACCCGACGGTTCATCGTCGGGCGGGCATGAGGGGAAAGCAACGTTATATTTCAATCGTCTCCGCATCTTTCAACACCGATCTCGCCCAGGCGGGATTCGGCGGGCTGAAGCCCTGCCTCAGTGCGTGGAAGTCCGCTCAAGCGGACTCGCTTGCCAGCCCGAAGCGCTTCTATGAACTGAGCAGGCGGCTTTAGCTCTGCTCTCTCAATCTTCATCAATTTTCTCATAAACCGCAACCAGTTTGTTTTCGCGATGGTGTTCTTTTTGCCTCGCGGCATACTCCATAACAGTCTCCAATGATCTCTCGCCGATGGATAAAACACCATAACCGCCTTGCCACTTGAATTGACCATCGCTGCCATCCATGTGGTTGATGGCATAGGCGCTTGCTCCTTTGAAGTGACGGACACACTCTGCCACAGCAAGTTTAGGTGGAATGGAGGCGACGATGTGAACGTGATCTTCTGCGTTCCCCGCCGCGTGGATTTTCACACCCAATTCTTTAGCCTTGTTGTATATGACGCCGTAGAATATTTTCTCACGTTCGGGCGTGATACCGGCTTCACGGTTTTCGGTAGACCAGATGATATGATAATGAAGTCTCCAGTAGGCCATGGTGTTTTTCTCCAGAAACTTGTGTTCACCTTGTGATTCGGCGGGCTGCCCTTCCAGGGGGCTTCGCACAATCCCTGCCTCAGTGCGTGGAAGTCCGCTCAAGCGGACTCGCTTGCCAGCCCGAAGGGCTTCCATGAACTGAGCAGGCGGCTTCAGCCCCGCTCTCTCAGAGTATCGCAACCGTCTCCGCATTTTCCAACACCGATCCCGCCCAGGCGGTCACGTCTTCACAGTAATCTTCGGCATTTTCCATCCGAATATCGAGGATCGTTTTCTTCCACGAAGTCTTTTTGATGACCGGTTTTCCATCTCTCGACGTGAATTTGAAGGCCCGCTTGCCGCTGTCCACCGAATCCTTGACCTGTTGGCGGATCACCGACGGCGATTTCCCCTCCACGATGAATTCGCGCAGGAGGTCGCGCTCGTACAGCCAGCCTTCCCGGCTGAGTTGGCTGGAATGTTGCAGCATGTACGCGCAGACCGTCAAATTGTGGACGGCTCCGTAACGCAGGTCAGAAAATTCGAGGGCGAGACATTCGTCGAAGCGCGTTTTGCAAAGAGAGTTCAGCGCGCCGCATTCGGGGCAGGTCATTTCTTCTGCTCCCACAACCAGATGATGAAATCTTGGGGGAAAGTCGGCGCGCCGCAACGGTGGAGTTTTTCGAGGACGGTGGCGCGGTGGTCGGTGCCGTGGTTGACCAGATGCAGCAACACCGTCCAGCGCGGGGCGGGGATGGTGGCGGGATTTCTGTTCAGATCGGTGTTGGTGAGGGCGGCGGCGTAATCCGCCAAATCGGCGGCAACCTGCTCGAACGCGGCGCGGGCAGACCCTCGGGTGGGATACTGCTCCGGGTCGAGGTGACCGGTATCCGGGTCCGATTTGAGTCCGGCCAACCAGCGGCGGTCGGTCGAAGCCAGGTGGACCATCAGATTGCGGATCGAGCCGCGAGAGTAGGCGTCATCCTGTAAAAATTGTTCGTCGCTGATCTGGTCAATCGAATCCCAAACGCGGCGGGCGATGGCGAGGTGATATTCGACGAAGGTACGAACCATTTCGATCTGCGGCATGACCGTCTCCTGACAACAAAAGCGCCTCTCTGGAAACGAGAGGCGACGCCAGCAGGACGACTTCTCTCATCTTCCAGTGGTGGATGCCCGCGAGGAGCATCCCTACTGCCGGAATTGGCACCGTGTTGGTTGTTAGTCGAATGGTCGCTTGGTCTCGTGGTCGTGTAGTCGCCTGGTCATTGACCAATTGACTACGAGACTATCAGACTGTGCGACTACCAGGCTGCCTGACTAACAGACTACCACCGGTTGCCGAGGCTTCACAGGGCCGGTCCCTCTGCCTCTCTGGATGAGTACAGGTTCAATTGTCCCGGCAGTTTATCACAGGCGTGGATGAGTGTCAACGGCCTTCGGAAGTGCGTCGCACCTTCCTAAATGGGGTCCTTCCAATCTGAAACAGAAACCATTTTTTGGCATTTTTCCCAAAGGCCTGGTGCGACGCACCCTCGGGATATTCTTCACCGTCCCACCAGAGCAGGGCGCGCTGCAAGGCGGCAAAAACGCCCACCGCCGGGAGGGTCATCACCACCGAGGCGGCCATCAGCAGCGGCCAGTTGGTCTTGTCCATCTCCTGCAACTGGAGCAGGCCGACCGGCAGGGTGTAGAGCGTCTGCGAGCGCAGGTAAAGCAGCGGCGAGATGAAATCGTTCCAGTAGAACAGGAAGGACAGCATCCCGACCGCCATCAGGGCCGGGCGGGCCAGGGGCAGGGCGATCTTCCACCAGATTTGGAGGAGGGAGGCCCCGTCGAGTTTTGCGGATTCGACGACGGCCGGGTCCACCCGGCGGAAGGTCCAGTAGAAGAGCAGGATGAAGAGGGGGCTGGATCCCATTATGGCAGGCGCGACCAGGGCCAGGCGGGAGTTGGTCTGCCCGATCCAGGCCAGGAGCAGGAAGCGCGTCAGCCACAGGGCCGTGACCGGGATCATTTGCAGGGCCGCCGAGAGCACCAGCAGGCGCAGGCGGGCGCGCTTGCCCAACAGCGACATCCCGAACCCGGCCAGTGAAGCGGTGGCAAGGGTCAGGGCCACGCCGATGGCGGTGGTGATGGCTGAATTGAGGAGGTAGCGTCCGAAGGGCAGGATATCGAAGATGCGGGCGTAGTTGGAAAGAACCAGCGGCGAGGGGATCCATTCGATGCCGCGCGGCGGGGGCAGTCCCGGCTGGCGCAGGGAGGCCGAGATCATCCAAAACAGCGGCAGGATGAACAGGCCGGTCAGGGCCAGCGAGACCAGGGTCTTGGGCAGGCGGCTAATCTTCATCGAACCCCCAGCCTTCGACCAGGTTGTAAAGGATGACGACCAGGATGATGGTCACGATGAAAACCATCAGCATCACCGCCGCGGCCTCGCCGAAGTGCATCCCGTCGAAAGCGGTTTCATAGATGTGCAGCGGGGTGAAGTGGGTGGCGTAGTATGGCCCGCCCCGGGTCATGATGTAAGCGGGCGTGAACGTGCTCTGGAACGAGAGCACCACGTCCCGCACGCTGAGCAGGACCAGCCAGGGGCCGAGCAGGGGCAGGGTGATGGCGGTGAACGTCTGCCAGCGGTTGGCTCCGTCTACGCGGGCGGCGTCGTAGGTCTCGCGCGGGATGTGGCGCAGCCCGGCCAGCAGGATGACGAATCCCTCGCCGATCTGGAAGAGCGAGGCCAGGACGATGGCGGGTAACGCCCAGGCGGAGTCCGAAAGCCAGGAAGGGGCAGGCAGGCCCAGGGTCCGGAGCGCAGGGTTGAGCGGCCCGTAAAACGGGTTCAGGATCCAGGTCCAGACCAGCGCGTAGGCGGTATCCGGGATGACCGTCGGCAGGTAAATGGCGGCGCGGTACAGTCCCGTCGCCCTGCCCGGACGGCTGTAAAGCAGGGCCAAGCCGAGCGCGCCGAGGATCCGCAGCGGCACCGCCTGGAGGATGTAGAGCAGGGAATTGATCAGGGCCACCCAGAAAAGCAGGTCGCTCTTGACCCACTGGAAGTTCTGCCAGCCGACGAAGACCGGGCGGCCCATGCCGCTGTAGCGGGTGAAGGCAATGACAAACGAAACGCCCGCCGGGAGGACCACGAGCAGCAACGCGCCCATCAGGTAGGGGGTCAGGAAAAGGTAGGGCTGGAGGCGGCGCGAGCGGGCCAGGCTATTCATTTTCGGTGAAGTATATCCGCGTGCGCTGGATGGCCCTTTGGAGGGCGTCGAGGGTGTCGGTCTGGCCGTAGAAGCCGCGCCACAGTTCATCGGAGGCGATGTCTTCGATCTCGATCCAGTTGAAGTGGACGGGCAGGGCGTGGATGTAGGGGATGGTGTCGAGGAAGACCCGGCTGTTGGCCGGTTTGGCCGATGGGTCGAGGAAGGCGGGCGAGTTGGCGACCGAGATGAGCGAAGGCACGGTGCGCCCGGAGGCCGCGACGATGGTCTGGCCCTCGGTCGAGTTGGCGAATTCGATGAAGGTCCAGGCGGCGTCCTTGTGCTTCGAGGCGCTCGGCAGGCAATAAGCGTCGGCGTGCAGGATGCCCGCCT
Organism: Anaerolineales bacterium UBA5796; assembly: GCA_002418215.1. Taxonomy (GTDB): domain Bacteria; phylum Chloroflexota; class Anaerolineae; order Anaerolineales; family Villigracilaceae; genus UBA5796. The sequence continues at coordinate 50,532 of DIDQ01000119.1, forward strand.
GGGTCTTGCCGCGCGGCAGGGGGGCCACGTCCCAGGCGAAGGCGGCGGATTCGCGGTAGGTCGGCACGCCGCGGCGGCTGTTGAAGAACATGGCCGTGCGCCCGTTGATGAAGCGGCTCTCGCTGTCTTCGGCGGTTTCCTCGTCGAGACTGGGCGCGACGTGGTGGACGGTTTGCAGGCTGAAGAAGAACTCGGCGGCCTGGATGGCTGTGGTGCTATCGAGGGTCAGGGTGGACGGGTTGGCGTCGTAATCCACGACCTGGCCGCCCGCCTGCCAGACGAACGGGGCCAGGCGGATGAGCGAGGCCTCGATCCCGACCCCGAACTGGTCGGTCCGGCCGTCGTTATCCAGGTCTTGGGTCAGGGCCTGGGCCGCAGCCAGGAAGTCTTCCCAGGTCCAATCGTTGGCGGGATAAGGCACGCCGGCCTGGTCGAACAGGTCTCTGTTGTAGTAAACCACCAGGCTGGAGATGTTCTGCGGGATGCACATCAACTCGTTCAGCCACTTGAACGGCTCGACCGCCTCCACGTAAAAATCGGATTCCTGGATGAGGCTGGATTTTGCCAGGTAAGGCCCCAGCGGTTCGAGCGCGCCGGACTGGGCGAAGGCCCCGTAGCGCCGGTAGTTGATCAGTACCACGTCGGCGGGCGTGCCGGCCACCATGTCGGCGGCGAGGCGGTTGCGGTAATCCGCCTGGCCGGGGACGTGGATCAGTTCCACCCGGATTTCAGGATAAGCCTGTTCGAAGGCGGCCACCAGGGTCTGGTAGGCGGCCAGTTCGGCCGGATCGCCGAAGACCATAAATGAGATTTCCTCCCCGGCGGCGGGCTGGCAGGCAGTCAAAATCAGGGTGAAAGCGATGAGCGTGAAAAGGATTGTGCGGGTTTTCATGTCTCCTCCGGGCACAGGCTGAACAGTTGGGGATTCTAACACAGCCAATGCGCCGCAGTGACAGCGGGTGCGGAAAGGGAGCGCCAAAATGTCGGTAAAAGAAACGGAGTCCGGTGTCTCCCGGTTTTGGGCTTCGGGGCAGGCGTTGACCGATTCGGTTTTTTCGAGTAGACTTTCGATTAAGTTTTTTCTTAATTGATTATGAAAAAAGTCCAACCTGTTCACGCATTCGACCAGATCAAGCTGTTGGCGGATCCCCGCCGGATGGAGATCCTGCGCCTGCTCATGGCCGCGCCCGCCACGCTGACGCAACTGGCCCGGACCCTGGGCCGGTCACCGGCATGGGTGCGCCATCACATCCTTGCGCTTGAATCCGCCAACCTGATCGAACTGGCCGAAACCCGCCTGGTCGGCAAAGTGACCGAGAAATATTACCGGGCCAAAGCCAGCGCCATCCTGCTTCAAGAGATCATCCTCCCCCAAACCAACAAGCCCGTGCTCGTATTCTCCGGCAGCCACGACCTGGCCCTCGAAACGGTGGCAGACCAGTTGTCCCGGCACGTGACGCTGTTGAATCTTCCGGTCGGCTCACTGGATGGGCTGGTCAATTTGCGCCAGGGACTGTGCCACGTGTCTGGCGCGCATCTCCTGGACGAAAGCGGCGAGTACAACACTCCCTTTGTCCGCCACCTGTTCCCCGACCATGACATGGAAATCATCACCCTCGCCCACCGCACCCAGGGCCTGATCGTTGATTTCGGCAATCCCAAAACCATCCGCGACATCCGTGATCTGGCGCGGGAGGAAGTCCGCTTCGTGAACCGCAATACCGGTTCGGGGACGCGGTTGTGGTTCGACCAGGAACTCAGGCGTCTGGGGATTTCTCCCGAACAGATAAACGGCTACGGGCAGGCAGTTAGAACGCATAGCGAGGCCGCTGCGCTGGTTGCCAAAGGCATTGCCGATGCGGCTGTCGGCTTGCAGGCCGCGGCCTACCAGCACAGGCTGGAATTTATCCCGCTCTTCGATGAACGCTATGACTTGATCCTGCCGAAGGAGCAGGAAGAGAATCTCCTGCCCCTGCTGGACTATATCCAAACGGCTGCATTCCGCCAGGATGTCGATTCGCTCACAGGTTACAACACGTCCCACAGCGGAGAGCAAATTTCTTTCTAGCAGGAGGGAAGAATGAAATTCAGTGCTCGCAATGTATTGGAAGGAAAGAAGCCCAGGTGGTGATCAAGGCATCGAATATGATGGTTGCCGACGATTGTCTTCCGCGGGTTTAAACAATCACTTTTAAGGAGATAGAAGTATGAAGTACCCCCGATTTACATTTTTGCTCGTAACAGTTTTTGCCCTGCTCCTGGCCGCCTGCGGACCGGCGACCACGCCTGAGCCTGCTCCCGCGACCGAGGCCCCCGCGGCGACTGAAGCCCCGGCGGCTACCGAAGCCCCTGCCGCGACTGAAGCGCCTGCCGCGGCCCTGCAAGTCACCGGCGACGTTGCCAGCGCCCAAGCCTGGACCGAAGACGAGGTCAAGGCCATGCCCGCCATGGATGTCGAATCCGTGAACAATAAGGGCGAGAAAAGTTCTTACACGGGTGTGTCGCTCAGCGAATTGCTGGCCGCAGCCCAACCCAACGCGGATGCCAGCGTGGTAACTTTTGTGGCCGATGATGGCTCCACTGCCGAAGTCAGCTTTTATGGCATCCAAGCGTGCAGTAATTGTATCGTTTCTTTCCGCAGCAATGGCGGTTTCAGCGTTGTCATGCCGAATTTCCCGGCCAGTTTGCAGGTCAAGGGCGTGGTCGAAATTCAGGTAGCCGCGGAGCAGGCTTCCGCGCCTGGAAACCCGACCCTGATCCTGGCGACAACCACCTCCACACAGGATTCCGGCCTGCTCGATGTGCTGGTCCCCATGTTCCAGGACGCGACCGGCTTCACTGTCCAGACTGTGGCGGTGGGTACCGGGGCCGCCTTGAAGATGGCCGAAGAAGGCAACGCGGATGTACTTTTGGTCCACGCACCCGCTTCTGAAAAGGCGTTGATGGATGCTGGCTGGGGCAATAACCGCTACCTGGTCATGCACAACGACTTTGTCATCGTCGGCCCCGCGGCAGACCCGGCTGGTATCCAAGGCGCGCCCACTGCGGTGGAAGCCCTGCAAAAGATCGCTGATGCTGGAGCCAGCTTCATCACCCGCGGCGATGACTCGGGCACCAACAAGATGGAAATCAGCCTGTGGGGCCAGACCGCGGCTGATCCGACTGGACAAACCTGGTACATTGATTCCGGCCAGGGCATGGGCGCCACGCTGACGATCACCTCTGAAAAACAGGCCTACACCCTGACCGACCGCGCCACTTACCTGGCGAACAAGGAAAACCTTGACCTTGAAATCCTGGCCGAGGGCGATGCGGCCCTGCTGAATGTGTACCACGTCATCACTGTCAACCCCGAAAAGTGGCCCAAGAGTAATTACGAGGCCGCAATGGCTTTCTCAGGTTTCATGGTCAATCCCGCCATCCAGCTTGTGATTGGCGAGTTCGGCGTGGACCAGTTCGGCCAGCCGCTCTTCTTCCCGGACGCGGACAAGACGGATGCCGACCTCGGGCTGGACTAAACCAATTTTTGGGTAGGGGCAGTAGGGGCAGGTCTCAGACCTGCCCCTACAAGAACCTGCCCTACGAGAATGTTATGATCTTCGACGCCGAAGTCTTTCAAATTACCTTGCTTTCGTTACAAATCTCAGCCCTGGCAACCGGGCTGAGTCTGTTCATTGGCCTGCCGTTCGGAACACTTCTGGCGCTGGGTAAATTCTATGGGCGCTCGTTCCTGTTGAGCATGGTCAATACCGGCATGGGACTCCCCCCCGTGGTAGTTGGCCTGTTCGTAGCCATGATGCTCTGGCGTTCCGGCCCGTTGGGAGATTTGCGCCTGATCTACACCCCGACTGCCATTATCGTGGCCCAGGTGATCATTTCATTTCCGGTCGTCACCGGCCTGACCGCCGCCGCGCTCCAGGCGCTGGATCCTCGTCTCCGATTTCAGCTCTATGGCCTGGGCGCCTCCCGCACGCAAATGATCTGGATGCTCTGGCGGGAGGCCCGCCTGCCCCTATTGGCCGCTCTCATGGCGGGATTCGGTTCGGTCATTTCGGAGGTTGGCGCATCAATGATGGTGGGGGGAAATATCCGCTATCAGACCCGCGTCCTGACCACAGCCATCGTGCTCGAAACCGGTAAAGGCCATTTCGATATTGCTATTGCCCTCGGCATCCTGCTCTTGACGATAACTTTCCTTGTCAACTGGGCCTTGACCTGGATCCAGCAACGCGGGGCCAGACGATGACCGGAATCATCGAGATTCGGGATTTGCTGGTCAGGCGCGGCAAGCAGCCTGCCCTGGAACTGAGCCGGCTGGTTATCGAACAGGGCGAAGTATTGGCGGTCGTTGGGCCGAATGGCGCCGGCAAAAGCACCCTGTTGTTGACCCTGGCGCGCCTGCTCAAGCCTGAGCGGGGAGAAATCCTGTTCCACGGTCGACAGGCCGCGGCGGAGTCTGATACGGCTTATCGCCGCCGGATTGCGTTGGTGATGCAGGACCCGCTGCTGTTCGACACATCGGTGTTCGAGAATGTCGCTTCCGGGCTTAAGTTCCGGGGTGTGGCCAAGGACGAAATCCGCCGCAAGGTGCCGCTCTGGCTGGAACGCCTGGGGGTGGGACACCTGTCGAAACGGCGGGCAGGCCAGTTGTCCGGGGGCGAGGCGCAGCGCGTCAGCCTGGCCCGGGCGCTGGCGCTGGAACCCCAGTTGCTCCTGCTGGACGAACCCTTTTCTGCCCTCGATCCGCCCACACGCAGCCGCCTGCTGGACGATCTGGGCGCTTTGTTGGAAGAAACGGCCGCCACAACCGTTTTCGTCACTCACGATTTGGGCGAGGCGACCCAGCTTTCCGGTCGGATAGCAGTCATTGTGGGCAACCGCTTGCGGCAGGTGGGTAGTCCGGCTGAAGTTTTTTCTGCGCCCTCCGACGAAGACGTGTCGCAATTCTTGAACCACAAAACACCGGGCAATCATCGGCGTAAGGAGAGTTTGTAATGCGCTATTTCATTGGTCTTGATGATACCGACAACCACGAGTCGCGCGGCACAGGCCACCTGGCACGCGTGATGGCCAAGGCGCTGGCGCAGGATTTTCACCTCCTCGGCGTAACCCGCCACCAGCTCCTGGAGGATGAGCGCGTACCCAAAACGGCCAAAAACAGTTGCGCGGCCATCCTGTTCGAAGGCGAGGCTGTTCTGCTGGAAGAACTGGCCGACTTCGCTCGCAAAATGATGCAGGAGGATTTCCAGCCCGGCAGCGACCCGGGCCTGTGCGTGGCCTCGGCTGTGCCGGATGAGGTGATCGCCTACGGGCAGCGCGCCCGGCGTGAATTCTTGTGCCAGCAGGAGCCGCGAGACCTGGCCGCTGCCCATGGCATTTTCCTGGAAGGACTCGGCGGCGACGAAGGCGGCGTGATCGGCGCACTGGCGGCGGTGGGCCTGGCCGCCTCGGGGGATGACGGACGCTATGTCGAAGTCGGCTCGATCCGGGACCTGGAAGGCCTGCTCCCGATTTCACGCGTTCTTGCGTCCGGGATCGCTTCCGTAAAAACCCTGGACGGCGCGCTTGTACTTGGCGGGGTGATCCTGACCGATAAAATGCGTCCCGCCCGCCGGGATGGACAGCCGGTTTTATTTGTTGAGCAAGAAGTTGGTTACTGGCTGCCTTTGAAACTGGACTGATTGACCGATGTCACCCTGGGTGGTAGCGAAGGGTCTCTGCCACAGTGTTGGAGATTCTTCGCTGCGCTCAGGATGACATGCCCCGATTGATTCCCGTGTTAAGAGCTAACCAAGTCTCCTTTCGATACCCGCAGGAAGGCCACGGCCTGGAACCGGTTTCGCTGGAAATCGCGCCGGGTGAACTGACCCTGGTCACCGGGCCATCGGGCTGCGGCAAAAGCACCCTGGCCCGCTGCCTGATGGGGCTGATCCCGCACCTGTATCACGGTGAATTGACAGGCGAAGTCTGGCTCAACGGCTACCGCACTTCGGATGCGTCCATGTGGCAACTGGCTGAGAAGGCCGGCATGGTCTTCCAGAATCCCGCTGCCCAGATGCTGGCCCCCAGCGTGGAAGACGAGATCATCTTCGGCCTGGAAAATCTCGGCCTGCCGCCCGAAGAGATCACCTCCCGGCTCGAAAACGTATTGCAAGACTTCAACCTTACCCACCTGCGCCAGCGCAACCCGCAGACGCTTTCTGGCGGGGAACAGCAACGCCTTGCCCTGGCCGCCATCATGGCCCGCCAGCCCCAGGCCCTGATCCTGGACGAGCCGCTCTCGATGCTCGATACGACCGCCGCCGGGGACTTGATCGCCTATCTCCAGCGTTTCGCCGCCGAAGGCAAGACCCTGATCGTGTTCGAGCACCGCCAGGAATACCTGGACGACGTTCCGGGGTTGCGCCACATCGCACTTGAAGGCAAGGCGAAAGAAGAAAGGAAGGTTCCTTCAGCCAACCCCCTGCCGGCACAGGAAAGCTTCAGACTGGAAGTCGAAAACCTGGGCGTCCAGCTTGGCGGGCGAATCGTACTCCAGAACCTGAACCTGTCGCTCGACAGCGGCCAGATCCTCGTTGTGGTGGGACGTAACGGCGTCGGCAAGACCACCCTGCTGCGGTCCCTGGCCGGCCTGCAAAAGCACAGCGGCAGCGCCAAAGTGGTCACGGTACGTGGCGAACAACCTCCCAATCTGGGCATGGTCTTCCAAAACCCCGATCTGCAACTCTTCAACGCCAGCGTGCGGGACGAAATCCTCTACCGCCTGCCCCGCCCCGACATGGCTTACTACCGCTGGCTGGTCGCCGCCCTCGGCCTCCAGCCCTACGAAGCCACCCCGCCCCTGCTGCTCAGCGAAGGCGAGAAAAAGCGCCTCGCCCTCGGCCTGGTGCTGATGCGCCGTCCTGCCCACGGCGTGCTGCTGGACGAGCCTTCGCTTGGGCAGGACCACGCCCACAAAGATATCCTCGTCCACATGCTGCGGATGCTGGCGGACGCCGGTCAACTGGTGATGATGACCACCCATGACCTGACCCTGGCCTCACAAGCTGACCGGCTGATCTTGCTCGGACCGGAAGGCCTGCTCGCCGATGGCCCAACCGCTTCCGTGCTGGAAGATGATTCCGCCTGGGCTAAGGCCGGGATCGCCCTTCCCAACTGGTTCCTGCGTGAACACAAGACGGGGGGATCCGGGTGAGAGTAGGCCAAACAGGTCGCTCGCACCGGGTATCCCTGGTGGATGCCTCGCCGCTACGAAAAGCGGACCCGCGCGCCAAGCTGTTCATTAGCCTGGCCGTTTCGTTGGTTGTCATGATGCCCCTGGAGCGACTGGCAATTTTTCTCGGCCTGTACATTTTTTTCTTATGGTGGGCGCGTTTATTGATCCCTTCTGCCCAACAAATCTGGCGTCTCAAGTGGCTGCTGATCGTTCTGTTTGCCTTCGATTGGTGGTTGATCAGCCTGGAACATGCCCTGCTGATCTGCACCCGTCTGGCCCTGCTCACGGGCGTCTTTGCCCTGTTTTTTTCAACCACCACCACACGTGAATTGGGCCTGGCCCTGGAAAGATTGCGCGTGCCTTATCGTTATGCTTTCAGCTTGAGCCTGGCCTTCCAAAGCCTGGGGCTGCTGGAGGATGAGTGGCGCGCCATCCGTGAAGCGCAGCTATCTCGCGGGGTCGAGCCAAGGATTTTTTCGTTCAGGCAGCTTGTCAGCCAGGTCGGTGACCTGATCTCGCTGGCGGTACCGGCCATCGTCCTGACCACCAAAAGAGCCTGGGCCATCACTGAAGCCGCCTATGCGCGCGGCTTCGATTCGCCGCATCGCACTTCGTACCGCACCTTGTCCTTTTCCCGGTTTGACTTTGTCTTGATGGCCGGCGCGGTCATATTGATTGCCCTTTTATATTGGAGGTTTGCATGAGTTTTAGTCAACGTGTCGTGGTTGCAGTGGTCATCTTGCTGGTAATCGTGGGCGTTGTCATGGGAGTTGATTATCTGCAACGGCAAAAAGCGGCTTCACTCGCGCCAGCCGACATCCTGCCAGGCTCGATCCCAATCTTTATCAACGGCAATCTTGTCGCCAGTTTTGTGCCAGATGATCTGAGTCAACTGCAAAATGTCAGCTTTGTGGATGCCGAAGAAGGCAAAACCCAGGATGGCTGGCTGCTGCGGGATGTGCTCTTCCTGTACTTAGGTGAAGACAACCTGCTAGCCGGCACGCAAGTTACCGTTTCCAGTTCCAGCCGCGAGAAGTCCCATACCCTGGCTTGGGCCGAAATTGACCGCCAGGAGAATATGGTCATTTTCGACCTTTCGGGACGCGGGACGCTGAAATTGGTGTCCAAAATCCCGGGTTTTGATACCCGCGATTCCTGGATTCAGGATGTTAACAAGATCGAGCTTAATACCCCATAACATAGATTAGAGGCGCATTGCCATGAAACCGCGTTCCTTTTCAACTTTTCACTTGATCCTTTTGGCCTTGTTCTCGGCCCTGGTCATCGTAGCCAAAATTGCTTTGCGTACCCCGCTGCAACTCCCCGGGCATTCAGGGATTTTCTGGATGGCAATCATCGTGATCGGAGCAAAAGTTGTCCATAAACCGGGGGCGGCTTCGATCATTGGAATTACATCCGGCCTGCTGGCAGGTTTCCTGGGATTGGGAGATTTCGGCGCCCTGAACACTTTCCTTTCCTATGCGATGGTAGGTGTGGCATCCGACTTGCTCTTGTGGCTGCTGGGCGGCGATACCGAAATCCTTATCGTTGCCATTCTCGTGGGGATTTTTGGGCACATGGGCAAATTCCTGACCAAGTGGGTGTTTGGGGTGATAACCGGCGCGCCGCTGGGTTTCGTGGCGCTGGGGTTGCTCCGCTCCATCATTGGATATATCGTTTTTGGTGCTGTCGGAGGGCTTTTGGGTTGGTTGACACTGAAGGCTTTGCGCCGCGCCGGTTTCTTCGCTTACCTGGCTGAAAAACGATAAATTTCTGGCCCGAGCATCTTGGAGCACGGTCTCCCGCCTGCCGGGCAAGCCTCAACTTGCGCGCCATTTAAGCAGCCTGTTTAATGGCAAACCCCGCGCCTGCGCGCGGGGCTGCCAAACAAACTCGGGGAGGAAAAATGGCTAAACGGTAAACGGATCGTAATCGGGGTTCGTACCTGCCCATACGCAGGCCAGTTTTTCGAACTTGTTGCAGGTCATACCCTGCGAGCAGCGGTGAGCCGTCACCCGCGGCGGCTGGTCGGGCAGGAACTCGGCCGGATAGACCAGGCGGGCTTCGAGGGCCACATCGCTGCCGGCGTGTTCACAATAACAAATCTTACTGACTTCCCAAACTTGTTTTGCCACAACGCACCTCCAAACTACATCCCTAGTTTACGCGATCAGCGGTTTTTAGGATAGTGACAGGCATCACATCCTGGCATGACAAAGCGCCTATATTCACCCGTAATTATCCGCTTAAGCGAATGTGATTTGGGTGTGTTTCAAATGAGTTGAAACACACCCAGGCGATTTACCGCTCCGCCAGGCGGAAGATTTGGCCGTTATCGCCAACGAAGAAAATTTCACCGGATTCGTCCATGCCGAACGAGGTGACCGACACCCCCGCCTCGAACAGGACCTGGGCCTGCCACTGACCCTCGACATTTAGCAGCCCCCAGATATGCCCGCTGCAATAGTCCGCATAGAAGTAGATGCCCTGCCATTCGGGCATCGCCCCGCGATAGACATACCCGCCCGTCACCGAGCAGCCGACCTGGTGGCTGTATTCGGCCACCGGGTCAATGTAGGGGAAGTTCATCTGCGGCTCACCCTGGTAGTGGTGCAGGCCCTCGTAAATATTCCAGCCGAAGTTCAACCGGCCGGTCGAACCGGCTGGGAGGAAATTGATCTCCTCCCACTTGTTTTGGCCGACATCCGCGATGAACAGGTCGCCGGTGAGCGGGTCGAATGAGAAACGCCAGGGATTGCGCAGGCCGTAGGCCCAGATTTCGGGGAAGCCGCCACCCCCCGCAAAAGGATTATCGGGTGGGATGGCGTAGGGGTCGCCGTTGTCCACGTCGAGGCGCAGGATCTTGCCGAGGTAGGTATCCGTGACCTGGGCATAACCAAGCGGATCGCCGGCCGAGCCGCCGTCACCGAGGCCGAGGTAGAGGTAGCCGTCCGGGCCGAAGGCGACCATGCCGCCGTTGTGGTTGCGGTAAGGCTGCTGGACCCGGAGCAGGACCGTCTCGCTGGCCGGGTTGGCCTGGTTGGGGTCGGCGGCGGTGACGTTGAACCGGGCGATCACGGTGTTGCCGTTCAGGTCGGTGTAGTTGACGAAGAACCGGCCGTTTTCAAGGTACCGTGGATGGAAAGCCAGGCCGAGCAGCCCCTGTTCGTTGGCGCTGCTGCCGACGCGGTCGGTGAGATCGAGGAAGGGAGTTGCGAGCAACTGTCCATCGGCGAAGACGCGGATGCGCCCGGCCTTCTCGACGATGAACAGCCGCCCGGAGCCGTCGCCGGCGTTTTGCAAATCCACCGGGCGCTGGAGGCCGGAGAGGACTTCGACCCAGGCAAAAGCGCCCGGATCGGGGAAGGTTGTGGCGGGTTGGGGTGTGAGGGTGGGGGATGGTACAGGGGAAGGGGTCGCGTTGGGCGCGGGGGATTCTGTCGGCGGGAGGGGTGACGGGACCTGGCTGGGGGCCTGGCTCGGCGTCGAAACGGGGGGCGGACCGGGGTCCGGGGTGGAGGCGGGGGCGCAAGCGGCGAGGATAAGCGCAAGCGCCAAAGTTACCGGTAAAGGGGATTTGTAAGTCATTTCAATCCACATCCTGTGTTTCGCCGTCTATGATATCCGAGTCTTCGTCCACATCCCTGGATACGCCGGATATGACGGTTCGGAGGGCATTCAGGTGTTCCTGGACGATTTGCGGCGGGCACATTTCGATGAACATGTACAACCCGGCCCACACAATGGCAACATCATCGAGCGCCCCGACGAATGGGGCGAGCAGCCCGGGCACAAAATCTATAGGGGAAACAAGATAGATGAGCGAACCGAGGGGGAGCAGTTTGAGCCAAAAGCTGACGCGTGGATCGCCCATCAGGCGCAAGATGAGTTTGATGCGCTGGGCAATATCCTGGAAGATGCCGGTTGGGGGCGGGGCAATGTTTCGGATATTTCTCTTGGGTTTTTCTTCAGGCATGGGATTTTCTCCTTGTGGGTATTATATAACGTCAAGGAGGAAGGTGGGTTGCAAGGGGGCAAAACGGCCACCCGGCTGAGAGTCAGGCTGCTTCAAAATACTCTCGCAACAACGCCGGGATTTCGGCGGCGATGGCATCCCGCACGTCCCGGAAAGCGTGCAAAATTTCGGCCTCGTTGCCCTGGGCTTTGGCCGGGTCAGGGAAGCTGTGGTGGGTCTTCCGACCTTTGCCCAGCCAGACGGGGCATTCTTCGGCAGCCGAATCGCAAACAGTGATGACCAGGTCGAAATCGAGACCTTTGAACTCGTCGGCGTGTTTCGAGCGGCCTTCGTGCTGGATGCCGATCTCTTCGAGGACGCGCAGGGCAAGCGGGTGGGCGTACCCGGCCGGCTTCGTCCCGGCGCTGACAGCCATCCACCGGTCGCCCAGGCGGGCGTTGACGATGGCTTCGGCCATTTGCGAGCGGCAGGAATTTCCGGTGCAGAGGAAGAGCACTTTATTAGGGGGCATGGGTCACCTGTTCGATAATTCTATACAAATTCGATGCGTTTCAGGTTAAAAGGCGGTTAACGTTATTGTGAAGCCTCCAGCATTGACGCGCAAGCTGTGTTAGATTATTATCTAACAAATTAGATAATTGTCTATAAGGAAGATTTTTGGAATGAGTCCTGCACTGAAGCAAGTTTTGGTCACTTATGCCGCACGGGTCGGCGCGTTCAGCCGCAATGCCCGCCTGTACCTGGTCAGCGCGGTGTTGACCGGGGCGGCTTTTGGCGTGTACCGCCTGCTGTTCAATTTCTACGCCCTCAGCCTGGGCATGGACGAGAGTATCATCGGCCAGCTCATCACCACTGCCAGCATGACCTCGCTGATCGCGGCCCTGCCAATGGGCTACCTGGCCGATTTCCTGGGGCGCAAACGGTCGCTGCTGCTCGGCGGCGGGCTGGTGGTCTTCTCTATTGTGGCGATGGTTTTGTGGCCGTCGCGGGCCATGTTCGTGGCGATGAATATTGTCAGCGGGCTGGGGCAGGGCCTGTCGGCGGTGACCATGTCGCCGTTTCTGGTGGAAAATAGCGGCGAGGAGGAACGGACCTACCTGTTCAGCTTGAGCCAGGGATTGCAGATGATGTCTGGTTTTGCCGGGAACTGGATCGGCGGCTATATCCCGACCTGGGCCGGCAGCCTCCAGAATGTCTCTGCGACGAGCAGCGCGGCCTACGCCTGGGCGCTGGGGATCGTGGCTCTGGCCGCCGGGATCGCCTTGCTGCCCATGCTCTGGCTGAAGACCCCCAAGCTTGGCGCGGTCCAGCGTTCGGTTTTTGCCCCGCTGCGCTACGCGGCCGAACAGCCTGCCCTGCTGACCAAACTTGTCCTGCCGATGCTGATCACCTCGCTCGGCGCGGGATTGATCATGCCGTTCATGAACGTTTTCTTCCGCACCGTCCACTTCCAGCCGGACCCGGTGATCGGGGCGCTGTTCGCCTGGGGATCGCTGGCCATGGGGATCGGCATCCTGGTCGCCCCGCCGATGGCCGATAGGATGGGCAAGATCCAACTGGTGGTGGTGACCCAGGCGCTCTCGATCCCGTTCCTGATCCTACTTGGGTTTGCGCCCTGGTTCTGGGTCAGCGCGGCAGCCTACTACATCCGGGTGGCGCTGATGAACATGGGCGGCCCGGTCTACAACGCCTACGTGATGGAGAAGGTCGAGCCTTCGGCGCGGGCAACGGTGGCCAGCCTGGTGAGCATGTCGTGGAATTTCGGCTGGGCCTTCAGCCCGACGGTCAGCGGCTGGATGCAGGTCAAGTATGGCTTCGGCCCGTCCTTCATCGGGACGATCAGCCTGTACGCCGTGGCCGTATTCCTCTACTGGCGCTTTTTCTGGTACCCGGACCGGAAACGGGCACTCCATCCGGCCGCGGCGGATTGAGACGCAAGCAAACCAAAGGACGCACCGTGGATTGATCAGCGGGCGCGGGCTTGAGTCTGTAAATTTGCGAAATCCGCGTTAGAAAAGTTCATTGCCCTGTTCGCCGTTTCGACGACGTAATCCACCATCCGGGCCGGGATGTCCACGCCGGTGGCGGCGATACTGTTGCGGAACTCCATCGTGTGGTTCACCTCGTTGACCGTTAGCCCGTCCGCCGTTTCGAACAGGTCAATCGCCAGCAACCCGCCGCCCACAGCCTGCGCCGTGCGCTGACAGATGTCGCTCAACTCGGGCGTCAGCGGACAGTTGGTCGCTACGCCGCCGCGGGCCGTGTTGGTGATCCAGTTCTCGGACGAGCGGTAGATGGCGCAGATCGGCTCGTCGCCCATCACGAAAGCCCGGATGTCGCGGCCCGGTTTGTCCACATATTCCTGGACGTAGAAAACTTGATGCTGAACCCCCAGCGAAACCTTGTGTTCGATCACCGCTTCGGCCATTTCGCGGTTATCGACGCGGGCCAGCAGCCGTCCCCACGAGCCGACGACGGGTTTCAGCACGCACGGGTAGCCGGCGGCCTCCACCGCCGCCAGCGCCGACTCCTCGTCGAAGGCCATCAGCACCCGCGGGGTCGGGATGCGCTCCCGCACCAAAATCTGGCTGGTGACGTATTTGTCCCCGCAGCGTTCGGCCACTGCCGACGGGTTCACCACCGGGATTCCATGCGCCTCGAAGATGCGCGAGATGTAGAGTCCGCGTGAGTAGGAGATCGAACGCTCGAAGGCCGCGTCCACCTCGGCGGGCGGGCGGGAAATGTCGAAGCAGCGCTCGCCGTCGTTGATGCGGACCACTTCCAGGTCCGGGCGGCGCTCCAGTTCTTCGAGCAGCAGTTTCTCCTCCACCCGCAGGCGGGAGTACAAAAATCCAATCCGGATCATATCAGCCTCCTATGGCAGAAAATATGCTCAGAGGGTGCGTCGCACCTTTCTAAACAGGCTCCTTCCCAGCGAAAAAGGTTGCTATTCGATGGGATCATTCCCGGCGGTCAGGTGCGACGCACTCGCGAGCGGTTACGAAACAAAAATGCGCCCTCCGGTATCGGAGAGCGCATTAGGTTGCAGGTGAAAACTTGTTCTTCTATGAAATCCTGTTCCAACAACCCATGCCCACACATCCGATACCGGACGCGGGCTGGCGCTTGGACTTGGCCTCGAAAACGAACGGGGTCACAGGGTTGGCGAACATGGGGTACAGTTTACCATCCCGGCGAAATATGTCAACCATTCTCCATAAAGAAGACATAAAAACACCGGATTTCCCGATTCGACATTGACGCCCGGCGCTGCGGGTGGTATAGTTGCGCCCAATATGCGCCCGGCAACCCTCTCCACCACTACCATGATGACTACCCTCCGCCACCCTGGTGGGGCTGTAGCGTTTGGGAAGGTTCAGCGGTAGCGATCCATCTCACGGTACACCGAACGCCCCACGTCGTGGGGCGTTTTTTTTATACCGGCCCTCCTGGAACGAGCGGGAAAGAACCTAAAAAGGTTTTTTCCGTCAAAAACGGGAGAGCCTGAAAATCTTATCCCCAGAGGAGACCCATGCCAGAGACACACCCCTCCCAACAGACCCTGGTGATGAAGTTCGGCGGCACGTCCGTGGGCGGCGGCGAAGCCATCGCCCAGGCGGTCGAAATCATCCGCCGGGCCAGGGCCAAATGGCCCAACGTGACCGTCGTGGCCTCCGCCATGTCGGGCGTCACCAACCTGCTGCTTGATACGGCCAGCCGCGCCGCGCTTGGGGACGTGAGCGGACTCGAGGCTGCCGCGCAGTCCCTGCACGAGAAGCATTTCGCCGCCGTCGAAGCCCTCCTCCCGGAGCGGACGACCCGTGACCTGTTGACCAAAGACCTCGGGCAGCTCATTGCATCTTTTACGGATCTGTGCCGGGCCATGGCCGTGCTCGGCGAAGCCAGCCCCCGCGCCCTCGACGCGGTCGCCTCGCTCGGCGAGCGGATGAGCGTCCGCTTGCTGGCCGCGGCGGCTTCGGCGGCGGGCATCCCGGCTGAGGCCGTCGAAGCGACCCGGCTCATCGTCACCAACCGCAACTTCCAGAACGCCCATCCCGATTTCGAGGCCACAACCCATAAGACCCGCCAGGCGCTGACTCCGCTCTTCGAGCGCGGTATCACGCCGGTCGTCACCGGCTTCATCGGTGCCACCCCCGAAGGGACGATCACCACCCTCGGCCGCGGCGGCTCGGACTACTCCGCCGCCATCCTGGGCGCGGTCCTGCCCGCCAGCGAGGTCTGGATCTGGACCGACGTGGACGGCGTGATGACCGCCGACCCGCGCCTCGTCCCCGAAGCCCGCACCCTGGCCGAGATCAGTTACAGCGAGATCGCCGAGCTGGCCTACTACGGCGCGAAAGTGCTGCACCCCAAGACCGTCCGCCCGGTGGTGGAGGCAGGGATTGGATTGCGGATTTGTAACACCTTCAACCCGTCGCACCCCGGCACGCGGCTGGTCCCGTCGGCGGCGGGCAGGGTCAACGGGAAGCAGGTCATCAAGGCCGTGACGGCCATCCGCCGCCAGCGGCTGGTTACCGTCGAAGGGCGCGGCATGTTGGGGGTCCCGGGCGTGGCGGCGCGGGCTTTCGGGGCGGTCGCCTCCACCGGGACGAGCGTCCCGCTCATCACCCAGGCATCGTCCGAACAATCCATTTGCTTTGCCGTGCCGTCCGAGGCGGTCCAGGCGGTGCTCGACTCGCTGGAGAAGGCCTTCGCCGCCGAGATCCGGCAGGACGACATTGACCGGGTCTGGGCCACCGAGGACGTTTCGATCATCACCGTGGTCGGGGCGGGGATGCGCCACACGCCGGGCGTGGCCGGGCAGATCTTCAGCCAGTTGGGCCGCCGTGAGGTGAACGTGCTGGCAATTGCCCAGGGATCGTCGGAAGTGTCCATTTCGATGGTGGTGGAGGCCGCCGCCACCGAAGCCGCGGTAAAGGCGCTGCATGGATTGATCGGGGAGACAGGTGGAGAGGTAAGCAGGTAGACAGGTAGACTCGTAAATGTCCATCTCTCTGTTTACTTGTCTACCTGTTTTCCTGTGTACTTGTATACCTGTTTACTTGCCAAACTACTCAAAGGAGTCCCTATGTCTCAAATCCCCGTTGCTGTGCTCGGCGCGACCGGCTCTGTCGGCCAGCGCTTTGTCTCCCTGCTCGATGCCCATCCCTGGTTCAAGGTGGCCGCCCTGACCGGCTCGGACCGCTCGGTGGGCAAACCTTACGCCCAGGCCTGCCGCTGGGTGCTGACCGACCCGATGCCGGAGTGGGCGCGGGAGATGGTCATCGCGCCCTCCTCGCCGGAAGCCCTCGAAGCCCGGATCGTCTTCTCGGCCCTGCCCTCGGACGAGGCAAAAGAAGTCGAACCCGTCTTCGCCAGGGCCGGGATGGCCGTCTGTTCCAACGCTTCAGCCTACCGCCGCGAAGCGGACGTGCCCCTCTTGCTGCCCGAAGTCAATGCGGACCACGTCGGCCTGGTCCGGCAGCAGCGCCGGGAGCGCGGCTGGAGCGGCTGCATCCTGACCAATCCCAACTGCACCAGCACCGGCCTGACGGTGGCGCTCAAGGCCCTGCAAGACGCCTTCGGGCTGAAGAGGGCCTTCGTCGTGTCGCTGCAAGCCCTGTCGGGGGCGGGGTATCCGGGCGTGCCGTCGCTCGATATTATTGACAACGTCATCCCCAACATCGGCGGCGAGGAAGAAAAGGTGGAATGGGAGCCGCGCAAGATGCTCGGCAGCCTGGGCGCGGAGGGGGTGGCGCTGGCCGAAATCCGCCTGAGCGCCCACACCAATCGCGTGGCCGTGACCGACGGGCATGTCGTGGTTGCCAGCGTGGAATTGGGCGTCGAAGTCTCCCCTGAAGAAGCCGCGGCGGCGATGGCCGCCTACCAGGCCCCGCCGTCAGCCAGGGAACTGCCCTCGTCACCGCGACCCGTCATCCGGGTCCGGGGCGAAGCGGACCGGCCCCAGCCGAGGCTTGATCGCATGACCGGCAACGGGATGACGACCGTCGTCGGGCGCGTCCGTCCCGATCCGCTGCTGCATCTCAAGTTTGTCACGCTCTCGCACAACACCATCCGCGGCGCGGCGGGCGGCTCGATCTACAATGCCGAGTTGCTGGTGAATGAGGGATTGCTTTAGCTTGAGGGTGCGTCGCACCTTACTTTTGGGCATATCCCATTAAGCGGGATTATCCCCCGCTGGAAGCGATCTCGTTTGGCAAGGTGCGACGCACTCCCCTAATGCCCGAAAACCTTCTCCCCCGCCCGGATGGGGACCTTGAGCCGGTTCTCGAAGGGCGTCAGCGGGCAGGACCAGCGCTCGTTGTAGGCGCAGTACGGGTTGTAGGCCAGGTTGAAGTCCACCAGGAATTTGTCCCCGCCGAGCGGCTCGGGTTCGAGGTAGCGGCCGGCCGGGTAGGTCTCCTTCCCGGACAGGCTGTCCACGAAGGGCAGGAAAAAGCCATAAGAGGCGGCGTAGATCGTCAACTCCGCCTCCTGCCCGTCCACCTGGAAGCGGAACCGGCCGAAGCGGCGGTAGGCCTGCGTGTCGCCGGTGGAGGTCTGGATCTCGATCTCATCCATCGGGTCGAAGCGTTCCACCTCGACCTCGAAGCGCAGTTGCGGGGCTTCGGGGAAATAGTCCAGGCCCTTGAAGTCTTTCCTCTGCTCGCGGGTCAGCGGGCTGTCGAGCGATGTGGCAAAATACTTATCTTTTTCTTTGCGGAAACCAGTGAGTTCGGACATTTTGCTCCTTCTGTGACTCTTGGAAGCCCGCAAACAGCGAATTCTTACCCGAATTGAACCAGCCTGTCACTGCGAGTGAAACAAAGCAGCCTTCTCTGCACGATGCAGATTGCTTCGCCACGCTCGCAATGACATTTTGTCGGGGGTATAATGCGGAAATTTTATTGCAGGTAAATCACCCGCGAGTGCGACGCACTGCCCAAGTTTAGCAGGTAACTTATGGACTCTCTCAACACCCAGTTCGAACAAATCCGCCAATCGCCGACGGTGGCTCTGACCGACCGGATCGCGGCCCTCAGGGCTGCCGGGCGCGCCATCATCCCTTTGCAGGTGGGCGACCCGGATTTCGGGACGCCGCCCGCCGTGCTGGAGGCGGCAGTCCGGGCGATGGAGGCCGGGCTGACCCACTACGTCCCCAGCCGGGGCTTGCCGGACCTGCGGCAGGCTGCCGCGTCCAAGCTGCTCCGCGACAACGGCCTGACCTATGACCCCGGCGGCGAAATCCTGGTGACGCATGGCGGCATCCACGCTTATTATCTGGCCATGCAATCCATCCTGAACCCCGGCGACGAGGCGCTCGTCCCCGACCCGACCTGGGCCACCCACGCCAATATGGTACTCATGTTGCGTGGCAGCGTGGTGCGTGTCTTTGCTCCTCCCGAAAACGACTTCATCCCGCCAATCGAAGCCTGGAAGGAGGCCCTCACCGAACGCACCCGCGCCATCGTGCTCAACTACCCGTCCAACCCGACCGGGGCGTATCCCACACGGGAATACCTGTCGCAGTTACAGGATTTCGCCGCCGAACACGACCTGTGGATCGTCAGCGACGAGGTCTACGAAAACCTGTACTACGCCGAAAAACCGGCTTCCGCCGGAGCGGTCCCCGGCGCAAAAGCACGGACGATTTTGGTCAACAGCCTGTCCAAGACCTACGCGATGACCGGCTGGCGGGTCGGCTACCTGGCCGCGCCGGAGCGGGTGATCGAGAACGCCCTCAAAGCGGGGCAGAATTCGATCACCTGCGTGGCTCCGTTCGTGCAGAAGGCCGCCGCTTTCGCCCTGACCGATCCCGGCGCGCAACAGGCCGCAGCCGACATGCGCGCCGCTTACGCCCGCCGCCGGGATCTGGTGCTGCGTCTCGCCGCCGAATACGAAAGCGGGAAGGTACGGGTCACGCCGCCGATGGGCGCTTTCTACTTCTTCCTGGATTTCCGCCCGATGGGGATTCCGTCGCTGGAGCTTTGCGAGCGGCTGCTGGACGAGGCCGGTGTTGGCCTGGTCCCCGGCTCGGCCTTCGGGACACAGGGCGAGGGCTTCGTCCGCATGACGATCGCCGCCTCGGATGCGGAGGTGGAGGCGGGGTTCAGGAGGATAGTGGAGTGGGTCGAAGGGCAGTGATCAGTGTTCGGTGGGTAGTATTCAGTGGACAAGGGATTGCTTGGAGAACTAGAAAAGAGTTGGTATGATATAATGTCATACCAACGGAGGTTGAGATGACTGTTCAGAAAATTGCAATAACCATAGATGAGGTGCTTTTGAAACGCATTGATCGTTGGATCAATGAGAACCGCTTCCCCAATCGGAGCCGCGCCATTCAAGAGGCTGTGCGCGAAAAGATCGAGCGCATGGACACCAATCGTTTGGCACGTGAGCTGGCTAAATTAGATCCCGTTTTCGAACAAAAACTCGCTGATGAAGATTTGGGAGACTTGCAAGAATGGTCAGAATATTAAGGGGCGATATTTATTGGGCCGACCTGAATCCGGTGCGCGGACATGAACAGGCAGGGTCGCGCCCGGTGGTAATCATTAGCAAGGATATTTTCAATGAGCGTTCCGGCACAGTGATTGCGATGGCGATCACCAGCCAACCGCAGCGCACCGGTTTCCCTCTAACCTTGGAACTAACTGGAAGTAACCTGCCTAAACAATCCTGGGTCAAGATCAGCCAGATCAGGACGCTGTCCACCGAGAGGCTTGGTGAGAAAATGGGCCGTATTCAGCCAGAGGTCCTTTCCCAGCTGGTGGAAGGCATCAATGAAATCATAGGCGACTGAAATGAGAATCGCTTTCCAAGGAGAACCCGGCGCGTATAGCGAGGAAGCGGCCTACGGGTATTTCGGTCCGGTGGAGACGACGCCGTGCGAGACGTTCGAGGACGTTTTCGCGGCGGTGACTTCCGGGGCCTGCGACTCCGGCTTGATCCCCATCGAGAATTCGCTGGCGGGCAGCATCCACCAGAACTATGACCTGCTCCTGCGCCACGACCTGCACATCGTTGGCGAGTACTTCCTGCGGGTGCGCCACTGCCTGATCGGTTTCCCCGGCGTGGACGTGGCCGAGGTCCGCCGCGTGATCAGCCATCCCCAGGCCCTGGGCCAGTGCGCCGGGACGCTGCGCGGGCTGGGCGTCAAGACCGAGCCGGTTTACGACACGGCAGGGGGCGTCAAGCTGCTCAAGGCCAGCGGCGAGCGGACGACGGCGGCCATCGCCTCGAAGCGGGCGGCGGAAATTTACGAAATGCAGATTTTGCGGGAAGGGATCGAGGACAACCCGGAGAATTACACCCGTTTCCTGGCGATCTCGCCCGAGCCGGTACAGCCCGCGGCCGAAGCCAAGACCTCCATCGTGTTCACCCTCAGGAACCAGCCGGGGGCGCTGTTCAAGGCCCTGAGCGTGTTCGCTTTACGAGACATTGACCTGACCAAGATCGAGTCGCGCCCGCTGGCAGGCAAGCCCTGGGAGTACCTGTTCTACATAGATTTCCTCGGCGCAATCGGCGAGGATACCGCCCGCCGGGCGCTCGACCACCTGGGCGAGTACGCCCTGATGCTGCGGGTGCTGGGGTCGTACCCGAAAAACAAAAGATGAAAGCTGAATTATGAAGGATGAAAAGACAGGTATGAGTTTGTTGGAACCTTCAAGAAATTAGACATCATCGGTAATAACTTGCGAGCACCGTCCCGAAGGTTTTCTTCGAGCGGCTTGAAGTGCTGGCGGCAACCCTTCGGCACTCCCTTTGGTCGCAGGGCAGGCTCCTTCGGGACGTTTTTTGCAATTACCAATAAAGTCTATTCTCCTCTTGACAACCTCCCTCCTCCGTCATAAAATCTTGACCAACAATATCCAAAAACGCTGACGAGGACGAGTACACTTCAAAGCGGTTTTCAGAGAGCCGGGCTGGTGGTCGAGTACGCAAGTATCGAGACCACAATGGTGTGAGCACGGCAAAAGCGCAGAAGTCGAATGGACCTCCGAGTTGAGCGGACGAACGCTGGTCGAGTAGCCCGGAATGCTTGTAAAAAGGCCGTATCGAGACCAAGGCAATTAGTCCAATCCGGGAACTCCCGTTACAGAGTGAGGGTATAAGTCTCAGTCGAGACCGTACCTGAAATGAGTGACGCTGGCTTCGATCCCTGTTGCATCACAACAGGGATTTTTGTTTCGACAGCGTAACCTGGGTGGCACCACGGGAGTCCCCTCTCGTCCCATTGGACGGAGGGGATTCTGTTTTAACGATACTCGATTGTCGAGTATCGAATACCGAATATCGAATATCGAATATGGAGTAATCATGCTTCTTGAAGCCACCGCCACTCAAACCCTCATCCGCGAGGTCTCCGCCGACCTCGAGACCCCCATCAGCGTGTACATGAAACTGCGCGGGCAGGGACCCTCTTTTTTGCTGGAATCCGTCGAAGGCGGGGAACGCATCGCCCGCTACTCGTTCATCGGGATCAGGCCCAGGGCGCAGTACATCCTGCGCGGGAACGAGATCGAGGTGATCGAGGCCGCATCCACCCGCCTGGTCACGCTCGCTGGAAACGCCGACCCCACCCGCTTCCTGCAGGACGAAATAAGCCGCTTCAACTTTGCGCCGCAGGCCGGGACGCCGCGCTTCATCGGCGGGCTGGTGGGCTATCTCGGCTTCGAAGCCGTCCGTTACTTCGAGCCGACCCTGAAGTCCGGCATGAGACACACCCCAAACGCCCCCGACGGCATCTACCTCCTGGCCGATACCCTCATCGCCTTCGACCACGCCCGCCGCAGCCTCTCGCTGATCGCCAACCCGCTCGATGGCGATGTCGAGGAGGCCGCCCGCAAACTCGATGAGATCGAGAAACTCATCCAGCAGCCGCTCCCTGCTGCGAGGCGGCCAAAAGCGTCGGCCTCCGACACCCGCCCGAATATGACCCAGGAGCAATTCGAGGCGATGGTGCGTCAGGCCCGTGAGCACATCGCGGCTGGTGACATCTTCCAGGTGGTGCTCTCGCAGCGTTTCAGCCGCGAAACAAGCGCCGAACCGTTCGATGTTTACCGCGCATCCCGCCGCCTCAATCCCTCGCCGTATATGTTCTTTTTTGACTTCGGACCCGTGGACGGGGAACCGTACTACCTGGTCGGATCCTCGCCTGAGATGTTCGTCCGTTTGGAAGGGCAGACCGCCTCGCTGCGACCCATAGCCGGGACGCGGCCTCGAGGGGCCGATCACGCCGCTGACGCCGCCCTCGCCGACGAACTGCTGGCCGATCCCAAGGAATGCGCCGAGCACGTCATGCTGGTGGACCTGGGCCGCAACGACCTGGGCCGCGTCTGCGAGTATGGCACCCTGAAAGTCTCCGACTTCTTCACCATCGAAAAATATTCCCACGTGATGCACATCGTCTCGCATGTGGAGGGCAAACTGCGTCCCGGCCTGACCGCCTTCGACCTGGTGCGGGCCGCCTTCCCCGCCGGGACGGTCAGCGGCGCGCCGAAAGTCCGCGCCCTTGAGATCATCGCCGCCCTCGAGCCTGACGCCCGCGGCCCCTACGCCGGGATGGTCGGCTACTTCGGCTTCGACGGCAACATGG
The DNA here is from genome assembly GCA_002418215.1 of Anaerolineales bacterium UBA5796. GTDB lineage: Bacteria > Chloroflexota > Anaerolineae > Anaerolineales > Villigracilaceae > UBA5796. The sequence goes on from DIDQ01000119.1 coordinate 73,323, forward strand.
ACACCTGTCTCGCCATCCGCACCATGGTCGCACGCGGCAGCGCCTTCAGCGTCCAGGCCGGGGCGGGCATCGTCGCCGACTCGAATCCCGCCAGCGAATACCAGGAAACTGTGAATAAAGCGCGTGCCATGTTGAAAGCGATAGAGATAGCTGAAGAAAAGATGAAAGATAAAAAATGAAAGATGAATTGGGCCACCTTACATTGTCTTCCCTGCAACTTTATTCATCCTTCCGAACCACCTCTCCCGGAAAGGAGACCAACGATGTCTAATAAACCCCGCCTGCTCACCGGCGACCGCCCCACAGGGCGCCTCCACCTCGGCCATTACGTCGGCTCACTCGCCAACCGGGTGCGCCTGCAACACCAGTACGAATCCTTCTTCATCATCGCCGACCTGCATACCCTGACCACCAAACCCGAACCGGAATACATCCGGGAAATCCCCACCTACATCCGCGAAACGGTGCTGGACTACCTGGCCGCAGGCATTGACCCTGAGGTCAGCACCATTTTCGTGCAATCCGCAGTCCCGGAAACGTATCAGTTGAATTTGCTCTTTGAAATGCTCGTTACCGTTCCCCGCCTCGAACGGATGCCCACCCTCAAAGACATGGCCCGCGACGCCAACATCGACTCGATGCCGTTCGGCTTGCTGGGCTACCCCGTCCTGCAGGCCGTGGACATTTTGCTGCCGCGCGCCCAGGTCGTCCCGGTGGGGCGCGACAACCTGTCGCATGTCGAGTTGGCCCGCGAGCTGGCCCGCCGCTTCAACAACCTGTACGGCGAGACCTTCCCCGAACCCGAACCGATCATCGGCGAGGTCCCGCTCCTGGTTGGTACCGATGGTCGGAACAAGATGAGCAAGTCGCTCGGCAATGCCATCTACCTCTCAGATGACGCCGCCACGGTCGAGGAAAAAGTCCGGGGCATGTACACCGATCCGAAACGGCTGCGGGCCACGGATCCGGGGACGGTCGAGGGCAATCCGGTTTTCATCTACCACGACGCCTTCAACCCGTCCAAAGCCGAAGTGGACGATCTCAAGGAGCGTTACCGCCTCGGCAAGGTCGGGGATGTGGAGGTCAAGGCAAAACTCGCCAAAGCCATCAACGGTTTCCTGGAACCGTTCCGTGAACGCCGGGCCTTCTACCTGGCCCACCCGACGATCCCGCGGGATGTGCTCACCAACGGCATTCGCCGGATGCAGGCTGAAGCCCGCCAGACTATGGAACTCGTCCGCCAGCGCACCGGCCTGGCTTACTCGCTCGACCTGTTCGCGGACGAAGTGGACTTGTTCGGCGAGTACGATTAAGCAAATGAAGAAGGCGGAATGATGAACGACCTCTTCGCCCTTAGCGGCTTTTCACTTCCCCAAGGAGGAACCCATGCTCGCCCTCATAGACAACTATGACTCTTTCACTTACAACCTCGTCCAATATTTTGGCGAACTCGGCGCGGACATCCGCGTCTTCCGCAACGATCAAGTCTCGCTCGACGAACTGGTTGCCCTCGAACCGGACCACCTGGTCATCTCCCCCGGCCCCGGCGAACCGATCAAGGATGACGGCATCTCTGCCGAGGCGATCCGCCATTTCACCGGCAAAATCCCGGTGCTGGGCGTCTGCCTCGGGCACCAGTGCCTGGGCGCGGTCTACGGCGGCAGAGTGGAGCGCGCCCCGCGCCTGATGCACGGCAAAACGTCCCGGATCATCCACGACAGGCAGGGTATTTTCAAAGACATCCCCACGCCGTTCGAAGCCATGCGTTATCACTCGCTGGTGGTCTACGAACCCGTCCCCGCTGACCTGAAAGTCATCGCCTCGACCGTCGAGGGCGAGATCATGGGACTCAAACACCGCCAGCATCCCACTTACGGAGTCCAGTTCCACCCCGAATCGATCCTGACCGAACACGGCAAGCAGCTTCTCAAAAACTTCCTGGACCTGAACCTGCCTCCCGCAAAAGGAGAACCAACCATGCTCAAGCCTTTTATCGCCAAAACCATCAACCGCGCCGACCTGACCGCCGCTGAAGCCGAGCAGGCCATGAACATCATCATGACCGGGCAGGCCACGCCCGCCCAGATCGGCGCCTATCTCGTCTCGCTGCGCATGAAAGGCGAGACCATCGCCGAAATCACCGGCTCCGTGCGGGCCATGCGCGCCAACGCCGTCAAAGTGGAACCCGCCCGCTCCGGCCAGCCCGTCTACGACATCGTCGGCACCGGCGGCGACGGGGCGCACACCTTCAACATTTCCACCGCGGCAGCCTTTGTCCTGGCCGGGACCGGGCGCAGGGTCGCCAAGCATGGCAACCGGGCCGCCTCCTCGCAGTGCGGCTCTGCGGATGTGCTGGCCGCCCTCGGCCTCAACCTTGATCTCACCCCCCAGCAGGTCGGCCAGGCCATAGACGAGATCGGCATCGGGTTCATGTTCGCGCCCAAGTTCCACCCGGCCATGAAACACGCCGTCGGCCCGCGCAAGGAGATCGGCCAGCGCACCATTTTCAACATCCTCGGCCCGCTCACCAACCCCGCCGGGGCCGACATCCAGCTAACCGGCGTGTTCGACCCCAGACTCACCGAGCCGCTCGCCCGGGTGCTCAACGAACTCGGTTCGAAGGCCGCCCTGGTCATCCACGGCGCGGGCGGCGCCGACGAACTCAATCCCTGCGGCCTAAACCGCGTCAGCCATCTCAAGGACGGCGCGGTCCGCACCTACGACCTTGATCCTGCCGAACTCGGCCTTGCCCCCGCCACGGTCGGAGACCTGCGCGGCGGCCCCCCCGACGAATCGGCGGCGATGATGCGTGAGATGTTCACCGGCAAACTCAACGGCGCCCGCCGGGACGCGGTCCTGCTCAACGCCGCCGCGGCCGTCGCCGCCGGGACCGGCGATTTCCGGTCTGCCCTCGACGAAGCCCGCGCCGCTCTCGACAGCGGCCAGGCCCTCGCCAAACTCGACGCCCTGGTCGAATTCAGCCGATCCGTTTCACCCTGATCCGTTTCACCCCGATCCGTTTCACCGCTACCCATCCGTTGCCCCATCCGCTGCCCCATCCGTTGCCTATGACCAACATCCTCGAAAAGATCCTCGCCCACAAAAAACTGGAAATTGCGGCGCTCGACGCTCCAGCCTTGCGCCGCGCTGCCGACTCTTCTCCCGCGCCCCGGGATTTCCTCGCCGCGATCTCCCCTCTCCTGAAAGGAGATGGGCCGGGGGTGAGGTTGATCGCCGAACTCAAACGCGCCTCGCCCTCCAAAGGGATCCTCGCCCCGCGCCTCGACCTTTTCCAGGTGGCCGACAGCTACGCCCAGAACGGCGCGGCCGCCATCTCTGTGCTCACTGACGAAAAATTCTTCATGGGCAGCCTCGAAACCCTGCGCCAACTACGGCTCACCAATTACCCATTACCGCTTTTACGCAAAGACTTCCTCATTGCCGAATCCCAACTCTACCAATCCCGCGCCAACGGCGCAGACGCCATCCTGCTCATCGCCGCCGCCCTGCCCGACGACAGCCGCTTCGCCGATTTGCACGCCTGCGCCCTCGATCTTGGATTAACCCCGCTGGTTGAAGTCCACAACGAAGCCGAAACCGAACGCGCCTTGAAACTGGCCGCTATCCGCCTGATCGGCGTCAACAACCGGGACCTCGCCGCCTTCGAAGTCAGCCTCGAAACCACCGAGCGCCTGCGCCCGCTGATCCCGGCGGATATTGCCGTCGTGGCCGAAAGCGGGATATTCACCGCCGCAGAGGTCGAACGGTTGGCAAGGGCCAATGTGGATGCCGTCCTGGTCGGCGAAGCGCTGATGACGGCGGACGACATCGGCGCGAAGGTGCGGGAGCTCTGTGGTGTCACCCTGAGTGAAACGAAGGGTCTCCAATCTGCTGGGCGAGATGCTTCGCTTCGCTCAGCATGACAGGCGAACCATGACCAAAATCAAGATCTGCGGCATCAAAACCCTGCCCGAGGCCCTGGCTGCCATCGAAGCCGGGGCAGATTACCTGGGATTCAACTTCTATCCCAAAAGCGTGCGCTTCATCGAAGCGGATACCTGCGCAGGCATCACCTCCATTTTGAAACGCGGCTACCCGCACATCACCCTCATCGGCGTGTTCGTCAATTCATCGGTTGAAGAAGTGAAAAACACCCTCGATACCTGCTTGCTCGACCTGGCCCAACTCCACGGCGACGAGACCCCTGAAATGGTATCCGCTTTCGGCGGGAAAGCCTTCAAAGCCGTCCGCTTACCTGCGGCTTCATACGAGCAAGCCTTGGAATCCGTTTATCCGTTCATCCAATCCGCTCCCGTATCCGTTTCACCCCCAGCCATCTTAGTGGATGCGTCCGTCAAGGGCGTGTACGGCGGCAGCGGCGTCACGGCAGATTGGCCGGCCGCGGCCGAACTGGCGAAACGGATTCCGCTGCTGCTGGCGGGCGGCCTGACCCCGGATAACGTCGCCGGGGCGGTGCGGCGAGTGAAACCCTGGGGCGTGGACGTGGCCTCCGGCGTGGAAGCAAGCCCCGGGTCGAAAGATGCAGGTAAGATGAGGGCCTTCGTGAGAGCGATACTCGATATTCGTAACTCGATCGTCGGATAACGAGTATCGTCTTATCCAATATCGACTGATGGAGTATTTATGACCACATTACTTCCCCCAAAATTTGGCCCTTACGGCGGACAGTTCGTGCCGGAGACGTTGATGCCGGCGCTGATCGAGCTGGAAGCGGCCTTCGTGTCGGCCCGCAGCGACCCGGCTTTCCAGGCCGAGTTCGACCGGCTGATGGCGTCCTACGTAGGCCGCCCCACGCCGCTGACCCACGCCCGACGGCTGTCGGAGCAATTAGGCGGGGCGCAAATCTACCTGAAGCGCGAAGACCTGGCCCACACCGGCGCGCACAAGATCAACAACGCCCTGGGCCAGGCGCTGCTCGTCAAACGGATGGGCAAACGGCGCATCGTGGCCGAGACGGGGGCCGGGCAGCACGGGGTCGCCTCGGCCACGGTGGCGTCGCTGATGGGGCTGGACTGCGTGGTTTACATGGGCGTGGTGGACATCGCCCGCCAGGAACCGAACGTCTTTCGGATGAAACTGCTCGGCGCGGAGGTGCGCCCGGTCACGTCGGGGACGCAGACGCTGAAGGACGCCATCAACGAGGCCATCCGGGATTGGGTGACGAACGTGGCCGACACGCACTACCTGCTCGGCTCGGCGCTCGGCCCGCATCCTTACCCGACCCTGGTACGCGAGTTCCAGTCGGTGATCGGGCGGGAGGCGCGGGAACAGATGCTGCGGGAGGCCGGGCGGCTGCCGGATACGGTGATCGCCTGCGTCGGCGGCGGCTCGAATGCCATCGGCGTTTTCAGCGGATTTATGAACGACGACAGCGTTGAGTTGATCGGTGTGGAGGCGGGCGGGAGCGGGATTGGGACCGGCAAACACGCCGCCCGTTTTGGCGACCCGCAAAAGGGACGGGTGGGCGTAATCCACGGCACGCGCACGTATGTCCTGCAGGACGAGGACGGCCAGATCGCCGAGACCCATTCCGTTTCGGCGGGATTGGACTACGCTGCGGTCGGCCCGGAACACGCCCGGATGAGGGACCTGGAGCGCGCCTTTTATACCTCCGCCACTGACGCGGAAGCCCTGGACGCCTTCCAGACCTTGTGCCGCGTCGAGGGGATCATCCCCGCCCTCGAATCCTCCCACGCCGTCGCCGAAGCCCTCAAGCGCGCCCCGAAGATGGGCAAAGACCAGGTGATTTTGGTCAACCTGTCGGGGCGGGGGGATAAGGATTTGAATACTGTAATTGGTGAAATGCAAAAATCTGGAACACGGATTTAACAGATTACACGGAGTTTCACGGAAGTTTTTAAAAATCCGTGCTTGTCCGTGAAATCGGTGTAATCCGTGTACAAAAAGGAACCACAATGAACAGAATTGGATCTGCCTTCAAAAACAGCCCCATCTTTATGCCCTACTTCCCGCTGGGCTACCCGGATTTGGACACCTCCATCAACGTGATCGAAGCTCTCGCCAGGAACGGCGCGGACTTGATCGAGGTGGGCCTGTCGTTCTCCGACCCGCTGGCAGACGGGCCGGTCATCCAGCGCGCCACCCAGGTCGCGCTCGAAAAGGGGATCACAGTCAGGAAGTCGCTCGCCGCCGTGGCGGAACTGCGCCGGCGCGGCCTGGAACTTCCGCTGATCCTGATGGGTTACTACAACCCGATCCTGGCCTACGGCCCGGAAAAATTCGTCCGGGAGGCCTGGGCCGCGGGAGCAGACGGATTCATCATCCCCGACCTGCCGGTGGAGGAATCAGGTGAATTTTCTGCCGCGCTCATAGGGGCTGACGGCCGTCCGCCCTTGCCATTGATCCAGATGCTGGCCCCCACCACCCCAAACGAGCGGATGGAGACCATCGCCCGCCGCGCCCGGGGATTTATCTACCTGGTCGCAGTGACGGGCGTGACCGGGGAACGCAGCTCGCTTTCAGAGGGCCTGAGCGAGTTGATCGGCCGCGTGCGGGAGCATACCTCCGCACCGGTCTGCGTGGGATTCGGGATCAGCACGCCTGAACAGGCCAAACAGGTCGGCGCGCTGGCCGACGGGGTGATCGTCGGTTCGGCTTGCGTGAAAGCGATCGGGGAGAGTGAGAACCCGGTCGAAGCGGCGGCCGGGTTTGCGTCCGGGTTTCGAGCGGCGCTGCCGGGCGGGTGAGGCCGGAGCGCCGGAAATCCAGAGAGAGTGTTTTGCCAGCACCTGGCACAGGTGAAGTTCGGATTCACCGGGGATGAACGGAGATGAACAGCGATTCGGATGCTTCGTGAAGGAAATAAGTCAAATCCTTACAGGGAATCGGATGTCGCCTTGCGGGAAAACCGGCAAAGTCCTTACGAGGAAACCGCCAATATCCCGGCGGGATAGCGGGCAGACAGGCGGTCTCCGCTTTTTCTATTGGGGCAAATTTTACATAAAACGGTGAGAGGCCAGGATTTTTTACTCTATCGCACCAATGTTCTATGTTACAATTTTTGACGTGAATATCAAAGATTCAAATTCCAAACTCATTGATCCTTTTTATCGAACTCAATATGGTGAGGCATACCTGGGCGATAGCTTGGATTTGCTGACAAGTGTTTCTGATAAAAGCATAAGCTTAATATTGACATCCCCACCATTTGCCCTGACGCGTAAAAAAGAATATGGGAACAAGAGCGCAGATGAATATATCGAGTGGTTTTTGAGATTTGCAAAGGAATTCAAAAGAATCCTCAAGGATGATGGGTCCTTCGTCCTTGATTTGGGCGGGGCGTATTTGCCCGGGTATCCGGTTAGAGCCATTTATCAATTTGAACTTTTAGTAAGATTGTGTAAAGAATTAGGCTTTTTCCTCGCGCAGGATTTTTATCATTACAATCCTTCCAGACTCCCAACTCCCGCAGAGTGGGTTAATGTTCGCAGGGTCCGCGTAAAGGATTCTGTCAATGTCGTTTGGTGGCTCTCCGTTACAGAAAACCCCAAAGCAAATAACAGAAATGTTCTAAAACCATATTCAGAAAGCATGAAGCAACTTCTTGAAAATGGTTATAAAGCAAAAATGCGCCCCAGCGGACATGATATTTCTACAAAATTCCAAAAAGATAACAATGGCGCGATTCCGCCTAACCTGTTGACGCTTGCAAATACAGAATCCAACAGTGCTTACTTGAGACGTTGTAATGAAGCAGGGATAAAGCCGCATCCAGCCAGGTTCCCGCTTGATTTCCCAAAATTCTTTATCGAATTTCTGACCGAAGAAAATGATATTGTTCTGGATCCATTTGCGGGTTCAAATACTACAGGTCAGGCAGCAGAACTCTTGAAGCGTAAGTGGCTCGCTTTCGAAATCGACTCCAAATATCTGGAAGGCAGTGTTTACCGTTTCCAGGAAGTTAACGATCTCTTTGCTGTGAGGGAAAGCTATGGCGCGACACAACAAGTACGACCTGCTCGAAAAAATAGTAAGCGCGATAAATGAATCAGGATGGAATGTTCTCTATTTGGAGAGCATAGATCAACATCCATTTCACTTGCAAGTCTATCGTGATGCTGAAAGCTATCGCGTAAGAGTATACACTTGGCATTTGACGCATGGCGGTGGACGAGCTCGTCCAAAAGACGAATATCGAATTCAAATTACCGGTGTTGACCACTTTGAACTGTTGAACGGTGGAAAGACACTGGTTCTTGGTTGGTGGAAAGAGGCAGAAGTCTTTGCTGGCTTTGATGTGAGGAAGCACCTGGGAAAATTAGGAGCGTCTCCTTCAATTCAAATCAGGGAAGATGCCCTGCGAAAAGCATATATCAACGGCTTTGAGCCTTGCGACAAGGGCAATAAAGAGGTGGCGATTGCTTTCCGGCCGGATTTCTTTGTCGAATATTTACAGAGCCTGGAACCACTGCATGATTTTGGTCAGTCACAGAAAGATTTGGCTGTATTGAGCGAAATTGCCCAAAACCCGGAGGTTAACGAAGCTGATATTCAAATCCAGAATGTTGTTCGCAAAACGACCGTTGTATCTGTCAGCAAAAAATTGAGGGATGTTGGTTTCCGCAAACGTGTTCTAAATGCCTACGGTTTTCATTGCGCCGTGTGCGGAATGCAACTCAAATTGGTTGAAGCCGCGCACATCATCCCGGTAAACCACGAAAACAGTACAGATGAAACAAGGAACGGTCTGGCTCTGTGCGCTCTCCACCATAAGGCTTTTGACCAGGCGCTGGTCACTGTGTTGGATGATTATTCGATCCAGGTCAACCGCAACCGGGCCGAAGAATTGCAGAAACAAAAACTATCTGACGGTCTGGCAAAATTTTCTCAGGACCTAAGGCCGATTATCATTCTTCCGCCCGCCGTTTCTGACCGCCCTCACGTTGATTACATTCGAATCGCAAACGCCATTCGTGGGTGGACATAATTAATTTCATCAAACTTGCCCACTTAATTAGTTTCTGGCGAGAAACTCGCTCACGCCGCCGTCCCTGGTGAAACATCCCGGAAGGCGGCGGGTGAGGCCGGTTATTCCCAGATGCGCTCGTCGCGGATGGGAGGCGCATCTGACGGGAGTTCGGGGACGGCGGTGACTTCCAGTTGGAATTTGATCGCCTCGCGGGCGGCTCTGGCTATCGAAGCCGTCAGGGAGGGATTATCTGCGCCTGGGGCCGTGAGGATGCGCAGGGCCAGAAAGTCTTTGTGTTCCTGGCGGGTGACGACCGCCTGCCAGCGGGTCACTTCGGGATAACGAGCCATAAAGTCGCGCACCTGCCTGGGATGCAGGAACATGCCGCGCACCTTCACGGCGTCGCCAATGCGGCCCTGCCAGCCCATCAGCCGGGACGAGGGCCGCCCACAGGGGCAAAGCTCTGGATTTAACGAGGACAGGTCCCCGGTCCCGAACCGGACGAGGGCGTAATCCTCAACGAGCAGGGTGACGACGATCTCGCCGGTCTCGCCGGGGGGCAGGGGCTGCCCAGAATTAATGTCACAAACCTGGATGATGGCGTCTTCGGGCAGGTGCCAGCCGTCTTCCTGCTCGCATTCGAAGCCCAGGTTGCCGCATTCGGCGGTGCCGTAGCCCTGGCGGGCCACCGGGACGCCGTGCTCGTTCAGCCAGGCCCGCAGCGAGGGCGGGAGCGGCTCGGCGGTGAAAAAAGCCTTTTTGATGTACAGTTCCAGGCCCAGTTCGGCGGCTTTTTCGATCAACGCCTTGAGATACGAGGGCAGGCCGACGTAGCCGGTCACTTTCAGGTCGTGCAGGACGCGCGCTTGCTGCTCCTGGCTGCCGACGCCGCCGGGGATGACCGCGCAACCGGCAGCCCACAGTCCCTCCTCGAACATGGCCCCGGCAGGGGTCAAGTGGTAGCCAAAGCAGTTGATGACCAGGTCGCTGGGGCCGAAACCGGCCGCCTGCATGGCGGATTCCCAGCGCCAGTAGTCGGCGACGCGGGATTCGGGATCGTAGATGGGACCCGGCGACTGGAAAACGCGTTTCAACTCATCTGGACGGCAGGCCAGGAACCCGCCAAAGGGCGGATCGGCGGCCTGGAACTCGACCAGGTCGTCCTTGCGGATGACGGGCAGCGCGTCCAGGTCTTCGGGGGTGCGGATCGAGTCCGGGCTGAGACCGGCCTCGTTTAAACGGCGGGCAAACCCGGGGGCGTTGGCGGCGAGGTGTCGAATTAGATCGGGAAGATTCATGGTTAGTTAGTCAATTAGTCGGGTAGTCGCGTGGTCGCTTGGTCGGGTGGTCGCGTAGTCAGGTGGTCGGGATAAACGACTAACAGACTACGCGACTATCCGACTACGCGACCACCAGACTATCCTACGACAACCATCTCTTGCGCCGTTTATAGTGTTTCACGTCGCGGTAGGATTTGCGCGAGCCGACTTCGGTGAGGCCCAGGTAGAACTCACGCACGTCGGCGTTCTGTTTCAGGTCGTCGGGATAGCCTTCGAGCACGATTCGCCCGCTTTCCATGATGTAGGCGTAGTCGGCCACGCCCAGGGTCAGGTTGGCGTTCTGTTCGACCAGCAGGATGGTGGTTCCCTGTTCGGCGTTGATGCGCTTGATGATGTCGAAGATTTCGAGCACCAGCAGGGGAGCCAGGCCGAGGGAGGGTTCATCCAGCATCATCAGCTTGGGTTTGGCCATCAAGGCCCGCCCAATGGCGAGCATCTGCTGTTCGCCGCCGGAGAGATAGCCGGCCGTCTGGGTGCGGCGCTCTTTGAGGCGCGGGAAATAGGTGTAGACCATTTCCAGGTCAGGTTTGAGGTTGGCGTCCCGGCGGATGTAGCCGCCCGCGATCAGGTTCTCTTCGGCAGTGAGATGTTCGAAGACGCGGCGTCCCTCCATGACCTGGAAGATGCCCTGACGGACGATGTCGGCCGCGTCCTTGTGGTGGATCACTTCGCCGAAGAACTCGATCGAGCCGTCGGTCACTTCGCCGTCTTCGGGCTTGAGCAGGCCGGAGATGGCCTTGAGGGTGGTGGACTTGCCCGCCCCGTTCGAGCCGAGCAGTCCGACGATCTTTCCCTCCGGCACCTGGATGGACATGCCTTTCAGCACCAGGATGACATCGTTGTAAATGACTTCGATGTTGTTTAGACTTAGCATAGTATTCCAGTTATCAGTGTTCAGTCGTCAGTTTTCAGGTGTGTAACCAGTGGGCAGTAAACAAAGCGACTGCCCACTGGTTACTGGTTACAGATTACTGGTCACTGGTCATTCAGCCGAGATGAAGTCGCTGACTTCGGTCCACTTGCCGCCTTCGACCTGGAACAGTTTGAGGGCGTTGTTACCCTTGTGGCTGGTCGCGGAGAAGGAGATGGCCGTGGTCACGTCGCCGGTGCTGAAGTTCTGGATGGTTTCGAGGGCGGCGCGGATGTTCTCACCGTTGACTTCCTTGCCGTCGGCGAGCACGCGGCGGATGCCTTCGACCATGGTGGCCATGGTCCACCAGCCCTGGGTGTAGTGCAGGGTGGCCGCTTCGAGGGTCTTGCCCTGCCCTTGCAGGAACTCAGCCGCAGCCTCATGGCCGGGGACGGGGGAGGTGGGCGGGGCGAAGGGGAGGGCGCCCATCACGCCTTCGGCTGCGTCGCCGGCCAGGTTGACCAGGATTTCATCCGCGCACCAGTTCAGGCAGATGAACTGGGCGCCGAAACCCTGACTCTTGGCGTCCTTGAGCAGGACGGCCGCCGGGCTGGATACGGTGTGGACGATGACGTAATTGGCGCCGAAGGTCTGCATCTGGGCAAGCTCGGCCACGAAATCGGTCACGCCAGCGGGCATGGGCAGGCTCATGAACTCAGCGCCGTTGGCCTCGGCGAAGGCCTTGGCGTCTTCCACCGGGGATTGGCCAAAGGGGCTGTTGTGGTGGATCAGGGCGACCTTGGGCTTGTCGCTGTTGCCTTTGGCGGCCCAGTCGTCAATCGCCCAACGGACGGCGATGATAGCCTGGTCGGAGTAGGAAGTGCCGATCAGGAAGTTGTAAGGCGCGGCGGTCATATCCAGCAACGCGGCGGAGTAGGACGCCGACATGAAGGGGATCTTGTCTTCGGCGATCTTGGTCCGCAGGGCTTCGGTATCTCCCGTACCCCAGCCCATGAAGGCTACCACGCCTTCAGAGACATACTGGCTGTACAACTGCTCGGCCACATCCACCTTGTAGGCGTAGTCGGCGGAGACCAGCTCGATAGGATGGCCTTCGACGCCGCCTTTGGCGTTCAGCCACTCCACGTAGCCTTTCACGCCCTCAGAGTAGGGCGTGCCGACATCACCGGTTGCGCCGGTCAGGTCGAAGATAGCCCCGACTTTGATGGGGGTGGCGTCTTCGCTGCCGCCGCCACCGCCGCCGCAGGCAGTCAGGACCAGGCTGGCGATCACCAGCACAAAAAACACACTTTTGATTTTACGAGACATCTGTTCCTCCTTTGGAAAGGTTCATAGGCGAGATTGGATCGGTATGGAGCATTCCTTCGTGACTCGGACGATACACACCTCCTTGCATGTGATGGTTCCTCGATGAGTCTGGGCAGGTCAATAACTGAACGGCCACAGACGGAAATAGTCCTTGATGTTCTTCCATATCTTGTTCAGGCCCTCTGGCTCGAGGATCAGGAACAGGATGATGACCAGGCCGAACATGCCCTGCTGGACGAAGGGGATAATGCTGTCAATCACCGGGAAGGAGGTCTTGACCGCCCGCCCGAGGTTGGTCAGCACGACCGGCAGCAGGGTCATGAACGTCGCGCCCAGGTAGGACCCGGTAATGGATCCCAGGCCTCCGATGATGATCATGGCGAGGTAGGTCACCGAGACATCCACCGTGAAGCGTTCCCAGGTGACGATGCTGCGGTAGTGGGCGGTCAACGCCCCGGCCAGCCCGACCAGGAAGGACGAGACCGCGAAGGCCAGCAGTTTGTACTTGAACAGGTCCACGCCCATGACCGAAGCGGCAATGTCCTGGTCACGGATGGCGATAAAGGCCCGGCCAAAATGCGTGCGGAACAGGTTGACCGAGGCGATGGTGACGATCACCACCAAGATCCACACCAGCCAGTAAAAGTTGAAATCGGTGTTCATGCGGATGCCGAATAATTCAGGATTAGGCACCACCAGGGCGTCCACGCCGCCGGTCAAGGCGTCCCAATTCTTTACCGCCCACAGGATGATCTCCTGGGCGGCCAGGGTGGCGATGGCGAGGTACAAGCCCTTCAAGCGCAGGGAGGGGATGCCGAAGACCGTCCCGACCAGGGCGGTGGCGAAGCAGGCGACGATGGTCGAAGCCCACCAGGGCATGCCCATCCGGGCGGTCAGGATGCCGGCCGTGTACGCGCCGACGGCCATGAACCCGCCCTGGCCGAGGCTGATCTGCCCGGTGTAACCGACCAGGATGTTCAGCCCGATGGCCCCGATGACGGCGATCCCGACCTGGTTGGCCAGGGTCAGGTAATAGCGGTTGGCCAGGAAGGGGAAGACCAGTATAAAGATGACGATCAAGACCAGCCGGATCTTTTGGGCGTGCGTCCGCCGCAGGGCCATGTCTTTTTCGTAGGTCGAGTGGAAGATGCCAGAGATCATAGATTAGTCCAATAGTCTGTTAGTTGGATAGTCTGTTAGTCAGATAGTCTGGTGGCCGCTTTTGACGATTCGGCCATTTGACTATCAGACAATGTGACTAAACGCGCTCGATAATTTCCTGCCCGAACAACCCATACGGGCGCACCATCAGGATGAAGATCAACACGACGAAAGGCAACACCTGGTTAAGGCCCTGGCCGATGTAGCCGCCGGTGTACTGTTCCAGCAGGCCGATGATGATGCCGCCGATGATCGCCCCGGGGACCGAGTCCAGGCCGCCGAGGATGACCACCGGGAAGACCCGCAGGCCGAAGTGGGCCACGTCCCCGCTCACGCCGACGATATTCGCCAGCAGCGCGCCGCCGATGGCTGCCGTCGCGGCGGCAATGGACCAGGCCCAGGCGAAGATCTTCTTGACGCTGATACCCATGCTCAGGGCGGCTTGCTGGTCGTCGGCCACGGCCCGCATGGCGATGCCTTCCTTCGAACGGCGGAAGAAGAAGTTGAACAGTCCCAGCATGGCGATCGCGATCACGATGGCCCACAGCCGGTCCTCGCCGATGGTCGCGCCCAGGATTTTGACCGGTTCGCTGGGGATAAAGGATGGGAAAGCCTTCGGCAGGTTGCCCCAGATGGTGAATACGATGGCCTTGAGCAGGCTGCTCAGGCCGATGGTCACCATGATGACCGAGATGATCGGCTCGCCGATCATCGGGCGCAGCACCAGGCGCTCGACCATCACGCCCAGGGCAACGGCAACGATCACGGTCAGGAACATGCCCAGGGTCCAGTGCAGACCGAACTGGGCCACCATGCCAAAAATGACATACGCGCCGACCAGCAGGAATTCGCCCTGGGCGAAGTTGATCACGTCACTGGATTTATAGATAAGCACAAAACCGAGGGCGGCCAGGGCCAGGATGGCCCCGTTGGTCAGGCCGGTCAGGGTGAGTTGAATGAACAGGTCCATGCGTCACTCGCTGGTTTCCAAAGTGTCAATCGCCAGGCGGGTCTGGATGCGGGCGGTGCGCCCGTCCTGGTAGGTGATGGATTGGTCAATATCCACGTGCGGGTTGCTGCTGTAGAGGGCCGAGATGATGTCTTCGTAGCGCTGGGCCACCAGTTTGCGGCGCACTTTGCGGGTGCGGGTCAACTCGGCGTCGTCGGCATCCAGCTCCTTGTGCAGCAGCAGGAAGCGCCGGATGCGGGCCGCCGGCGGCAGGTCGGCGTTGGCGGCCTCCACGTGCTTGCGGATGAGTTCATAAACCCGCGTCTTCTGGGCCAGGTCGGTGTAGGTGGTGTAGGCGATCAGGTTATTCTCGGCCCATTTGCCCACGTTGGGGAACTCGATGTTGACCATCGCCGTCACGAACGGCCAATCGCCGCCGAAGACCACCGCTTCCTTGATGTAGGGGCTGAATTTCAGTTTGTTCTCGATGAACTGCGGGCTGAACTTGGTCCCGTCGTGCAGGGTCATCACGTCTTTGGCCCGGTCTATCACGATCAGGTGGCCGTCTTCGTCGAAGTAACCCGCGTCGCCGGAGTGCAGCCAGCCGTCAATCAAGGACTCAGCCGTAGCCTCCGGGTTGCGGTAATAGCCTTCCATCATGGCCGGGGAGCGCATCAGGATCTCGCCGCTCTCGTCAATCTTGATGTCGGTTTCGGGGATGGGCGTGCCGACGGTCTGGAACTTGACGTCTCCATCCCGGTGGACGACGGCGATCCCGTTGATCTCGGTCTGGCCGTAGATCTGCTTCAGGTTCACCCCCAGGGCGTGGAAGAAGCGGAACACATCCGGACCCAGGGCCGCGCCGCCGGTATAGGCGCGTTTCAGGTGCCTCAGGCCGAGGTGATCCTTGATCTCCTGGAAGATGAGCCAGTCGGCCAAAAAGTATTTGAGTTTCATCCCGCCTGACGGCTTTTGCTTGCGGAAGTTCAGGTCGGCCATCTGGTAGCCAACCGGCATGGCCCAGGCGTAAAGTTTCTTCTTGAGCCACGAACTGTCCTCGATCTTGACCTGCACCTGGCTGACCAGGTTCTCCCAGATGCGTGGCGGGCTGAACATGACTTGCGGCCCGATCTCGCGGATATCGTGTTGGACGGTCTCAGGTTCCTCGGGAAAGTTGATCGTGAAACCGACCTGCAAGCCGCAGGACAGGCCCAGCATCTGTTCGCCAATCCAGGCCAGGGGCAGGAAAGAGACGAATTCATCGTCCGGTTGGAGCGGGTCCACCGACATCAGGTTGCGGCCCATGCTCACCATGGATTTATGGGTCAACATTGCCAGTTTGGGGTTGCCGGTCGTGCCGGAGGTGGTTGACAGGATCGCCAGGTCCGAGCCTTTACCCTCGGCCAAACGTTTCTCGAACCAGCCGGGGTTCTCCTGGTCGTATTTGCGGCCCAGTTCTTCCACATCCGGGAAGTAGAGCAGGAAGTCTTCGGTATAGTTGCGCAATCCTTTGGGATCGTAATAAATGACTTTCTTGACACCCTTGAGTTCGTCCCACATCTCCAGGATCTTGTCCACCTGCTCCTGGTCTTCGACCACGATGAACGAGACATCCGCATGGTTGAAGATGTAGATCATCTCCTTGACGACCGAGTCCTGGTAAATGCCGATGGACTTGGCCCTCACGCTCTGGGCGGCCAGTTCGGCCATCACCCATTCGGGGCGGTTGTCGCCGATAATGGCGATCGTCTCTTCGGGTTTCAGCCCCAGGCTGATCATCCCGAGAGCCAGGTATTTGACGTGTTCGTAATAGTCTTTCCAGGTGACGGCTTGCCAGATGCCATAGTCCCGCAAGCGGATGGCGGTCTTGTCCGGCGTCTTTTCGGCGTGTTCTTTCAGGAATTGGGGGAGGGTTTCAATCATGGTCCACCTGCGCTCCGCTTCCATTCCCATTCCCATTTCCGTTTTCGTCCTTGAGGCTGAATTTGAAGGGGAAGGATTTCTTCTCCTCGCCGAGATAGGCCTGGACCACGTGCGGGTTGCTGCGGACCTCGTCCGGGGTGCCCTCGCCGATCTTCTGGCCGAAGTTGAGTACCGCGATCCGGTCGCTGATGTCCATCACCACGCCCATGTCGTGCTCGATCAGGACGATGGTCACGCCGTGCTCCTCGTTGATGTCGAGGATGAAGCGGGCCATGTCTTCCTTTTCCTCCGAGTTCATCCCGGCCATGGGTTCGTCCAGGAGCAGGATGGAGGGCTGCATGGCCAGGGCGCGTCCCATCTCGACCCGTTTCTGCAAGCCATAAGAAAGCGAGCCAACCGTGTTGGAACGGATGGCTTCGATTTCGAGCAGGTCAATGATGTCTTCGACGAAACGGCGGAAGCGGATATGCTCACGTTGGGCCGGCCCCCAGTAGACCAGGCTGCTGAGCAGGTTGCTGCGCATGTGGACGTGCGCCCCGGAGAGCAGGTTGTCGAGCACGGTCATGTGGCGGAACAGTTCGATGTTCTGGAAGGAACGGGCGATCCCCAGCCGGGCGATCTGGTGCGGCTTCATGCGGGTGATCTCGTGTTCCCTGCCGTTGGCGTAGACGATGCGGCCCTTTTGGGGGTGGTACAGGCCGCTGATGCAGTTGAGCAGGCTGGTCTTGCCCGCCCCGTTTGGGCCGATGATGGCCAGAATCTCGCTTTGGCGGACCTCCAGGCTGACGTCGAAAAGGGCCGTCACGCCGCCAAAGTTGAGCTGGATCTTCTCGACCTTGAGCTGCGTTTCGCCTGCTTCGAGCCGGCTGCTGTTCAATCCGCTGGTGAATCCACGCTGCATAGGCGCTCCCGTGAAAGAAATATGGTTCCATCTTACAGCGCAGGCGCTAACGAAGCGTTAATGAGGGCGTTAATGAGAGGAAGAAATGGCGATGGCTTTCGCCCCGTCCAGGCGACAGAAGGCCGTCCGCTCGATGCGGCGCGGGTGGAATTGCTCTGTTTGCGAGACTGGCGTTGTAAGCACATGCCCCCGCCCCGGTTGAACTGCCCGCCCGCCAGGGGGAAATCGGCAAGGGCCAGATTGCTTTGGCAGGGGTTTCCGGCGTTGTTGTAGATGCAGGGGGAGTTGGCGCAGTTGACTTTGCACAAGAGGGATGCCGTCTGGTTGGTGCCGTCGGGCTTGTAGGTGCGGACACGGATATATGGGGTCGGGGTGGGAGAGGGAGTGAAGGTGGGGGTGGGGGCGGTATACTGAATCAAGGCCCCGCACTTGGCGTCGCCGTTATTGTTTATAAAACGGGCGCAGACTTTTTTGTTTTCGTAGCCTACGGACAGGTTCCAGCTTCGGGAGGTGGCGTAGGTCTGGGGGGTGGTATAGTCCCCGTCGGCAACGTTCGAACAGTTGGTTGCGGTGTCGGGGGCATTGTAAAAAGCCATCCGGGTTGCGCCCGAGGAGGAAAGGTAGAGGGTCTGGTTGGTCCTTGTGCCGGTTATGCAGTTGGGGGACTTGGGGGTGCTCTGCCAGCCGGCTTGAGTACAGTTGTTGATGTTTATAGACCCCCAGGCGTTGCAGGTGGGGGGGCGCCCGGCTGGGGGGTTGGGGTGGGGGTGGTGCCGGAGCAGGGCTGTCGTGCCTGGGCTACTTGTGAACATATTTGAGGAGATATGCAGTATCTTGTCTCCGTTACCCCGTCTTGAGTACAAGTCCAATTCGACCATAAATCACAAAGAGTATTACAACTTGATCCTCCAGCGGTACATGCCCAAACTCCTGTACAGTAATTGCATACAGGAAAACAGCTTCCTGTATTACATTCTGGTCTTGTACTACAATCAGTAGGTTGTTCGCTTTGCAAACAAGTTATGTTGCAGACCGGAACTGGTGTGCTCGTGGGGCCGGGTTTCGGTGTTGGAGTATTGGTGGGCGGGCAAGGACGACAGCAGATGGTGCCCGGATAGCAGGCGTAGTTCCCGCCGTTACACAAACCGACTGCCGTACAGCTTTGTTCCGCTTCGCAGGTTCTGCCCCCTCCGGTTGCAACGCAGGTTGTCACGCAGGTACAGGAGCTCCCGACCTGCTGGCAGGTTCCGTAGGTACAGCTCCCACCGCAGTTGCCGTACTGGTCGAAGCTGCAGGCTGCTTGGATTTGAGGTACACGAAAAAACGAAATGACGATAATAAGCAATAATACCAAACCAATCCGCTTAGCAAGACTCATAGAAAAAGATTAGCACAAAAAAAGTAAAGAATAAAGCTTGTATTCTGTATACAAGATCAACGTTCTGCGCCAGCAAGAAGAATATGTTTTGAAAGCAATTTAGGCAAAGTTGTAATCGGCGTTGTTACGACATGATGTTTAGTCTTGTCTTTAAATGACAATAATTCCGTTATCCTTTTTATTTCTTCATTTTTGAAAAGGGAAATCAATTCTCCTGGCTCTTGTAAACTAGCTACATTCGGACTTGAATAGCTAGCCGAACCTTTTGTGTTTGGATCAAATTTCTCATCTGGAGGAGCTAGTATTGCTGTGATATCCAATATGCCTTTATCAGCATCATGCATAAGAATCCCTTGTAATTCATTGTTTCCATTACTTAAGACTGGTGATACTAACTGAATATATGTTGCCTCATCGTATCCAAAAAAGAGATTGATTTTTTGTCTATCACCCTTTTGGATTTCATTTATTGATGTCCTAGCATTAACGTAGATTACATCGCTGGAATTAAGGATTACTCTATAAAAACCTGTCCAAGCGAAAGGTCTTTTATTAGAATCAAAATAAGTATTACTATATTGTTCTGGATACTGATCTTGGGCCATACGTGATGCTCCATTAGGAAAAAAGCCTATTTCAAGAGTGTTTGAAATTAAATTATAAGTTACCCAATATTGTGTACCTGTAGAATCCTCTGAAATAGAGGGACTACTATCATCAATAAGACTTGTAACAATGTTTGCTCTGCCATCGTTAAAATACTCTTCTGTTACTGTGGTATAGTTTTCAATTTCATTGGCTCTAAAGACGCTAGTAAAAACTTCCGGCACCTTAAACCATCCGAAATCGGGGTTATAGGCGTAGGTATTACCTTGCTGGTCAAGTGCCGTGAGGATGTTGGGGTTGAGGCCGTTGTCGGTGTCGACCCGGGCAAAACCGCCGAGTTTTATGCTTTCCTTGTTTGAGGTTGTGTAGTCATCCACCGTTATCATCCCCCCTTCGCCCGGTACAAACTGCACGGATTGGGACACGAAAAGTTCTTCGACTTCGGGGTCAAGATTAAGGGCGGCTAGGGCGTCGGGGGTGGGGGCAGGGGTTTCGGTGACGATGTCAACTTGAGGGGTTGGGCGGGGGGTTGCCACGCCAGACGTGACAGTCGCCTGCGGGGCAGGCGCGCCCTCTTCGGGAACCTGACCGCAGCCCACCATGAGCAGGCAGAAGCACAAAAGCGGGGCAAATTTCCTAGCCATAGACCCATCCTTGTGTGAACGCTCATATTATACAGCCGGAAAAGACTTCCAAAGTCTGCCCTGATTACTGCCGTGAAACACCCAAATCCCAGTAAGGAACGGGTGCGTCTCAAAGCGCAACCTCAAATATCTTGCCGAGCTTTTTGATTATCTCGCCTTGAAAATTACTGATTCTGCTGGATTTTGTGGTTGACGTATTTTTTACCCAAACCGTCCACGAATTTGCACGAATTCACGAATGGGACGGCTCCAATTCGAGTATTCGTGGCCTATTCGTGGATGGTTTCCAGGCAAAACCACAAATTCCGTTAGAATCAGGAAAATTACTTTTCTCGGCGAGATAAATGGTTTTCTTGACGAGATATTCCCGGCTAAGTCGACAAAGCCAAAAAAATCAAGGAGCGACGCGCCCATCGCTCCCTGGAGTAATGGCATTTCCTCCCTTTCGACATGCTATAATCTCTCCATGCCGCTAACGCCGAGAGCCGTCTTGTTCAACACCGATGTCCGCGCCGCGCTGCAACAGGCATGGATAGAGTCCCGGCCCGGGTTGACCGGCGGACATGAGGAAGGCGGCTTTGTCGTCCAGGATGCGGATGGAAGATTTAGAGTTATTCGCTGGCCGAGAGGAAGGCAAGATGCTATCCAGGTCCCACCGCATCCAAAGTGCAGCGTCAATGACCTTGAAATCGTCGCCTCGTTTCACACGCATCCGAATACGGGCAACGACTATTTGCAGGAACCCGGTGAAACCGACAAACGCGCCGTCCGCGACGACCCTGACCTGAAAGGCGCTGATTACGTTGGTGAATTTGTCGTTACTCAAATGGTGATTTATCTGATAGCACCCACTGGACGGGTGCGTGAAATGGACGATACACAAGCCGTGTTTACCGAGTAAGGAGTTTTTATGGCTACCCTATCTGCTGATGTGCTGAAAGACGATATGGCTGTGACCCTCGCCCGCGTGATGGCGACCGCCAACAAGCGCGCCCGCGAGTTGGGCGTGGATGTGGTTCAAAGTTTCATTACGATTACCCAGCAATTCGATAACGGTTCGAACTGGCGGGTCAATTATGGGCCGCGCAATTACCTCAACCGGCGCGGCGGGGATTTGATGATAGAAATCAGCGGGGAAGATATGAAGATCAGACAGGTATTGAGAGGGCAATAGCGCCCTTCATCCCGCAGCCTGCCACGGGCACAACCTTCTCTCCAGCCAGTCCACGGTGAAGTACAGGCCCAGGCCGAGCAGGCTGAGGGCCGCCACCCCGGCGTACATGGCCGGGTAGTCGAGCAGCGTCCCCCCGTTGAAGACAATGTAATAGCCCAGGCCCACCTTGGTCGCAAACGACTCGGTGATGTAGAGCACCGCCACCGCCGTGCCGATGGATTGGCGCAGGGCGGTCAGGATGGCGGGCAGCGAGGCCGGGAGATAAACGTAGCGGAACAGAGCGCGGCGTCCTGCCCCCAGGCTGCGCACCGACTGGATCAACTCTGGACGCAGGCCGGCTGCCTGGTCCCGGACGAGCACCAGCACCTGGAAAAATAATATCAGGAAGATCAGGAAAATCTTGGCTGTGTCGCCGATGCCCAGGAAGAGCAGCACCACCGGCACTAACACGACTTTCGGGATGGGGTAGAGCAGGTAAATTACAGGGGAGAAAATGCGGTTCATCCGCTGCGACTGGCCGAGGGCCAGCCCTGCCGGGGCGGCCAGCGCCACCGAGAGGGCCATGCTGGCCGTCACCCGCCAGAAACTCGCCAGGAAATTGACCCACAGGCTGCCGTTGACCAACTCGCTGACGAAAACCCGGGCCACCGTCCACGGTGCGGGCAGGATGGGCAGATCCACCAGCATCGCCGCCGCCTGCCACAAAAGCACCAGGGCGGCGAAGGCGAGGGCCACGTCCCGGCGCTTCATGCGGGGGACTCCATCTGCTGGCGCAGGCTGCGGCACAGGGACTGGTAGGCGTCGCTGTGGCGGAAATCGGCCCGGGCCGCGCCGGGGTTTTCGATCACGGCGGCGGCGGTGTTGTGCGGGCCGAGCAACAGGATCTTGCGCCCCAGCACGGCGGCTTCCTCGATGGCGTGGGTCACGATCACCAGCGTCAGGCCTTGCTCGGCGCACAGTTCCTGCGTCAGGGTTTGCAGGCTCTCACGGGTGGGAGCGTCGAGCGACGAGAACGGCTCGTCCATCAGCAGCAGGTCGGGGCGCAGGGCCAGGGTGCGGGCAATCGCCGTCCGCTGGCGCTGGCCGCCCGAAATCCGGGACGGGTACTGGTCCGCAAACGGGAGCAGTCCCAGGCGTCCCAGCCACGCTTCGACATCCAGCGAAGGACGGCGCCCGGCCGGGGCGTGAGTCCCGTCCGGGCCGTAAAAGTTGCGGACGCGCAGTCCCAGGCGGACGTTCTCCCGGACGGTGGCCCAGGGCAGCAGGCCGTAGTCCTGCAAAATGAGTCCCGTTTGCGGGCGCGGACGGGTGAGCGGCTGGCCGTTTACGAGCACCTCCCCGGCGGACGGGAAGCGCAGCCCGGCCAGCAGGTAGAGCAGGGTGGTCTTGCCGCAGCCCGACGGGCCAAGCACCGCCCAGGCCTCGCCGCGTCCGACGGTCCAGTCGAAGCGCTCGAAGATGGGCGGCTGGTGGGAATAGCCAAAAGTGAGGATGCGGAGTTCGATCATGCAGGCAGGTAGATGGTGCGTCGCACCATGTTTGACGGGTTTTCCCTGGCTGGAAGTCGGCCCGGCTAAACGGTTTTATCCCAACGGGCAGGTGCGACGCACTCGCGGGAATGTCAAAAAAACAGGCGGGTGGATTTTACCACCAACCTGTTCAATGGCTTTTCTCGTAGTAGCGACTTAAGTCGCTCTATTGGAACGACTAAAGTCGTTACAACACGTTGACTACGGCAAATAGGCGTCCGTGACCGAGTCGGCGTAAGCCACGTCCACGTCGAGCAGGCCTTTGGCTTTGGCCCATTCGAGCATGTCGGCCCAGTCGGCTTCGGTGGGGATGCCGGCCGTCGGGTAGAGCGGCAGTATATAAGACTCAAGCAGCGGCGGCGGGACAAGCTGCTTTTCAGCCAGCAGTCCGCTGTACTTGGCCGGGTCAGCGTTGATCAGGGCGATGGCCTCCTCGACCGCGGCCAGGAAGCCCTTCATCGCCTCCGGGTGGGCGTCAATGAAATCCTTGCGGAAGGAGTAGACACTCTGCCCATATTGCGGATATTGCGAATCGTCGGTGACGATCACCGCCCCAGACTGGACGGCCAGCGCCGCCAACGGATCGGGCATCACGGCGGCGGAAATTTCGCCCGAGGCCAGCAGCGCCATCCGGTCGGGGATCTTGGGTACGGCGATGGTCTTGATCTCGTCGGCAGCCAGGCCCTCGGCGGTCAGGACGCGCTCGGTCATGTATTCGATGATCGTCCCCTGCGAGACGCCGATCTCGATGCCTTTCAGCCCTTCGGGGGTGGTGATGCCGCTCTGGGCCGAGGCCAGGATGAAGAAATGCCCGGACCCTTCGGCAGGGACCAGTCCGAAGCGCACCACCTGCATCTGGACGGTTTCGCGGTTGAAGAACATGGTCGAGAGAGTCTCGTTGATCATCCCGTCGGCCTGGCCGGCGGCGACCAACTGGTCCCGTTCGGGGGCTGAGGCGACCGGCACGAACTCGACCGTGATCCCGTATTTGGCGAACAGACCCTCGGCCTCGGCCACGTACATGGGCAGGTTGTCGAGGATGGGCATGACCGCGATCTTGAACGCGACCAGCTCGGCGGCGGCGGGTTCGGTGGCAGCCGGGGGTTCCG